>WRDW01000064.1 GCA_009779995.1 Oscillospiraceae bacterium | reverse complement strand
GTACACAGTCATAGCCTGCGGCCTCCATGCGCTGCCGCAGGGCGTCGCTGTCCACCTGGTTCACTTTGCAGCCGAGGGTCACAAACGCGACGGTCAAGCGAAGCCCCACCTTTCAAATATGTTCATTACATTATATCTGAATTGCCGCAAAAATGCAAGCCCTGCGTTCGGAAATGCTTGCGGAAACCGTCAGGATCGCCCCTTTGGGGGAGATGTCGCGCAGCGACAGAGGGGGTGAAAAAGCGTACTAAAATTTCCCCGCCCGGCATAGAACTTAGCAGGGGGTGTGCTTTATGATGTTAAAGAAGAGATGCGCGCGGATCATTGCCCTATTTTTAACGATTGCGATGCTTTTGCGCATTAATGTGCTGGCGCTTGAGGAGGCCCCGCCGGTGCAGATTGCCGCGAAGGCGGCCGTGCTCATGGACGCCTCCACGGGCCAGGCGCTGATCAAATTCAACGAGAACGAGCGGCTCTATCCGGCCTCGGTGACAAAGGTCATGACGCTGCTGCTGGTGGCGGAGGCGCTGGAAAGCGGGAAGCTCACCCTTGATGGCAAGGTGTCCGCCTCGGCGGCAGCGGCGGGGAAGGGCGGCTCGCAGATCTGGCTCAAGGAGGGCGAGGTCATGACGGTGGAGGAGCTGCTCAAGGCGGCGGCGATTTACAGTGCCAACGACGCCTGCTGCGCCCTGGGCGAGGCCATCGCCGGGAGCGAGGAGGGCTTTGTCCGCATGATGAACGACCGGGCGGCCGAGCTGGGCATGACCAACACCCGGTTCGACAACTGCACCGGCCTGGACGACGAGACTGACACGCATCTCACCACGGCCCTGGACATCGCCCTGATGAGCCGTGCGCTGCTGCAACACGACATCGTGATAAAGTATTCGACCATCTGGATGGATTCCCTGCGGGATGGCGCCACGGAGCTGGTGAACACCAACCGCCTGGTGCGCTTCTACGAGGGCGCCACGGGCCTGAAGACCGGCACCACCAGCAAGGCCGGCTGCTGTATCGCGGCCAGCGCCAGGCGGGGCGAGACCCACCTCATCGCCGTGGTGCTGGGCTCCGGCAGCAGCGACGACCGCTTTGAGACCGCAAAGCGCCTGCTCAACTGGGGCTTCGCGAATTTCGCGACGGTTACGCCGCAGATCGCGCCGTCGCTGATCACCCAGGTGCGCGTGCTGCGCGGCGCGGAGCAGTGGATCAAGCCCGTGCCGCCCGCGGCCATGCCCATCTTGGTGCCCAAGGGGAGCGAGGGCGACCTGCAGCAGAGCGTGGACCTGGCGGCGGACGTGCAGGCCCCGGTGGAGGCCGGGCAGGTCCTGGGCAAGATCACCATCACTTTGGACGGCGAAACACTGGGCACATACCCCTTGCTGGCTCCCGCCGCCGTGAAGAAGCTGGATTTCGCCGCGCAGCTCCAGCGCCTGGTGGCTGCTTTAATAAGCTAAATTATATGCTTCAGCACGCAAAAGGGGATAGTGCTTCACTCGGCTGAATTCATGACGCTTTCGAACAATAAAGTTGTTCGCGCTTTCTCGCAATGAAGCGATATTCCCAAAGCATATCTCCAACGCCGCGCACATAGAAATAGAACAGGACAAGGACAAGACACATGATGCGAAATGCGAATCAGGAAAGGAAAGCCGGAACATGAAACGCCTTGCATCGCTTCCGCTTTTTCAAAACATCAAATCAACAAAAATTGTTCCAGGCGGCGGCTTGTCTCGCCTGCCCGGGCCGGACATAAAAAAATATACCGCCGCCCTGGAGCGCAGCTGGCAGAAGCTCGCCCTGCTGGGCCTGTATGCCCTGGGGCTTTTTTTGGGGGCCAAAACGGCCGGGACGGCCTCCTCGGGCTGGCAGGCGCGCCTTCTGGAGCTCCTGCGGGCCCAGCGGCTCGGCCGGGCGGACTTGAGCCCCTTCGGCAGCGCCATGGGATACTTCGGCACGGACTTCCTCTTCCTGCTTGCGGCGTTCCTGCTGGGGCTGTGCGCGGCGGGCCTGCCGTTCCTGCTGCTGCTGCCGGTGCTGCGCGGGATGGGCGTGGGCGTGGTGAGCGGCTGGCTCTATATGACCTGCGGTCTGCCCGGCGTGGGCTACAGCGTGCTGGTGCTGTGCCCGGCGGCGGTGGTGTCCGTGCTGGTCATGCTGACGTATTGCAAAGAGAGCATGCTGATGTCCGGCGACATGCTGCTAGTATTGAACAACAAGCAGGACAAAATGGAGAGCAGCCTGCGCCTGTACATCACGCGTTATCTTGTATTATTGCTGGTCAGTGTCCTCGCCGCCGCACTGGACGCCCTGTGCTTCGCGGCCTTCTCTGGCATTTTTGAGATATAAGGCTTTCTTTCTCAGCACCATCCCCAGGTAGAAAAACACAGCCGGAAGCACATGAGTCAGTAGAACCATGGCGAGATTAAGGCTATCAGGCAAATGAATTAAATCAAAATCCAGGCGGCGCACAATTTCCCCGAACGAAACGCCAATAGGATTGAAAGCAACATATATCATGCCTTCTTCGCCCATCGGCACACATATAAAAAACATAATCGTCAGGGC
>WRDW01000063.1 GCA_009779995.1 Oscillospiraceae bacterium | reverse complement strand
TACAGCCGGGAGGAGATACGGCTGCTGCTGTGCTTTTTGGCGGAGCACCTGGCGCAGCCCCTCACCGAGGATCTCGCCGAGCAGGTCTTCGCCAAGGAGGGCCTGGCCAACTACTTCGAATACACCGCCGCCCTGCACGAGCTGCTGGAATCGGGGCGGCTGGTGATGTCCGCGCGGGAGGGCGAGGCGGTGCTGCGCCTCCCCGGGAAATACGCCCACGCGGCCGGCGAGCTGGCCCGGGAGCTGCCCCGCCGCGTGAAGGACCGCGCGCTCCACGCCGCCGAGCAGTTGCAGGCGCGCAGCCGCCGCGAGCGGGAGAACGGCATCACGGAATACCCCGCGGATGGCGGAGGGTGCTACATGACCTTCCGGCAGGGCAAGGGCGGCGACATGCTCATGAGCGTGACGGTCTACGTGCCCGACCGGGACACGGCGCAGGCTATGCGGGAAAAATTCCTGGAGAACCCGGGGAAGATCTATACGGCGGTGATAGAGGCGTTTGGTTAGGCGGAAGGCGGGATGGGGACAATAAAATCGGAAAACCCATATAGAGGTGACAGCGAATTCTTTCGGGGCTTAATTCTGACGGACGATTTATTGACAATTATGGTTCCAAATTGAAATATTAATTCGAAGTGGCCCAATATCCCTGGGTATTCAACCTCGTTCAGCACTACTTGATCCATTAGTACTCGTACATATGCCTGAAAGGCGTTAGCATTCAATACCCTCACAACAACTTGCGCAACGCAGTGGTCCGCTTTCTTTTGCTTGTAGATGATTTTTTCATGCTCGCCCCCTTCCAGGCTAATTTCTGCGCACCGGGCAACGCTGGTTTTTTCTTCATCAGAGTTGCAGTAGAACTTTTGAATCAAAGCAACAGCCCTGTAAATCAAGAACGTAATCTTTTCGTCTTCATTCAGGCTGTTGAAGTGGTCTGGAGACACTCCAATATGATAATCGCTGAAGAATTGATGGTAGGGGTCATAGTTGCCCTTGTTTATCATTTCGCCTGCAGGAAGGCTCGACGAAAGGCGGATACAGATGTGGTCATAATCGGGCAAGCAAAAACCAATTTCTCTCAGCTTTAATACAAATCGGGTATTTACAGCCAATAAGTTTTTATAGTTCTCCAGAAAGTAGATCATTCCAAATTCCGACATAATATCATTTGCAATTACACAAAATGATATATCAACAATTAGTTTCATATTGTATTATCTCTCCCTATTAAGAATTCAGCATGTGCGAGGCCTCCGCCTCCCGCAGCCTGTGATCCATCTTAGCATATTTTTTGCCGAAACGCAAGGGAAAACGTTTGCAAATCCGGCGAATCCATGCTATAATAAAAAGAAAGCCGTAGAAGGGAGCTTGCTTTATGGAAGCAGTGAAACAATTCTTCATCAGTTGCTGGGCCAATGACCAGCTGCGCCTGGCGGTCGATGCCCTGTGGCGCATGGTTCTGGCGGCGATCCTGGGCGGCGTGATCGGCTACGAGCGGCAGCACTCGCACCGCCCGGCGGGGCTGCGCACGCACGTGTTGGTGGCCGTTGGCGCGGCGCTGGTGATGTGCACCTCGGAATATGTCTCGCTGCGCTACGGCGGCACGGACGTCCTGCGCCTGGGCGCCCAGGTGATCAGCGGCATCGGCTTCCTGGGCGCGGGCACCATCCTGCGCAAGGGCTTCATGGTGGAGGGCCTCACCACCGCGGCGAGCCTGTGGGCGGTTTCGTGCATCGGGCTGACAGCGGGCATCGGCTTCTGGGCCGGCGCGCTGATCGCCACGGCGGTGCTCTACTTCGTCCTCAACTATGTGAAAAAGGTGCGCAACAGGCACTCCTCCATCCGCACGATTGATATTGGCGTCAACGACGCCTACCATGTCAGCGAGCGGGTAGCGGAGATATTCCATGCCTGCGGCGCGGACCTGCGCTCCCTGGAGATCCTTTTCCCCGATGACAGCGGCCCCTTCCTTACCATGAGCAAGGACGTCAACAAGGTGCTGCGGGCGCGGGCCTACATCAAAAGCGAGGGCGACCTGGCGCTGATCAAGGAGAGCCTGCTGGGGCTGGAGGGGGTGTTCGATTTCAATGTCGAGCCATAGCTTTTTTGCGTTATTGTCAAGGATGAAATACATCTCCCGCTGGGCGCTGATGCGCAACGCCAGCAGCGAGAGCCTCAGCGAGCACACCCTGGAGACGGCCATCCTGGCCCACGCACTGGTGACGCTGCACAATACACGCTTTCTTAAAACTGGCGAGACCCCGCTGTCCGCAGACCGCGCGGCCACCCTCGCGCTGCTCCACGACGCGCCCGAGGTCCTCACCGGGGACCTGCCTACCCCCGTGAAATACCACAGCGAGCATTTGCGCGAGGCCTACAAGCAGGTGGAGGCCGGCGCCTGCGCGTCGCTGCTGGGCCTTTTGCCCGAAGACCTGCGCGCGGCGTATGCACCCTTGCTGTCCCCCGAAAATGATGAAGCTGCGCTTTGGAAATATGTCAAGGCGGCGGACAAGCTCAGCGCGCTGATCAAATGCATGGAGGAGCGCAAGGCGGGCAACTGCGAGTTCCTCCGGGCGGAGGAGAGCCTGCGGGGGATTTTGCGGGGCATGGGGCTGCCGGCGCTGGGCTGCTTCATGGAGGAATTTTTGCCGGCGTATGAGGAACCCCTGGATGGGATGGTGTAGGAATTCCAGATGAAGCCTTG
>WRDW01000062.1 GCA_009779995.1 Oscillospiraceae bacterium | reverse complement strand
GTGCAGGCCAATTTTTGCGCAATGTCTGTGTCGGCTTTTTCGATATAGCCGTCAACGAGGTATTGCAGCAGATATTTTGCGCGAACCATGCGGCTGCGCTGGTTTCGCTCCCACGCTTCGCCCTCCAGCACAAGCCCCATCCATGGCTCCTGTGATTGCCAAATTTCGTCCGGCAGGGTGCCTATAAGCTCCCGCGCTTCTTTCACCATGCCCCATCCCGCATATTGCCGGACGAGCTGAACCCTGTGGCTCAGCGAAGACTTGTAGTCGCTGAGGTGAATAATACGCAGGTTGGTTGCGATGATTTCGTCTTTGTACGTTTGGCCGCCGGCGGCGGACATCGCCTGCACCAAAAGGTAATGCAGCCCGGTGTGCTGCGGGTACTCCTTGGTGGCCTTGCGCGCCAACGCGATCGCATCGCCCGATTTGCCGCTGTTCAGCAGATTGCGAATGTCTTTCGTGTAGGCGGCGGCTTTTTCCTCGTTGCGTATCGCTTCTGTGCCCAGCAACTCGTCCACCGTGACCTTGAAGAACACCGCGATATGCGGCAGGAGCTCGACATCGGGGTAGTTCGCGCCGGTCTCCCAGCGGCTGACGGACTGCGGCGACACATGGAAGATGTCCGCGATTTGCTCCTGCGTCAAATCACGGGCGCGGCGCAGATCTTTGAATTTCGCGCTGAAATGCATCTCATTGCCCTCGCTTTAATTTATTGCTGCTATTATATGCCGCCTGCCGCCTCGCGTCAAGCACTCATTCCGAGAGAGATTATCAAGTGAAACGAGAGAACGCAAAAGCCGCATATAGCACAGCCCCGGTTCACAATGAACCGGGGCTGTGTTGTTTTTATCCGCCGACAAAATACGGCGTGTTCCTGCTGACGCAGTTGAAGATGAACGAGCCCGGTTTCTGCATCACTTCCTTTCCTATGGCCAGCAGGGCCAGCAGGGCCGGGTTCGGCTTGAAGTCGTAGATGGTCTGCACGGCGTCGTCCAGCTCGGCCTCCTCGCTGCTCACCAGCTTGAAGCGCGCGAAGCCCTTCAGGATCGCCAGGGCCTGCTCCGGGGCAATGCCCAGGGCTTTCTCCAGCAGCCGGGGCGTGAAGGGCTTTCCGCCGCCACGGCGAAGCAGGAAGAACAGTGCCTGCATGGCCTGTTTCCCGCCCAGCACGGCGAACAGTTCGGCATAGGCCTCGGCGCTGAACAGGCCCTTCTCCCAGCCCTCGGGCGGCTCGGTGAGCAGCGCGTAATAGGGGGCGTCCGCCGTGATCGACATCAGCGAAACCCCGCTGTTGAAAAGCATCTGCGAGTGGTGATACCCGTGGGGCTGCTTCTCCCACAGCTCCGTGATGGACTGCCTGTTGTCCATGGCCCCGCACAGCGCCTTTTGCAGCTCGAAGCAGATGCGCATTCCCTCCCGCATCCTATCCTCCTGCGCCATCTTCCCCACGCGCAGGCGCAGCGCCTCGTAGATGTCCCCGCCGACCCCTGCGCGCCCATAGAGCCGGTCGATGGGCACGCCCAGAAAGTCCGCGATGCCGGGCAGGAGGGCCGCGTCGGGCAGCCCGCCGCACTCCCATTTGCTTACCGCCTGGGCCGAAACCCCCACGGATTGGGCCAGATCCTCCTGCGTGGCCCCCATGGCCTGCCGCAGCGCGGCGATGGATTCGCCAAGCTTCTTGTTTTCCATATGTATGCTCCTTATGTTATGATTCGGGCCCGTGGGAATATCATAACACAATTGCCGGTTGTGCGCAACGGATGGATTTTTGTGGCGCGCAACCCGGGGTTGGTTTTGTGCGCCGGAATTTTCAGCCCGTCCTCCCGTTTTCACGGGATTGTCCCCGCCCCGCGCGCGCATATGATGGCATCAGAACATAAGAAAGGCTGATGTTATGCTGAACATGCTCCTGGAGGCCCTGGCCTCAAAATTCCTGTTCTTCGCGCTGCACATGAACACCACCGGCTCCTTCCCGCCCCCCTTAAGCGCCGAGGAGGAGCAGAAATGCCTGCTGGCCTGCGCCGCGGGCGACCTGGCCGCGCGGGATAAGCTCATTGAGCACAATCTGCGGCTGGTGGTGCATGTGATCAAGAACAGTTGCTACAAAATGGCAGACCTTCACAAGGCCCGCCAATACCGCAACATCTAGGCCGGACAAGCCTGTTTCCTGCGAGTATTGCGTATATCTTGTGACATAAGCGAAATTGCCGCCCGTTCATCGCAACGGGGCGGCTTTTTATTTTTGAAAGGAGCAACACAACATGTCAAAAGCAAAAACCATCGCAATCTGCAACCAAAAGGGCGGCGTGACCAAGACGACCACTGCCGTCAACCTCGGTGTGGGCCTGGCCCGGCAGGGGAAGAAAGTCCTCCTTGTGGACACCGACCCGCAGGCCGACGCAACCACCTGCCTTGGCTGGCCGGAGCAGGACAAGCTGCCCATCACCTTGGCCGGGCTGCTGGAAAAGTCCATGAACGACGAACCAACCGCGCCCGGTGAGGGCATCCTCTCCCATGCCGAGGGCATTGACCTGATCCCGTCGGGGATTGAGCTTTCCGGGCTGGAGGTGTCGCTCGTCACGACCATGAGCCGCGAGTTTGTCCTGCGTGACTACCTCGTCCAGGTGAAGGGCGGCTACGACTACGTGCTCATCGACACCATGCCGTCGCTGGGGATGCTCACGGTGAACGCCCTGGCCGCGTCCGATTCCGTCCTGATCCCCGT
>WRDW01000061.1 GCA_009779995.1 Oscillospiraceae bacterium | reverse complement strand
CCTTCGCCCGCAGGAGGAAGAGCTGCTGGCAAGCTTCGTCAAGCAGCGCACGCCGGTGATTCTTGTGCTCAACAAGATCGATCTCCTGCGCCGCAAAGAGGACCTGATGGAGCGCATCCTGCTCTTCAGCGGGGCATATGATTTCGCGGCGGTGGTCCCCTGCTCGGTGAAAACAGGCGATAACATGCCCGCCCTGCGCGAGGAGCTGGCGGCCCTGTGCGGCGCGCTGGAGCTCTCCGAGGGCTTCTTCTTCCCCGAGGACACCCTCACCGACCAGCCCGAGCGCGTCCTTGCCGCTGAGCTCCTGCGCGAGCAGCTGCTGCGCAATCTGGACGAGGAAATCCCTCACGGCACCGCCGTCGTGATCGAGAAATTTCACACGCGCGGCGACGGCCTGCTGGACATTGAGGCCACCATCTTCTGCGAGCGCGAGAGCCACAAGGGCATGATCATCGGCAAGGGCGGGGCGATGCTCAAGAAGATCGCCAGCGCGGCCCGGGCTGAGCTTGAGGCCTTCTTCGACTGCCGCGTGAACCTCCAGTGCTGGGTGAAGGTGAAGGAGGGCTGGCGCAACCGCGAGGGGGTTATACGGAATTTTGGGTTGGAGTAGGGGGATTGCATGATTGCTTTTCTGATCATAGGCGTAACCGGTATCGCCGGTGTGATAACGCTTATCCGGCTTATCCGTTTGAAGCACAAGGGGGAGCGCTGCCTTTCGCGCGGCATTGCCTGCGCCCTGCTCTTTGCGGTCTGCGCGCTGCAGATCAGTTTATTCTATTGGGAGCCGACGCTGCCTTTGAAGATCGACGAGGAGGCCCTGAAAAGCTTTGCCGTCGAGCTGGAAACGCCCGAAGCGTATGCGCAGTGGTTTCAGCCTGATAGAGAAGACGAATCACTGGAAGCATACAAAGTGTATGGCGATGCGCTTACCATGTCCAAATACCTGTATAAAGAGCCGGACGCTCCTGGATATTATGTTTACGTTTATGTACAATACTTTGAGACGGAAGAATGGGCGCAAGAGAAATTCGAGAGAGAATCGAGCTCGTTTCGTTTTGACGGCGGCAAAGTCACGCAGATAAGCCCCGACCACGAATATATCTGCTCCAGGACCACCTTTGGCATAGCCGCCCCGTGCACCGTAATCATGGCGTTCCTGCCTGACGGGTCGCTTTCGTCCGAGGTTTCCATCAGGCACAAAAACGTGATATACACCTTCAGCGAGCAGACAAGCTGGCGCAGGAGCCGGATTGACAAGGCTGTTGAGGAATTATGGGCGGATTATTTGAAATATCTTGAGGAAAATCAATTTTGATGAAAAACCCTTTACAATTCTCCCGCGAGCATGTATAATATCTATAATGGATTAGTTTTAAGTTGGGAGAACGGTTTTTCGCATGCGCTACGAGAATGAGCCCTGCACCGCCTGCGGGCAGGCCCTGCAGCCAGAAACGGACGACATCGTCGTGTGCCCCGAGTGCGGCGCGCCGCTGCACCGCCATTGCTGGAAAGAAACCGGCGCGTGTCCCTGCGCTGATAAGCACGGGGCGGATTTCGTCTGGGTCCCCACCATCGCGCCGCCCGAGCCCGAGCTTCCCGCGCAGGAGGGCCGGCCCGGCGCCATCTGCCCCAACTGCGGCGAGAACTGTCTCCCCGACGCCCTGCGCTGCGACTACTGCGGCGCGGATTTCGAGGAGTTCGGCACCGCCATGCGCCTGCGCTTCGAGCAGGAGCAACTGCGCCGGGAGCAGTACATGCGGGAGAATTTCCCCGTCTACACGGTGAACGGCCGCAACATGACCATGGGGGACACCCTAGCGGGCCAGCCCGTGGAGGAGATCGCCCTGCAGCTGCGCGGGCCGCGCCGCGCGGTGTCGCGTTACCTGGAGCGCTTCGAGAAAGACGCCCGCCTGAGCTGGAACTGGGCGGCCTTCCTCCTGGGGCCCTACTGGTACTTTTTCCGCAAGCTCTACAAACCCGCCCTGCTGCTCGCGGCGGCCCTGGTGGCGCTGGCGCTGGGCTTTTCGCAGGTAAGCGGCGTTGTGGGAGACCGCTTTGTACTGCTGGTGGACCAAGTGCAGGCGGCGGATAACGATATGTCCACGCAGGAGGCCATCATCGGCTACTCACGGGACATGGGCGGGTATTTTCAGAGCTACCGCTGGCAGATACTCACCTGCGCGGGGATATTCATCGCGTTGCGCGTGGCCTCGGGCCTGCTGGCCGATCCGCTGCTGCGCCGCAAAATCTGGGAGAACATCGAATACGCCCACGAGGAGGGCGCCACCGCGGACGGCCCGGGGCAGCGCTTCGGGCGGCACCAGCTGCTCATCCGCCTGGGGGGCTTCTCCCTTGTGACCCCGGTGCTGTGCTACTGGGCATTGCAGTTGCTGCCGGGGATGATCCTTGAGGCGATTAAACTGCTAGTGAAGTGAATATGAGACAAGAGTTATTTAAGCCTGCATTTCTGGCGGACACAAAGGTGCTCACCTTTAACCGGGAGAAAGATTATGGAGGAGATGATATTATGCAGCACCATATTCTCAGAGCGGCACTGTGCAATAACGACGGTATTATAGAAATCAACAAGCTTTTGGATGATGGGTGGCTCGTAAAAGAATGGCATGTTACGTCAAATGACGAAAGCAGCTATGCTGTTGTTTTGCTTGAAAAGGCTTCAATTGAATGAAGTAGGAGGCGGCAATATGAATCAAAAAACAACGTTGCTCAT
>WRDW01000060.1 GCA_009779995.1 Oscillospiraceae bacterium | reverse complement strand
CAGGACTGCCTTCCGTGGAATGACATTGTGAAACAATTATGTCCAGCCACATCATAACTCCCGCCGCCCTAACCGAGCGGCGGTTTTTCACCCTTCAGTGCATCGCTATTTGACGCTTACGCCTGCGCTGGCTGCTCAATTCCCATCTGGACGCGGAGGAGTGCGGAGCCCTGGGTTACGGAAAAGGCACAAAAATAAGCAGAAAAGTTACGGCCAGCGAGGTTTGCGCGGAATGCTTCTTTGAGAATAGCTTCCTTGTAGACTTAGAAAAAGAAGGCTACAAGGCCAAGTGCGCCGACTGCGGGGCCGACATGATGCTCTGCGATGCCTGCCGACATCTCCCGGATGGCACGTATTTGGACAACTGCGACTTCCGCTGGATCGACCAGGAGCGCGGGATCGGCACCTGTTACAGGCGGGAAGGAGGCATGGAAACATGACTTGCGATGAAATCCTTGACCTGATGGCGGTTACAGACCAGGACTGCGAGGGCTGCCGTTTCAATTTTGGCGAGGACGGGGTTTCCCCCTGCGATAACGACCGATTTTGTGTATACGGCGATATAGTGGCTTGCCTTGGGGCCCTTTCGCTTGCCGAACAAGAGCGCCCGCTCATTGAGGACGGCGCGTTCGGCAAGTGCCCGGCCTGCGGCGCGGTGATGAATTCCGAGCTCATAAGCGAATACAATGTCAAGTATTGCCCGTATTGCGGGCAGCGTATCAACACGGCGCGGGCGGTCGTGCGCGGATGCGCCTGCCCTCATTTCGAGCTTGACCCGGCGGCGCAAAGGCAGGCCGAGGAGATTGACGCTGCCCGCGCCGCGCCGTGGAGTGCCGAGGATCGGGCGGCGTTTGAGGCGTGGGCGGGCACCCGGCCCGTGGGCGAGCTCGACCCCACGGCCCACTGCGGGCCCCATTGCAAGCACCTGAAAGAGAGCAAGTGCGGCCATTCTGAATATGTGTACCGCTGCGCCGCGCCCGGCAACGAGCACGTGATCCACGTTGACCGCTGCGGATGAATCCCACCACGGAAACGGTGTACGCTCTGCTGGAATTATGCCAAATATCGAAGTTGAAATACTTCGCCTGGGCTCGTTGTCTTTTGGCGTGGGATATGGGATGATATAGGCACAACAAACGAGCAGGAGGCATCTGAAATGGCTATGGTGGAATTGCAGCGCAACAATGTGACGGTGGCAGAATTTTTACGCTATGCGCAGGCGGCTTGCGCGAAGCAGGGCCTTGAACGGGGCTTTAGCCGCGACGACTTCGAGCATCCGCATAACCCGGAGCACAGCAGCTATCACGTAGTGGACGGCGTGAAGCGCTGCCACTTCAAATATTACCGCACAGTGACCCGCTGGGGCCGTAAGCTGGGGCCGCACGGCTATTTCACCGACGAGCTTTACACCTACGAGGAAACGGAGCTCGCCTGCGTTGACCAAGAATGGCCCGGCGAGGACGCCCCCTGCAAGGCCGAAACCTGCCGCAACTTCCCCTACGACTTCCAGACCTACATGCTGGGCTGGGACGGCTGCTGCTACAACGAAATCTGCGAGTTCACCTTTGATGACGACAAGCGCGGCCACGGCTATTACTTCCAGGTCAGCAAGGACGCGGACGCTGCATAGCGGCAATAACAACCGAAAACCGAGGGCTTCCCCACGCGGGGAGGCCCTTTTCCATATCCCCACCGAAAGGAAGTGACCCCATGCGACCCTTACGCGACTACACCCCCACGCCCTTCATGCTCCCCGGCTCCCGCTACAACAAGGCCCTGGCCGACACCGCCGTGGCCTTCATCAATTGCCTCAAGCACACGAAGGGCGAGTGGTACGGCCAGAACTTTGAGCTCATCGACTGGCAAGAGCAGATCGTCAGGGATTTGATGGGCATTGTTAAGCCCACGGGCTACCGCCAGTTCAACACGGCTTACATCGAAATCGCCAAGAAGCAGGGCAAGAGCGAGCTCGCGGCGGCAATGGCGCTACTGCTCACCTGCGGCGACAGCGAGCACGGCGGCGAGATATACGGCTGCGCCAGCGACCGGCAGCAGGCCAGCATCGTGTTTGACGTGGCCTGCGGCATGGTGGAGCAGTGCCCGGCCCTGCGCTCGCGCATCAAGCCGGTCATGTCACAGAAGCGCCTCATATATAAGCCGCTCAACAGCTTCTATCAGGTGCTCTCGGCAGAAGCCTATACCAAGCACGGGCTAAATGTTCATGCCGTCGTGTTCGACGAGCTCCATGCACAGCCCAACCGCCAGCTTTACGACGTTATGACCCACGGCTCCGGCGACGCCCGCAAGCAGCCCCTGTACTTTTTGATCACCACGGCTGGGAATGACACGCAGAGCATCTGCTACGAGGTTCACCAGAAAGCCCTGGATATTCTCGAAGGCCGCAAGGCCGACCCGACATTCTACCCGGTGATCTATGGCGCGGGGGAGGCCGAGGACTGGACTTCCCCCGCCGTGTGGCGCAAGGCCAACCCGTCCCTGGGGATCACCGTGGACGAGGAAAAGCTGTTCCTCGCCTGCGAAAGCGCCAAGCAAAACCCCGCCGAGGAGAATTTGTTCCGGCAGCTTCGGCTTTGCCAGTGGGTGAAGCAGAGTATCAGGTGGATGCCCATGGAGAAATGGGACGCCTGCGCCCACCCTGTAGACCCCGAAGCCCTGCGCGGGCGGCCCTGCTATGCCGGGCTCGACCTGTCGTCCACGACGGATATAACCGCGTTTGTGCTGGTATTCCCGCCGATGGACGCGGAGGATCGTTACGAAGTCCTGCCCTTCTTCTGGCTCCCGGAGGACACCCTCCCGCAGCGCGTCCGGCGCGACCACGTGCAATATGACGTGTGGGAGGCGCGGGGGAAATTGAAAACCACCGAGGGGAATGTCGTTCACTATGGCTTCATCGAAAAAGCCATTGAGGACTTG
>WRDW01000059.1 GCA_009779995.1 Oscillospiraceae bacterium | reverse complement strand
TGGCCCTGGGCTACGGCGGCTCCACCGGCGCGCTGACTGCGATGGGAGCGCTCAAGATGGGGCTGACCGAGGAGGAACTGCCCGACATCGTGCAGCGGTGGCGCGGGGCGAACCCCAGCATCGTGCGCCTGTGGCGGGAAATCGAGGCGGCAGCGCTGGCGACGGTGCGCACCGGGGAATCACAGGGATGCCGGGGGATCGTGTTCGCGCTGACCGGCGACTACTCGCAGGGCATCTCCTTTTTAACGCTTCGATTGCCCAGCGGACGGCAGTTGTTTTACGCGCACCCGCACCTCACCACAAACAAGTTTGACCGGGAGGCGCTGGCCTACCGCGGCGTGAATCAGCAGACCCGCAAGTGGGAAAGCACGGAAACCTTTGGCGGCAAGCTGGTGGAGAATATTGTACAGGCGATCGCGCGGGATTGCCTGGCCGAGATATTACTGCGGCTGGAAGCCCGAGGGTTGCGCACGGTTTTCCATGTGCATGATGAGGTTGTAATTGAGAGCCCGGCCGATTGTCTGGCTGTGGCACTGGAGTGTATGGCGGAGCCGGTGGCGTGGGCGCCGGGGCTGCTTTTGAAGGGTGACGGGTTTGTGTGCCGGTATTATCAGAAAGACTAAAGACGTTCCTTTGTGCACACTTCAAGGAATCGCAAACCATATTCGGTGATAACAACTTCAATTTTTGGCTTGAGTCCAAACTTAGCGTGGGTACGATGCGTTGTTACAAGCCCAAACATTGCGAGGACATTGATCGAAATAGCCTGTTCTTCTGATATTGCCAAAACACCTTTCTTCGTGTGGGCCTCTCCATGAGCTTTTTGATCAACGATCACTTCAGTGATTCGGCTACCTGACAGAGATATTTTCTTTAGTTCATTCACGTCTTCTGCTGTCATTTGACAAAGTGCGTGTGCAAACGATGGATGGACTTTAGCCTTCGTTTCGGAATCCACGGAGGATGCGATCAAGTTTTCAAACATCCCTCTCAAACTATCATCCTCGATACAGTATAGCGCGTTTTGCATTACAACCATTATTATGTGTGGCGTTCCCTCTGTGCGCTTTTCCTCTGGAATCTTTTCGGTTTTTTCTTTCAATCCTTCCCGGAAACGCTCAAGACCGATTTTATACTTTATGCGTTGTTTCGCGACAACATAAGAAATATGCCCACCAAGCACTAGCTCCCAACAATCAGCAAGCGTTTGGCCGATACCTTTCGTGGAAGGGCCGATGAGATTTTCAGCAGCGTGATCAACAGCGTCGGGGACTAAACCAAGGATTTTTTTCGTGCCTGCCATGCAGCTTTAACCTCCTCACTCGTATTTCTATGTGAAAAAAGCATATAACATTTTCCACGATGTGTCAATCAACAAGGAGGCCCCACCATGATGCAACTCGTACCACCCCCGGTGCTCCTCCAAAACGACCGCCAGCTTACCATCAGTGCCGCGGGCAGCCGCCGCGCGATCCACTGGCCAGCGCAAACCCTCAGGTGGTCAGAACTCATCGAGCGCCTGAAACTGCCCGCCAGGAGCCCCGAGAGCCTACAGGAATACCTGCGCCTGACCAAGGGCAGGCAAGACGATCTGAAGGACGTGGGCGGCTTTGTGGGCGGCTCTCTGGCCGCCGGCCGGCGCAAGGCCGGAGCAGTGACCGGCCGCGATTTCGTATCGTTGGACTTTGACGCGATCCCGGCGATGGAGACCGAAACCGTGCTCAAGCGCCTGGATTCGCTGGGCATCGCCCTTGTGGTATATAGCACCCGCAAGCACGAACCGGCGCGCCCGCGGCTGCGCGTGCTGATCTTGCTCAACCGCACCGTGACCGCCGACGAGTACGAGCCGCTGGCCCGGAAGCTGGCGGGGTACATCGGCATCGAGATGTGCGACCCGACCACCTTTGAGGCGTCGCGCCTGATGTACTGGCCCAGCGTGTGCGCCGGCGCGGAGTATATCTTCCATTACTACGACAAGCCCTTCGTAGACGCCGACGCCACGCTGGCGCTGTACCCTGACTGGCGGGACATGACGGCCTGGCCGCGCGTGCCCAGCGAGCAGGCGCACCAGGAGCGGCAGGTGAAGAGGCAGGAGGACCCGACAGGCAAACAGGGCTTGGTGGGCGCATTTTGCCGCACGTACAACGTGTATCAGGCGATGGATACCTTCATGTCTGGAGAGTACGAGCCGGTAGACAACATCCCAGGCCGATACACCTTCACCGGCGGCAATACCACCGGCGGCGCCGTCATCTACGATAACGGGCTGTACCTGTTCAGCCACCATGCCACCGACCCGGCGGGTGGGCGGCTGGTGAACGCTTTCGACCTGGTGCGCCTGCACCGGTTCGGCAACTTAGACGACGACGCCAAGGAGGGAACGCCCACGGTGCGATTGCCGTCCTACACCGCTATGCACCAACTCGCCCTCGATGATCCACCCGTGTCCCTGTTGCTCCAGCAGGAGCGGTACGAGAGCGCCACCCAGGACTTTGAGACGCCGAGCGCCGGTGTGGACGACGCCAACTGGCAAACGCGCCTGAAGCTCAACCCAGCGAACGGCGCCCCGTTGAAGACAGCGGACAACGTGTTGCTGATCCTGCAACACGATCCGCTGCTCAAGGGCAAGATTGCACTGGATACCTTCGCGGCCCGCGGTGTGGCCCTGGGGGCGCTGCCCTGGGACGACAAGGAAGGGCGCCGGGACTGGAGCGACGCCGACGAAGCCGGCCTGCGCTGGTACGTGGAGAGGGTACACAACATCAAGGGGAGGGACATAGTGTCCGACGCCCTGACCCTGGTGGCGGCACAAAACAGCTTCGACGATGTGCAGGCGTTCCTGCAGGGCCTGCGTTGGGACGGCGTGCCACGCCTTGACAGGCTGCTGGTGCGCTACCTGGGTGCGGAGGATAGCGAGTACACGCGCGCTGTGACCCGCAAGAGCTTCACCGCGGCGGTAGCCCGCGCCATGCAACCGGGCGTCAAATTCGATTGGGTGCTGATCCTGGTGGGTGGCCAGGGCGTCGGCAAATCGACGTTGCTGCGGCTGATGGGCAAGCGCTGGTTTTCCGACAGCCTGCTGTCCTTCGAGGGCAAGGAGGCCAGCGAGCTGATACAGGGCGTATGGATCAACGAGCTGGCCGAGCTGGACAGCCTGAACCGTTCAGAGCTGAGCACAGCCAAACAGTTCCTGTCCAGGGTGGAGGATATTTACCGGATGCCCTACGGCAAGCACACAGCCCGGTATCCGCGCCGGTGCGTGTTCTTCGGGTCCACCAACGAGCGGGAATTTCTGCGCGACCCAACCGGAAACCGCCGGTTCTGGCCGGTGGCGGTGCGTGTGCAAGACCCGGAGAAAAAC
>WRDW01000058.1 GCA_009779995.1 Oscillospiraceae bacterium | reverse complement strand
CGGCATAGAGCACGGTGATGCGCGCGCTGCCGTCGATGTTCACGCGCTCGCCCGTCGATTGTACGGCATGAACCGAAGGCTCCATGCCGCATTTGAGGATGCGCAGAATATCCGGGCAATACTCGGGCAGGGTGATGTCGCCGTCCACCGCCTGTTCCAGCTTGCCTTCGTATACGGTTTCCAGGCTGCCTATGCTCTGGGTGGTGCGCTGCAGTTCCATGGTGGTCTCCCCCTTGGTTTTTAGTCTTTCGTGGGATGTATATGCGGGGAAAAGGGGGAATAGACTTGCACCGCTTGTATTTTCCGCCACCCCATTTGCCTGTGTGTAGAATTTTCTACATACGCAGCGTCCGTTTCTGTGTTATACTATAAAATAGGGAGGGATTGTGATTGGAACCGTATCTTGATTTTCTTCTTGCCATGCCCCTGTTCGCGGGGCTGACTGGAAATCAGCTGAAGCAGCTGCTGCGCTGCTGCAACGCGCGCTTCGAAACCCTGGAGGAGACGTCCCTGATCTGGTGGGACAACCACCCGGAGGGCGTAACCTGCCTCACCATCGTGCTGGAGGGGCAAATGCGGATATTCCAGGAGGACTGGCGGGGCAACAGGATCATACTGGGCACGATGACAAAAGGGCTTTTTTTCAACGACGCCGTGTTTTATCACATACGGGAACGCATGCCCTTCCTCTGCGAAATACCCTCGGGCAGCACGTTCCTCGTGCTGGACAACACGAAGCTGCTGCGCCCCTGCGCGCAGAACTGCCTCTTCCACTGGGAGTTCCAGCGCAACATGGTCATGGCGTTGCTGGAGCAGCAGGCCGGCATGTTCATGAAAATCGGCTGCCTGAGCCAGCGCACCACCCGCGCGAAGCTCATGACCCTCTTTTCGTTCGTCTCCGCCAAGGAGCGCAGCCGCAGCTTTACGCTGCCCATGAACCGCCAGGAGCTGGCCGACGAGCTCTCCGTGGACCGCACGGGCATATCGAAGGAGCTGAGCCTGATGCAGAAGGAGGGGCTGATCCGCTGCGAACGCAACCGGATCGAGTTGCTGGGATAAAATATTTATATCTGTGGAAAATTCTACAGACAAGCCGGTAAAACCATGGTATCCTGTCATCACTCGGACAATCCGTGTGAAAGGAGGATCGCCATGGTTTCGTTGATTTCCGGCATCGCAACCGACTTCATCAAACTGTGCTGGGGCCTGTTCGCCACCTTCGTCTCCGGCGGCGGCTTCGACGCGAGCGTCCTGGCCGACTTCTTCGCCAACATGCTCTGACCGCGCCAACCCGATTGGCGCCCCGCGGAATGCGTCCGCCGCGGGGCGCTGAAATTTTTGTAAAAAAACCTGCTCCTGTGGATTTTTCTACAGACAAACCAACCGGGATGCGTTACACTAATCCTACAAACACAGCGAAAGGAGCTCCGCGCATGTTGGCTTTCCTGACCGCCGTCCTCGGCCTGTTCGGCACAATCCTTCCCGCTCTGACCAGTATCTTTTTCGACCTGTTCTCGCGCTAAGCCTGTGCACAAAAATCCAGAGGAAAGGAGAAACACCATGTTCATCATCGTTCCCACGATCTCCCGCGTTCTCGGCGTCGCGGGCATAGGCGGCATCATCGCCCTGCTCATCAGCTTGTTCAGCGGCGAAGGCCTGGGCGGCATATGGGACACCATCACCGGCTTTTTCGGCAACCTGTCCTAATGCCGCGCGCAAGCAAGTTTGTGTGAAAGGAGAATCACCATGGTTGCATTGATCTCGGGGATCGGCGCTGCGGTTACCGCCATCTTCGTCGCGATCTTCGGCGCGATCGGCGGCGGCATCTACCTGCTCGTAAAGTAGCCGCGACAACTGAAAAAAAGGCAGACGGCCATGAACCCCCGGCAGGTTCATGGCCGCCGCTTATGCCTCTCAAGCGTTACGGCTCCATCCACCGCAGGATGGCCTCTTCGTCTTCGCCGGTCCACGCGCCGGTCGGCGCTTCCTCTCTGGGGTAGTCAAAGCCGGAGAAAATCCAGTTCATGGTTTCCCGGTACGTGCCGGCCGCCAACTCGCTTTCGCGCCACTGCCTGAAGGCGTTTTTGTCGTATGCCACAACCTCCTCGAAGACTTTTTCGTAGTCGCAGATGCCCCGCAGCAGGGCGTCCAGCTCGGCGGCGAGTTCCGGGCGCTCTTTGGCCAGGTTGCGCAGCTCCCACCTGTCACGCTCAAGATCGAACAGCATGGGCGCAAAGCCTGGGTATGCGATGTATTTGTAATTCCCCCTGCGCAGCATGAACGCGCTGGAGTTGATCGCGCTGTCGTGGTATTCGCTGAACACGCACGCGCGGTCCAGACGCTGTTTTTCCCCCATGAGCAGCGGCAGCAGGGACAGCCCGTCGGCATCCCCGCGACCCTGCGCGCCGATCATGCCGCACACGGTTGGGTACATGTCGATCAGCGACACGAGATCGCCGCGCACGCCCCCCTTCGCCACGCCCGGCCCGCGCACGATCAGCGGCACCCGCGCGGATGGCTCGTAATGGGTGGACTTGTACCACGTGCCGTGCTCCATGCACATCTCGCCGTGGTCGCTGGTGAAGATGACGTAGGTGTCCTCGGCAATGCCCAGGGCCTCCAGCTTTGCGAGCACCTCGCCCACGGCTTCGTCCAGCTGGGCGATCATGGCGTAGTACACGCCCCGCACCTTCCGCACCATCGCGTCGTCCGTGCCGTGACGCCAGTTCTTGACGACATTGTGATAGTGCATCACCGGGTGGAGGGGCGCTTCGTCCCGGGGCGGTATCTCGATGGCCTCCATGTCGATCAGCTTCCTGTAATACTCATTGGTCCTGAAGTTGGGGTGCGGCGCGTCGAAGCCTATGAACGAAAAGAACGGCTTGCCCGAGGCCGCCTGCTCCTCCACGCCGGAAAGGAAGTCCCGCAGCCTGCCCCAGTCCCGCTTGTTGCATTCCCTATTGTTGCCTTTGTCAATGACGGGGGCCTTGGGGATATAGTTGGGCTTCATGATGGAGGCCGTGCTGGTCCAGGCCGAAACGCGCGCGCGGACGGTGTGCCCTCCGGACAAATAGTCGGTCTTGCCGTAGGTCCGCACGTCGTAGCCCGCGCCCGTCAGTGCGTCGAACAGGGTGTGATCGCCTGGCTCGAGGCCTTTGTAGAGGTTCCAGGCCTTGCAGTGGAAGTTATAGAGCCCGCTGAACATGCTGGCCCTCGATGTGGTGCAGATGGGGTTGTTGGTGTACGCATCGGTGAACAGCGTGCCTTCGGCCGCCAGGCGGTCCAGGTTGGGGGTGCGGGCGGCCTTCTGGCCCATGCAGCCCATGGCGCGGCCGTCCATGCTGTCGCACATGATGAAGACGATGTTTGGCTTTGGCATATGGCGCTCCTTTTTTTGTTTGCAACAAGTCGAATTGTGTGCTATAATATAATCAAGAAAACGCAGGCAGGAGGTCCCCCCATGGCCGAGCAGTATCTCCGCGATTCGTACCCCCGGGCCAACGTCATCTGGATCATGTGCGACCAATTACGCGCGGGGGCCTTGGGCTACCGGGGCGACCCCAACGTGCGCACGCCCAACATCGACAACCTGGCGCGAAACGGCATGCGCTTCGACAATGCGGTGGCGGGCGCGCCCTGGTGCTGCCCGTTCCGGGGCTCGCTGCTCAGCGGGCTGTACCCGAACGTCTGCGGCGTGACGAAGACCCCATCGGCGCTGGACCCCTCCATCCCCACCATCGCGCGGCCCCTCAAAGCGGCGGGCTACCACACGGCGTGGATAGGCAAATGGCACCTGGACGGCTCCAATGCCCGCGACCACTACGTACCGCCGGAGCGCCGGGGCGGCTTCGACTACTGGATGGGCTACGAGAACAACAACAACCAGAACGAGG
>WRDW01000057.1 GCA_009779995.1 Oscillospiraceae bacterium | reverse complement strand
GGTGTTCAAAATTATGGCGAACAAGTACCGCAACCGCAGAAAACGCCATAGTTTACGCGCTAACCTCATCTGCGGCATTATCAACTTCGAGGCTCGGATTTAGTTCCCGAGGAAATCTATTATAGATACGCCCGCATCGATTCCGTCACCGGCGAGGCGGATATAGACCATTTCAGCACGAGATGGATGATACTCATCCCGTTCGTCGGCGTGATACTCAACAGACTGTTAGGAGGGCTCACCCCATGAGAATCGGTCTTTGCGCATCGGCTGGCCAGGCCGCGGCGGCCAAGGCGGCGGGCTGCGATTACATCGAGCTGAACTTCACCACTGTTGCAAGAATGGACGACGAAACTTTTGAAGAAACCAAAGCGGCGCTGCAAGCAGCGAACCTCCCCTGCGAGGCCATGAACTGCTTCATCCCCGGGGACTTCAATTTGTACGCCCTGGAGGACGGCGCGGCCCTGGCGGCCTACATGCGCGCGGGGATGGTACGGGCTGTGGAGTTGGGTGTGGACGTGATTGTGTTCGGCTCCGCCGGGGCGCGCAAGCTGCCTGTGGGCGTGGATAAGGCCGAGGGCCTGCGCAAGCTCCTGCCCTGGTTCCAAATGGCGGGGGAGCTGGCCGCCGAGGCGGGGCTTACGGTTGTCATAGAGCCCCTGAACACCCGGGAGGACAACGCCGTGAACACCCTGCGCGAGGGGATCGCCCTCATGCAACAGGTGAACCTGCCCGGCCTGCGCGTGCTGGCGGACATGTACCACATGGGCGAGAACGGCGAGGACCTCTCCGACCCGGCGCTGGCCGGCGCGGAGCTGCGCCACTGCCACATCGCGCGCCCAGCGGGCCGCAAATACCCCCTCCCCGGCGACGGCTACGACTATACGCAGTTTTTCGCGGCCCTGCGGCAGATAGGCTACGCCGGGCGGCTGAGCATAGAGGCCTCCCCCGTCAACGGCCCGGCGGATTTGCCCCTGTGCGTGGAATATCTGCGGTCATTGGCGTAATACATCCGCAGCTTGCGAAAGAGCAGAGAAAGCCCCCCTCGCCTGCGAGGAGGGACAGCTTTGGGCTTCGCAGAAGCGCCAAAGCAGGGGGGTGTCCACGCGAGGGGGGGGAGGCGCGCGGCTGCGCAGGAGGCGTTAGCGCCGGGGATGTCCGTGCGGGGCCGGAAGCCTAGCAGCAACGGCAGCAGCACCAGCACACGCACCTTGGACGGCAGCGGGCCTGCCAGCAGTTCCCCCAACCCCAGTTTCCGCCGCCGGAGCCCCTACTGCCGCTTGGACCACACCAGCAATTGCAACAACAAAACATTTTATTTACCTCCCGAAAATAAGTTTTGGACGTGCCCCGTTCTATGGTGGCCCTTTAAAAAAACCGAAAAACTCCTTATCTATTTGGCGTTGGTGTTTCATTGTACAGCATGTCCGATTGGATTTCAAGCAAAATTTTCGGCTTACCGTATCGGCTCCCACCGCAAGCCCTGCGGTGCAGGCATCCTTTACGGCAGTTTGACGTAATGTTTATGGTACAAGGTGAAGAAATAGCAGGATTGTTTAGTAAAGGCTCATACATATATAGCCATGGCCTTGCAATAGAAGCAGCCAAACTAAGCTTATACGAGGGACTACCCCTGCACTTATAGAAGACCATTTAAGCAATTTCTCCTTAAACCCTATTGGCTCTCGCTTGGAACCTAAGAACGGGGATTAAGCGAAAATACAGCAAATAGATTTTTGATAACAGGGCATAGTCGCGGCGGTTCAGTTGCAAACTTACTGGCAGCGGAGTTAAGCCTTAGTTCTTCTTTGGTCGGCCGCTGTAAACATCAATGGTGAGGTAAACAATGCCAAACTACCTGCGCACCTGGGCCGAAATCTCCCTGGACGCCATCGAGGCCAATGTGAACGCCCTGCGGGCGAAGCTCGCCCCCGGGGTGAAGCTCATGTGCGTCATCAAGGCCGACGCCTACGGCCATGGGGCCGTGCCGCTGGCGCGCTTTTTGGACGGCAAATGCGACTACTACGCCGTCTCCTGCCTGGAGGAGGCCCTCACGCTGCGCGCGGCGGGCATCGCCAAGCCCACGCTGCTGCTGTGCTACACCTCGCCCAGTCAGTACGGCGCGCTGTTAGCCGCCGACGTGACGCAGACGATCTACTCCCTCGAGCAGGCGCGGGCGCTGTCGCAGGCCGCACAGGAAGCCGGTAAACAGCAAAAAGTGCATATAAAAGTGGATACCGGCATGGGGCGCATCGGCTTTGAGGACAGCGAGGCTTCTGTTGAAGAAATCGCGCAAATCGCGCGGCTGCCGGGGTTGGCGCCGGAGGGGCTGTTCACCCACTACGCCCGTGCGGACGAGGCCGACAAGGCATTTTCGCGAGAGCAGCAAGCCCGCTTTGTTGCGCTTGCGCAGAAACTGGAGGCGGTTGGGGTGAAAATCCCACTGAAGCACAGCTGCAACAGCGCGGCAGCAATTGAGTTTGGTGAGCACCGCGGTCTGGTGCGCTTCGGCATAGGGCTGTACGGCCTGTATCCCTCCGAGGAGGTCAAAAAAGAGAACTTGCCGCTGCGCCCGGCGATGTCCTGGAAAACCCACGTGGCGCATCTCAAAACAGTGCCCGCCGGGACGGGCATTAGCTACGGGCATACGTTTGTCACCCAGCGCGAAACTGTCATCGCGACACTGCCGGTGGGCTACGCCGACGGCTACCCCAGGGCGCTGTCGAACCGGGGGCGGGTGATCATCCACGGGCAGTACGCGCCGATTCTGGGGCGCGTGTGCATGGACATGTGCATGGTTGACGTCACGGACATTCCCGGCGTCTCCATGGAGGACGAGGTCATTTTGCTGGGCCATGACGGCGATTGCCGCGTCACCATGGAGGAGATAGGGGCGCAGAGCGCCAGCTTCAACTACGAGACAGCCTGCCGGGTGAGCCAGCGCGTGCCCAGGGTATACGTCTACCGGGGCGAAGTGGTGGATTTCCAGTCCGTTTTGACCACGGAGCAAGATTTTCTTGCAAAAAATGTGAATGTGTGATAGACTGGATGTAGGGGACGGCCTCCCGGACGTCCCTGGGCCTTGAAAGCAAGGCTTTTTGCTTGGGACGTCGAAGACGCCGTCCCCTACAAATTGCGCATCCATGGCTTTACTATTAACAAAACAAATTATTTTAAGGAGGAAACCCAAATGAACAAAGAAAAAGGCAAAAGGTCCGCCCTATCCATCCTCATCGCGGTGTTCGCGCTGGTCCTGGTGCTGTCCTGCTTCACCTTCGTGCCGGTGGGCAGCACGGGCGTGGTGAAGAATCTGGGCGCGCCCAGCGGCAAAACCTTCAACAACGGCCTGAAATTCAAGGTGCCCTTTGTCCAGAGCGTGGACATCGTGGACAACAAGATCCAGAAGTTCAAGGTGGACGCCGACGCCGTGACGAGCGACCTGCAGGAGGTCTTCTCCACCATCGCGGTGAACTACAGGGTCAACCCCGCGGATTCGGTGAGCATCGTGCGCAACATAGGCGCGCTGATGTACCAGGACAAAATCCTCTACCCCGCCGTGCAGGAGAGCGTGAAGTCCGTCACCGCCAAGTACACCGCCGAGGGCCTGATCACCGAGCGCGCCAAGGTGAGCGCGGAGATCGCCAAGGCCCTGGAGGCGAAGGTGAACCCCCACGGCATCAGCGTGCAGGAGTTCAACATCGAGAACTTCAAGTTCAGCGAGGTCTTCACCCGCGCCATCGAGGAGAAGCAGGTGGCCCAGCAGAACCTCATCAAAGTGCGCACGCAGGAGGAGGAGCGGGTGGTGAAGGCCGAAGCCCAGGCCAAGGCCGCCGAGGCCGAGGCCCAGGCCATCCGTGTGCGGGCCGAGGCCCAGGCGGAGGCCAACCGCCAGCTGGCGGCATCGATCACGGCCACGCTGGTGGAGTACGAGAAGATCCAGAAGTGGGACGGCATCCTGCCAAAGGTCAGCGGCAGCGGCGCGATCGTGGACTTCAGGGAGTAAGAGCAAGGGCAAAAAGCAAGAGGCAGGAACCCGTTCCTGCCTCTTGTATCTTTTTCTTGTCTCGGATTTACTCCTGCGTGAACACCGTCTCCGTTACGCGGTCGCACGCGGGGGGGGAGTACACCCAGCGGTCGATGTGGTCGCCCTGGGTGAAGTACTTCAGGGGCTTTACCGGGTAGTCCGCCGGGAAGGAATCCACGATGATGAGCTTGATCTTCATGCGCTCGGGCAGGATGCTCTTGATGTACACGGAGGCGTGGTAGCCGTCGGCCACGTCCTCGCTGTATTCCGCGAGCCCGGCCAGGTTGGGGGTGAGCTCCACGAACACGCCGTATTTCTCCACCGAGCGCACGATGCCGGGCACGGTCTCGCCCGGGGAGAACAGGTCCGCGTTCTCCTCCCAGGTGCCCAGCAGCTCCTTGTGGGAGAGCAGCAGGCGGCCCTGGTCGTCGCGGCCCTTCACGATGGCGCGGATCATCTGCCCGGCGGTGAAGCGCGCGTTGGGGTGGG
>WRDW01000056.1 GCA_009779995.1 Oscillospiraceae bacterium | reverse complement strand
GGCCCGCCCATCTGTATGTTCTCCCGGGCCGTGAAGGCGTCCACCAGCTTAAAATGCTGGTGCACCATGCCGATACCGAGCTTCTGCGCTTCCCGGGGCGAGGCGATCGTGACGGCCTCCCCCCGCACATGAATAAACCCGCCGTCCGGCTGGTAGATGCCGGACAGCATATTCACCAGGGTGGTTTTGCCGGAGCCGTTCTCGCCCAGCAGCGCGAGTATCTCGCCGAAGCGCAGCTCCAGGTCTATGCCGTCGTTGGCGGCCATGGCGCCGAAACGCTTGCGGATGCCGGAAAGACGGATGGCGTCGTCCATGCCCTACAGCTTGCTTACGCCCATGACGTAGTAGTCTATCCCGCCGGTGATCTCCGCGTCGCTGAGCGGGTGGTCGATCTCGGTGCCGTCGGCCTTGGTAAGCCCCGTGTCAAAGACGACCAGGCTGCCGTCGGTGATCTTTGCTCTGGCCTCCACGATGGCCCGCGCCGTATCGGGGGCGACGGTCTCCTCGTTCAGCTCGGAGATGTCGATCAGGCCCTCGGCCATGCCGCCGAAATAGTTATTGGGCGCCCAGCTGCCATCGATAACTGCCTGCACGGCCTCGGTATAGTACGCGCCCCAATTCCATATGGGTGCGCACAGGTGGGCCGCGGGGGCGAACTCGGTCATGTCGGAGTTGTAGCCGCAGCCGAACACCCCGTTGTCCTGCGCTTTGAGCTGCGGACCGTTGGTGTCGCAATGCTGGCCGATGACGAAGCAGCCGGCGTCGATGAGGGCCTGGGCGGCGGCGGCCTCCCCCTCGGGGTCGTACCATTTGCCGGTGACCTTCACCTTGACCTCGGCCTCCGGGTAGACGCTCTGGATCCCCAACGCCCAGGCGTTGACGCCGCCGGTGACCTCCGAGTTTTTCGTGTCCATCGCGGCCACATAGCCTGCCAGGGGCTTTTTGGCCTCCAGCATCTTCAGGCCCGCGGCGATGCCCGCGAGATACCGCGCCTGATAGATGCGCCCGAAGTAGTTGTTGAAGTTGGTGTCGTTGTACTTATAGCCCGAGCAGTGCGAGAAGATGATGTCGGGGTATAGCTCGGCGAACTTCTCCATGGAGTCCATGTAGTTGAAGCTGGTGGCGAAGATGATGTCGCAGCCGGCGTCCACCAGCTCCTGCAGGGCGTTCTGCGTTTTTGTCACATCGCCGTCGTCGATGTTGTCCTTGATGACCAGCTGGTCATCGCGCAGGCCCAGGGCCTCGGCCATCTCCATGAAGCCCTTGTGGTGCGCGTAGGTGTAGCCGGAGGTGTCCTCGATGCTGGTGATGTGCACGATGCCCACGGTCAGCTCGTCGGTCCCCGGAGCGCCGCAGGCCGCCAGGCCCGGCAGCATGGCCGCCGCCAGCAGGATGCCCAGGAGTTTTACGTACTTTCTCATGTCGGTCCCCCTATATCAATTTAGTTTTGCTAGTTTTGCTCCCTGAATATGAGCGGATCCAGCGAATCCACGATCGCCAGGCTCTCCAAATGAATCCCTTCCGCGCGCAGCAGCCTGCCCCCCGGCTGGAACCCCTTCTCAATCGCGACGCCCACGCCCAGCAATTGCGCGCCCGCCTGCGCGATGATCTCCCGCAGGCCGCGCAGGGCCGCGCCGTGGGCGAGAAAGTCGTCGATGACCAGCACGCTGTCCTCCGGGCCCAAAAACCGCTTCGCCACCGAGATATTCGTCAGGCTGTCCTTGGTGAAGGAGCGGACCGCGGCGGACCACGTCTCCCTGTCGAGGGTCTTGTTGCTTGCGCCTTTTTTCGCGAACAGCACGGGCACATCAAAACGTGCCGCCGCCGCGCAGGCAATGGCGATGCCGCTTGCCTCCACGGTGAGGATTTTCGTTACCCGGCCGCGCTGCGCTTCAAACAGGCGATAGAACTCCCTCCCCATGGCATCCAGCAGCGCCGTATCGATCAGGTGGTTGAGGAACATGTCCACGCGCAGCACATCCGGGGCCGGCGCCAGGGCCTCGTGCGCGATGCGCTCCTCCAGCAGCCGCAAGAATTTTATCCCCCAATCGTTACTTGTCCGCTTTCCCCTGCTGATATTATAAGGCATAATTCGACAGAATGCAAGAGGGGAAAGCAAGAAAAGAAATTTTTGAAGGAGAAAAGATAGAGAAATATAGCCCCTGCTTGCGGCAAGGGCTTAATTATTGCATAGTTTTCCGCTATTCCGCCGCGAACACGCTCTCCGTCACCCGCTCGCACACGGCGGGGGAGTACACCCAGCGGTCGATATGGTCGCCGTCCACGAAGTACCGCAGCGGCTCAATGGCGTAGTCCGCGGGGAAGGACTCCACGATGATGAGCTTAATCTTCATGCGCTCGGGCAAAATACTCTTGATATATACGTTGGCGTGATGACCGTCGGCCACCTCCTCGCTGTACTCCGCCAGGCCCGCTAGGTTGGGGGTCAGCTCCACGAACACGCCGTATTTTTCCACCGAACGCACGATGCCGGGGACGGCCTCCCCAGGGGTGAACAGCGCGGCGTTCTCTTCCCAGGTGCCCAGCAGCTCCTTGTGGGACAGCAGCAGGCGGCCCTGGTCGTCGCGCCCCTTCACGATGGCGCGGATCATCTGGCCGGCGGTGAAACGCGCGTTGGGGTGGGGGATGCGCGAAACGGAGATGGCGTCAATGGGCAGCAGGGCGCTCACGCCCGCGCCCACGTCCGCGAACACGCCGAAATTCTCCATATGGCTCACCCGGGCGTCGATGATGTCTCCGGGCTGGAGCTGGCTGATATAATTTTCTATGCAGTCGCGTTGCACGCTCACGCGGCTGAGCACGGCGAATATTTCACCGTCAGGCTTGGTGTCGAATCCTGTCACACGCACCATCACGGGCTTGTTGACGCGCGAAATCAGCGCGATGTCCCGCACTTCCCCCTCCGCGATGCCCAAGGCGCCCTCCACACGTGGGATTAGGCCCTGCATGGCCCCCAAGTCTACATGCAGGTTATGTTCGGTATCGCAACGCAGCACGCGCCCTTCGAGCACTGCGCCGGAGGCCTGCGCCTCCCGAATGCCCGCCTGCGAGGCCAAATAGCGTTGATTCTCTTGGGTGGCCAGCAGTTGGCCCTCCGGTGGGAAGTTGATCATAGACTTCATTCCTTTCCCTTTCGGCATTTTTACTCCCGTACTATTTGTATGGCCGAAGGTGACGCATTATTCTCCGCAGCGCCGGTTTTTTCTTTTGACATTTCGCAGGGCATATGGTATAATTGCCCTGGCACTGCAGTTTTGCATGCACACCTTCAAAGGCCCTCTCTTTTGCACACAAAAATGTTGCAATATCGGTGGTGGATTGCGCTGTATTGTGCAAAAGTGTAACGCGACAAACCGCGAAAAAACAACACCTGTGCACAAGATATAGATCACCAACAGTATATTATCATAAGTTATGCGACTAGTCAACCCTATTTCAGGAAAAAATAACACTTTTTTTAAAAATATTACAGCGGCGTGTGTCAGGGAATGATAATATTGCACAAATCGGCAAAAAACGCGCCGCACCGGGAGAAAATTGCTATGTTGGAAAAATTACACGAGGTGGAGCTGCGCTGGGAGCAGCTACAGGCGCAGCTGTGCGAGCCGGAGATTTTGGCGGACCTGGCGCGGTACCGCGACACGATGCGCGAAAGCAAGCGCCTGGAGCCCCTCATGGAGACGTTTCAGCGCCACAAGGCGGCCCTGCAGCAGGAGGCCGAGGCGAAAGAGCTGCTGCACGACAGCGACCCAGAGCTGCGCGCTCTGGCCCAGGAGGAGCTCGAGCTGGCCAAAGCCCAGGCCACGGAGAGCTGGGAGGCGCTCAAGGTGCTGCTGCTCCCGCGCGACCCGAACGACGACCGCAGCGTCATCGTAGAGATACGCGGCGGCGCGGGCGGGGAGGAGGCCTCGCTGTTCGCGGGGGTACTGTTCCGCATGTACGGTATGTACGCCGAGGCCAGACGCTGGAAAGTCGAAACGCTCAATGCCAGCGAAACGGAGCTGGGCGGCTATAAGGAGGTCAGCTTCACCGTGGAGGGCGAGGGGGCGTATTCCCGCTTCAAATTCGAGAGCGGCGTGCACCGGGTGCAGCGCGTGCCCGAAACCGAGAGCCAGGGGCGCATCCACACCTCCACCGTCACCGTGGCCGTGCTGCCCGAGGCGCAGGACGTGGACGTGGACATCAACCCGGCCGATTTGCAGATCGATACCTTCCGCGCCAGCGGGGCGGGGGGCCAGCACATCAACAAGACCGATTCGGCCATCAGGATTACCCACCTGCCGACAGGCACTGTCGTTGAGTGCCAGGACGAGCGCAGCCAGCACAAGAACAAAGACAAGGCCATGAAGGTGCTGCGCAGCCGCATCCTCCAGGCCGAGCAGGACAAACAGTCCGCCGCCATTGCGGGCGAACGGCGCGCCCAGGTTGGCACCGGCGACCGCAGCGAGCGTATCCGCACCTACAATTACCCCCAGGGCCGCGTGAGCGACCACCGCATCGGCCTGACCCTGTACAAGATCGAATATATATTGAACGGCGACCTGGACGAGATCATCGACGCCCTGATCACCGCGGACACGGCGGAAAAACTGAAATCGAATGAGAATTGAGGAGACCGCGCCATGACAAAGTATTTTTCAAAAAGATTCGCGGCCTTGCTGGTTTTTATCATGCTGCCGGTCTTTACGGCCTGCGGCGGCCCAGAGACCAGCGGCCTGGAATACAAGGAAACGCATATTCACATCGGCCATGAGGAGATCATGAACGGCTACCCGCAAAGTATTATCGACCCGCTCTGGTGGGCGGTCAGCATATACGACGGGGAAAAGAAATATAACGAGGATTTAGGCAGATTTACGTTGCCGCAGCGCTATGTGTTCGCGATCCAGTGGTATGCCGCGGAGGTCAACAACGGCGGGCATGCGCAGTTTTATTATAATTCCACCGGTATTGTCTACCCCGATGCCCTGAGAGGTTTTCAGGAAATCGGGCACCAACGGGCTTATGACATTCTCAATGAGACCATTGCCCTGGCTGGCGGAAAAATTCCACTAGACCGTTCGCGGCGCGAAAAACTCTTTGACCGCCTGAGCGACAGCAAACACG
>WRDW01000055.1 GCA_009779995.1 Oscillospiraceae bacterium | reverse complement strand
TTTTTCTTCAATTGACTTGCGCCTATACTTTCGCGCGAAAGCTCTGTGCGGCGCGACGGTTTTGTTATCCTTGGAACAGCCCTGCTCCTCCATGATGGACAATCGCTGTTCCTCGGAAAGCGCCTGGTCCATTTGCCTGATAAATGCAATGATTCGTTCCGGCTGATCCTCTTCGCTTTCAGAAAAATTGAACTGCGCCTCATCCCGCAGCCCTTGCTCAAGCATGGTTTTTTCGATGCCCTTGATAATGCTCATGGTCGCCTCCTGTTCAATCTATATCCAGTATATCCAAGATGGAATGCTTCTCGAAATCATCCAGCATGGGCTTATTCAGCAGTTCCACAAGCTGCTTGCGCGACGCCCATACGTAATCTTTATGTTCATGCGACAGTGTAACTTCATCTGAATCAGCGTAGCTGAGATACGTCAGCCCAACGATCTGCCTTTGCGGGCTTACCAAGGCCGTCATAGCATATAAAAGCTTTTCGCCGTAGACAGACAGTCCTGTTTCTTCACGTATTTCGCGATGCAGCCCTTCCAGCAGATCCTCGCCGAATCGCAAGCCCCCGCCGGGTATCTCCCAGTCGTTTTCGCCGCTGGCGTAGTTAGAGCGCTGGATAAGCAGGACTTTTCTGTTGTATAAAATGATTGATTTTTGCGCGAGCCATAGTTCGGCCATAGTTAGTTACTGGTTTTCTTCTTCATGACTGCGATGACGATTATGAGTGCAGCGGCAATCGCCGCAATTGCCACACCAAGGATAATCCATGGGTTGCCGATGTCGAAGCCGGACAACACATCAAGATAGCCTTTCTTCCCATGCGTCTGAACATACTCCATAAACGCCACGACTGAATCTTCATTAACGGTGTATTCAAATGCATTGTGCAACGGCAATGAAACGAACAGCAACCCGTCGGAGTCTACTCTAAATATCTGGACACCTCCTCCGCTAACGCCAAAGAAAACGTAGGCGTCCATACAAGCGACTAGATTTGGAATGCCGTTTTCGCGTTTAGTGCCTTCTGAAGAAGCATTCACTAACAATAACTCCAATATCGCTGCACTGTCAGGCAATCTATATGTCATGTAATTGCCGGTAACATGCGCCACAATTCTGTTGAGCGTAAGATTTTTACGCAAACCCAAATCGTTGATCATATCGCCAAGCGTTTCAGGTATGTAAGAGGTGTTTACAAACGAAAAATATCCGTCATATCCTTCGTATTCCACGGCAACCGCATATGCAGCCGAAACGGATGCCAGGGAGTATATGTTGCTGTTGATCGCATGAGCTGTTTTTTCGTCATTGTCCTCATATCCGACCGCCGCCGCTTGGCAAAGAAATTCTGCTATCTCAGATTCGTCGATTGTGGGCGGAACAACATAGGGATTGGTGGATGCGCAAGCGGATTCATATTCAATGCCATTGAGCAGAATATGGGTGTATTGGTTGGGGATGACCCTTTCCTCCCAACTGATGTACGGGTCAGATTCTGCCTTTGCGGATACTGCCGTACAAGCCAGAAGGCATAGTAACACTACAGACAGTGCCAATTTTCGCATTAATTTCTTCATAATAAAGCCCCCTCCATCTGCTCAATCAGCTCACTTCTGCCCTCCCCCGTCTCGCTGGAAAAGGGTATCACCTGACGCGCGCCGATAAACGCCTCCTCGCCCGCGATTTCCTCCGTGCGCCGCGCGTACTCCATGGGCCGCAGCTTGTCGCGTTTGGTCAAAGCAATAACAAATGGGATTCCGGTATCCCGCAAAAATGCAAGCATCGTTCGGTCGTCCTTCGTGGGCGGGTGCCGCATGTCGATCAGCTGCACCACCAACGCGATATTTCGATTGGACTGAAAATACCCCTCCATGAGCTCGGCGAAGCGCACCAGTTCGGTTTTCGGGCGCTTGGCGTAGCCGTATCCCGGCAGGTCGGCCAGGCGCACCGCGCCGTCGGTGTAGAAATTCACCGTTACGGTTTTGCCGGGCGTGCCGCTCACCCGGGCCAGGGCCTTGCGCCGCAGCAGGCAGTTGAGCAGCGACGACTTCCCCACGTTGGACCGTCCCGCGAAAGCGATCTCCGGCAGGGTGGAGGGCGGCAGCTGGGCGGATGTGCCATAGGAGGCCTCGTAGTTGAAAGCGTTGATATTCATGGAGTTTCCCCTTCCCTTGGCTGCGCGTTCCACATATCGCATATGGAATAATTCAAACTTGACGCAACAACAGCATCTCTCAAAATCCACAGATTATTAATCAGCCTGACCTCGATGCCCCTCTCAATCAGCGCACCGAACAGGTCGTCTATTCTTGTTATCCCAATGGGTATCTCAGTCTTTTCGCTGACATAGTTGCCCGCGCAGGCATCCTGCAAAACAAAGTTTGCCGGGTTGAACTCGTAAATATACAAAGTAGTGCTGCGCATTCGCTCCACCCACGCATGCTCAATCGCCACGCACCACCGGCAGGAGGACGAAAAAAATCGCTCAATATCCTCAGCGCTTGTGTTCTCGCCCACGTGATACGTCACGCGCGGGCACTCGCGCGGCGTGAAGAAATTCGGCAGGTGATCCTCGTCGATGGCCCAAACCAGGCCCTTGCTTTTGTCCATGTCGTCCCGCAGGGGGATGCGCGGCACGAACCGGGCGATGTCCGGTTCCTCGCTCACGTGGAACAGCCTCATGGCTTCATCCCCCTTACGGATAATATACCGTTTTGCTTAATCCCCCAGGCTCCTTTCCCGTGGAAGGAGCTGTCCGCCTCGGGCGGACTGAGGATGGCATCGCGGAGCGACGTTCTTCGTGCGATGCAATCTTGCTTTGGCTTTTCTACACCCGAATCCTCTTGCGCTCCACAGTCTGCCTCCTGACCTTCGCCGCAGCCTCCCCTGCCTCCTGTTTCTCCTCGTTCGCCTCTAAGATAAGCGCATACTCGCTGATCTGCGACACATGCGTGATTCCGTGGAAGGCCACAGCGGCCTTCACGGCGTCGTCAACTTTTTCTAAATCAGGAATATTCGCCTCGGGGATGAGCACCTCGGGTATCCCCGCGCGGTGGGCGGCCATGGCCTTCTCGCGCAGGCCGCCTATGGGCAGCACCCGGCCTGTGAGGGTGATTTCCCCCGTCATGGCCAGGCGCGGGTTTACTTTAATCCCACTGAGAGCAGATAGCAGGCATGTAAAAATCGCCGCGCCGGCGCTGGGGCCGTCCTTGTGCACGGCGCCCTCGGGCACATGGATATGAATATCATTTTCTTTATAGAAGAGCTCCGGCAGGTCCAGGGCCTTCGCGTGGTAGCGCAGGTAGCTCACGGCGGCTTCAGCCGACTCTTTCATCACGTCCCCCAGCGAGCCGGTGAGCTTCACCTTGCCCGTGCCGGGCAGGATCAGTACCTCAATGGGCATGACCTCCCCGCCCACGGGGGTCCAGGCCAGGCCGTTCACCACGCCGGTGAGGGGCTCTTTGTTGTGAATGTCTTCTTTATATTTGCGCACGCCCAGCCACTCCTCCAGCATGAAGGGCTTGAACGCCAGCTTGAAATTCTCGTCCTCGGCGGCGAAGACGGCGCATTTGCGGCAGAGCTCCGCCAGCTTGCGCTCCAGCTGCCGCACGCCGGATTCCCGCGTGTATCCCTCGATAATCGCGCATATGGTGTCGTCGCCCAGCTTCATTCTGCCGCGCTTCAGGCCGTGGCGCGCCAGCTGCTTGGGCAGCAGGTGCAGCCTGGCGATGTGCAGCTTCTCTTCGATCGTGTAGCTCGGCAGCTCTATGACCTCCATTCGGTCCAGCAGCGCCCTCGGGATGGTGGAGGTGTCATTCGCCGTCGTGATGAACAATACTTTGCTCAGGTCAAAGGGCAGTTCAAGAAAATGATCCCTAAAAGTAGCGTTCTGCTCGCTGTCCATGACCTCCAGCAGGGCGCTGGCGGGGTCGCCGCGCATGTCGCTGCACAGCTTGTCGATCTCGTCGAGCAGCAGCACGGGGTTGCGGCTGCCCGCCTGCGTCACCGCGGTGAGGATGCGCCCGGGCATGGCCCCCACGTAGGTCTTGCGGTGCCCGCGTATCTCCGCCTCGTCGCGTATCCCCCCCAGCGAGATGCGCGCGAACTTGCGCCCCATCGCCCCGGCCACGGATTTCGCCACGGAGGTCTTCCCCACCCCCGGCGGCCCCACCAGGCACAGAATCTGCCCGGTTATACCCGGCGAGAGCTTCAGGCAGGCCAAAAGCTGCAATATGCGCTCCTTGACGTCTTTGAGTCCATAGTGGTCTTTTTCGAGCTTCTGCCGGGCACGCTCCAGATTCAATCTGTCCTTCGTGAGGGTGTTCCAGGGCAGGCCCAACGCTGTCTCGAGGTAAACGCTCAATATGCCGCTTTCCGGGGACTGCGGCTGCAGGCGTTCCAGCCGCCCGCACTCTTTCAGCAGCTTCTCCGTGATCTCCTTCGGGAGTCCCAGCGCCGCGATCTGCTCCCTGTAGCCCTCGGCCTCGCTCTCCCCGTCCTCGCCCAGCTCCTCCGAGATGGCGCGGCGTTGCTCGCGCAGGTAGTTGTCGCGCTGGGTCTGCTCCATCTGGCGCAGCACCTGCTCGTTAATCTTCACCTCGATCTGCTGCAATTGGTGCTCTTTATTGAGAATCACGCACAGCAGCTTCAGCCGCGCAACGGGGTCGGCCTCCTCCAGGATGCTCTGCTTCTCCTCCAGGGGTAGGGGTAGACTATCAGCTATATAATTCGCCAATCGTCCAGAGGCTCTAGCCGCCATGACAGTCATAGAGATGTCCGGCGGCAGGACGATGAACTGCGAGCATCGGTCGAACAGCACCTTCGCCTGGCGCAGCAGGGCCTTCTCTGTAGCCCTGCTGGCGTCGGGCACGGGCCTTTCCGCCCGGGGGACGACCAGCGCCACGGGGAACGGCTGCTCCTGCGTGAGCTCCCGCAGCCGCGCCCTGCACTGCCCCTCCACATACACCCGCGCGCTGGCCCCGCCCGCGTCTTTGAGCACCTGCCGCACCGTGGCGATGACACCCACCTGGTGCAGCTGGTGCACCTCCGGCTCCTCGGCCAGCAGATCCTTCTGCGCGACAAGAAAGATCTCCTGCCCGGTTTTCATGGCGGCGCGCAGGGCCTGCAGCGAGCTCTGCCGCGTGATCTCGAAGTGTACCCGGCTCTCCGGGTACACCACCAGCCCGCGCAGGGGCACCACGGGCAGCTCCCGCACGGGTGCGAAGTCTTTGACGATCATGTTTGTCTCCTATATGTTTTGTTTCGTCTTCGCCGCCAGCCGCGCGTTCCTCTTCAGCACGCTCATCGTCCATTTTTCGCAGCCGAACGCCAGGAATTTCTCCTCCAGGTCCTTCGGCAGGCGTTTGGAGCGCGAGAGCAGCCGCCTCGTATCGCGCTCGTCCAGCTCGAGGGCATGGCTGTAGTCAACCGGCGGATTTTGCGGGCAGCACTCCTGGCAGCGCAGGCAACCCGAAAGCGTATGGTGCGCGTTTTTCGGCATCCAGAAGGGCATATGTTTGTTGCTCTCGTTGCGGTACGTCAGGCAGCGGGATACGTCAATCTGTCGCCACTCCCCTATGGCCCCGGTGGGGCAGGCGTCCCGGCACAGCTCACAGCCCTCGCAGGCCTCCATACGCAATTGCCCCCGCGCTCTGCCCAAATAGGGGATGTCCGTGTAGCGGGTCTCCAGCCAGCTATAGCTGCCCCAGTCCCCCACATAGCAGATGTTGTTGCGCCCATACTGCCCCAGGCCGCCCATGGCCGCAAGCAGCTTCTGCGAAATGCCGGGGGTCTCCTCATACCGGCAGCCCGTCCCGGCAAGAACTTCCTCCAGCCGCCGTTTCCATGGCTTGATATCGATATACGCCGGCGCGACGGCTATTTCGATGCGCTCGCCCCGCCTGCGCAGCGCGAGCGTCGCGCCCCTGGCCGGGCAGGCCGCTACCAGAATGGATTGCGGCACAAAGTCCAGCTTGGGCGGCTGAAAGCCGCGGAACCGCTCCACCACGCGCTCGGCGATGCCGTTCTCCGGCGTGTTTTCCACCAGGGCGTCGTAGTGTTCCTTGACCTGCTCTATCGCGCCGATGGGCAGGAATGCCGCCCGGAATCCGGCGGCCTCCAGGGACTGTATAATTTGCTCTGCGTTCGGCATCAGCTTCCTCCAATCTGGAACCCAACGGACAGGTCTCCATATGCTATAATAAGCGAGGATGTAAAAAATCCAGCTTGTATCAAATAAATGTCATGCTAAAATCAAAGAAAGTAAAGGAGAATCACAGTGGAAAACTGCTATCGGCGCCGCGAATGCTGTCGGCCCGTCCAGGTCATATCCGGCTGCGGCGCGCACTGCTGCAGGGTGATTTCCGCGCCATTTTGCTGCGCGATGGAACTGACACCCTTCTGCGGAAGGTCAAACTGCTGCTGCGAGAAAGACGACTGCGGCTGCGGCCGCAGGCCGCGTGCCCGCAGGGACGGCTGCGGCTGCTACAGCTACTATGACAGATACGACGACTGACGCAGGGCGGCAGGCAGGGCGCGCGCACAGCGCGCCTTCGCTTTTCCCCAATCAGAACAGCCGTGGCAGCATTTCCGCCATAGCCAGCCCAAGCAGGAACGAGGCCGCGTTGGCCGTCAGGGCGTAGACGCCGCCGACCCATTTCGGCTGCGGGCGCGCGCTCAGGCGCGGGAAATACTTCGTGTACACCGCCGCCTCAATGATGAGCACCACAAGCTCCAGCAAAATGAACAATCGCAACACGTCAAACAGAGCATCATACCTGTAAACAGAGATCTGCAATATGGCGTTGAGCAGCACCTGCGTACCCAGGTTCACGAAAATAATCAGCCGCCAGAGCCCCGCGCCGCGCAGCTTGAAGCACAGCGCGATCGCCAGCTCCACGGCGATGGTCAGCAGGGCGCGAAAGGCAAAGGCGAATATCTCCTGCCCGATTTTGCTGTCCCGTTTCGCTTGTCCATCCGGCGTAAAGGCAAAATTGCTGTGGAAGGCATAGCGCTCATAGCTGCTCTCAGAAACCAGAAATTCATCTGTTTCCGGGAAATAGAGCAGAATCTTAAACTCGCTGGGCGGGTAATAGCCCCAGCCGAATTCGTGTGTCTGCGAACATTCCTGCATGAATTGAAGAAAAAAGAACCCATCCACATCCTGATATTCCACGAACTTCAAGAAGGCTTCTCTCGCCTGTGGGTCGTTTGCGGTTTCTTCGTAATGGTACCAATCCTCGTAATCACGAGATGCGGAGTGCGGCCCGGATGAACTCGCCCGCGAGAGCAGCGTAGCGTAGTATTTTCGCCCCTCGAAGCCCCGGAACTCAACCGTAACCGAGGGCTTCGGTCCCGAGTCGGCATGGGCGAGGACCATCATGGCCGCCGCCAGCAGGCAGCAACACAGCAGAACCTTCGCGGCCTTTCTCATAGATTGCACAGCAGACACCTCCGTTTTGAATCCAGTTATCGCCTAATCCCCAATTCCCCTCCGTGGAGGGGTGCCTCCGCAGAGGCGGGGTGGTTGTGCAGGGCACGCGCGGAGCGCCGCGTCATCAATACGCCTCCCAGGCCTCCAGCGTGGCGAAGCCCCTGGTCTGCTCGATCACGAGCTTCAGCCGCCGCATCCGCTGCTCCTTGAACTTGCAGATGCGCTTGTGGCCGATCACCGTGCCCTTTTCGAGCTCCTTCCACTTCGATTTCCCCTCGCCCGTGCAGTTCAAATCGGCATAGAGGGTAAACTTTTCTATCTGCTGGCCCGTGGCGATGTGTTCTTTGAGCACGACTTTGTCTATATCATAGTCGTCGCCGAGATCGAGCACAAGCTCGGCGCTCTTCCCAAATTCACCGCTGTGCCAGTAGGTATCGCTGGCGGGCTCCAGGGCCATCTGGCCTGTGTGGGCTTCATCCAGATGGCAGCTGTCGGTGATGACCGAGTCTTCGGCCAAATTCTCTTTAAAGTCAATTTGCAGCTGCGCGCCCAGGGAGATCAGCGTCTCCATGTCCCGCTGGGCGACGAGGCCCTCCTGGTTGGGCGGCACGTTGAGCAGCAGCGCGGCGTT
>WRDW01000054.1 GCA_009779995.1 Oscillospiraceae bacterium | reverse complement strand
TGGGAGCGCTGGAACTCCTTCACCCTGGAGAAGGGCTTCGGCCCGGTGAGCATGAACTCCTTCAACCACTACGCCTACGGCGCGGCGGCCGAGTGGATGGCCGGGTACATGGCGGGCATTATGTACGACTTCGACCGGCCCGGCTTTGCGCATATTATATTCAGGCCGTACCCCAACCGGGCGATCAATACTGTCGACTGCGAATTCGATTCTCCGCACGGGACGATTGTATCCAATTGGGCCTACTCCGAAACCGGCTTCGTCTATGAGATCACGGTGCCAATCGGCACAACCGGCACAGTCTATTGGCCCCTGGCGGAGGGCGAGCCCGCCGTGCGGGGCGAGGGCGCTGCGTATATCGGCACGCAGGGGGACAGGGCCGTCTATGAAGTTGGGGCCGGGGAATTCCGGTTTACTGCAATTCCGTAATTCGGATTTTGCTTGCATTTTTGCCCCGGATATGCTATACTGATGTCCGGGAGGACTTTTTATAGCATGACAGTGAAGTATGTGATTATCGGCGCGGGGGCCGCCGGGTTGAGCTTCGCCGCGACGCTGCAAAAGCACGGCGAGGAATCTTTTGTTATCCTGGAAAAAGAGAGCGAAGCTGGCGGGCTGTGCAGGAGCGCGGCCTGCGGCGGAGCGCCTATCGACATCGGCGGGGGACACCTCCTGGACGCCCGCAACAGGCTTGCGTGCGATTTCGTGTTCTCCTGGCTGCCGGAGGACGAGTGGAAGCTCTACCACCGCAGCACGAAAATCGTGATCGGGGCGCACAGCGTGGACTATCCGCTGGAGGCCAACCTCTGGCAGCTCCCGACGGAGACCGCGCTGGAATACCTGGAATCCATCGCGAGGCTCTGGGCCGGGGGCAATGATAAAAGGCCCGAAAATTTCCGGGACTGGATTTATCAAAGCTTCGGCGAAAAGATGGCCGACGCCTATATGATCCCCTACAACCAAAAGATATGGTCCTGTGATTTGAGCGAGCTTGGCATTTATTGGCTCCACAAGCTGCCGGACGTCCCCTTCCGGGAGATTTTGCGCAGCTGCCTGGACCGCGCGCCGGGCGGGTTGCTGCCCTCGCACAGCAGCTTTTATTACCCCAAAAGATACGGCTACGGCGAGGCGTTCCTGCGCATCGCCGACAGCATGAGGGACAAAATACGTTACAATTGCGCTGTAAAAGAGATAGACTGCGATACGCTGGCCGTCAACGGGGAAGTCCGGGCGCGGTATATCGTCAACACGGCGCCCTGGCAGGCGTTCGCGCCCAGCCTCCCGGCCGAGGTGCGGGACAATATTTCGAAGCTTGCCTATACCTCGGTGGATATTGACTATTTTCCCGGGCCCTCGGCGGACAGGCGCTCGCACTGGACGTACTTCGCGGATATGGAGCTGCCGTACCACAGAATCATCCACAGAGACAATATCGTCGAAGGCGCTTTGGGGTACTGGACGGAGACGAACGCCCGTCGGCGGGCGCGGCCCGGCGCGTATCACTGGGAAAACCCCTTCGCCTATCCTCTGCCAACGCTGGGCAAGCCCCGGGCCGTCGCCGAGCTCCTGGCCATGATGAAAAAGAGGAATATCATCGGGCTGGGCCGTTGGGGCGAATGGGACCACATGAACTCCGACGCCGTAATCGCCCGCGGGATCGCGCTGGCGGAAACAATGCTGACGACATACAAGTAGGGCGCATATGAACGACAGACCATTTCAATCGGCCACCATCCTCCTGCCGGCGGTCAACGAGACCTACTCCATGCGGGAGACCGTGGACACCCTCCTGGCCACCTGCGATAAAAGCGACCTGCGCGAGCTTTTCATCGTGCTGTGCGACAGGACGACCCCCGCCTGCGCGGCGGCGGCCGAGGGCATACGGGACATGGGCTGCGGCGTGCCCGTGGTTATCTACTACCAGCAACGGCCCTTCGTCGGCATGGCCATACGGGAGGCCTTCGAGCGCGCGCGGGGCAGCCACGCCGTATTGATGTCCACCGACCTGGAGACCGACCCCCGTCTCGTCGCGCGGATGATCGCGCAGGCGAAAAAAAACCCGGACGCGGTCGTGACGGCGTCCAGGTGGATCAGGGGCGGCGGCTTCCGGAATTACTCGAAGCTCAAGCTGGTGCTCAACTATATCTTTCAAAAATCGATTGGGATTTTCTTTCTGACCAGGTGCACCGATTTGACCTACGGCTACCGGCTCTTCCCCACGGCGCTCGTGCAGTCGATCCGATGGGAGGAGGAAAAACACCCCTTCTTCCTGGAGACCATTTTAAAACCCCTGCGCCTGGGCGTGCGGGTGATAGAGCTCCCGGTGAAGTGGGAGGCCCGCACGGAGGGGGCATCGCAGAACACTTTTTTCCAGAATTTTAAATACTTCAAGACGGCATGGCATATACGGTGGATGAAAAAAGAGGACATCATGTAGAGACGCAGGGCAGCTGCGTCTCTACATTCATGATTTTTTTCTCACCCGCAGCGCAATCCCCATCCCCCGCGCGATTTCGCGGCACTGCTGGGTCTCCTCCGGCGTGATCACGTCCACCACGGAAAAGATCACCCGGGGGATGATTTCATTATTTTTGCACTGCGCCGCGAAGCGCAGCATGGCGGGGTAGGATGCCTCCCCAAACTGTGAACACGTCAATTCCTGATAGCGTACAGCGTTCGGCGCGTTGAGGCTGATGGAGACCGTATCGATTAAGCCTTTCAGTAAGGGGGCCGTGGGACAGCCGTGGACCAGGTCGCCCAGGCCGTTGGTATCCACCCGCAGGGAGATGCCCGGATAACGCTCCTTCAGCCAGGAAGCGGTGCGCAGCAAATTGTCCAGCGCGCAAAGGGGCTCCCCGTAACCGCAGAAGACGGCGTCGCTCACCTCTGAGAAAACAAAATTCTCCAGCGCCTGTTCAATTTCCTCCCAAGTGGGATCTTTTTCATGCCACAGCGAGGCCGCGCTGCCCACGCCCGCCTGCGTGGCGCGAAGGCAGAACACGCAGGCGCAGGGACACCGGTTTGTTAAATTGAAATAGGGCTTGCCGTTGAAGGTGTAGATGATGTCGGCCATATGTCTCCAATGCTGAATTCATCATGCTGAATTATCTAATGTCTAAAGTCTAATATTTGACGTCTATCAAACCATCAACCGGCAAATTGCGTTCGAGAACGCCACAGGGTCCTCCACGGGGAAGCCCTCGATGAGCAGCGCCTGGTTGTAGAGCAGGCTCGCGTAATCGCCCAGTGTATCACCCTCCAGGGCTTGCAATTTGGCGTAGATGGGGTGGTTGATGTTCAGCTCCAGCACGCGCTCGGCCTTCATGGGCAACTCCTCCGCGCCGGGCTGGGACTGCAGCACGCGCTCCATCTCCAGGGAAATGCCCGCCCCTGAGGTCAAGCATACCGGGTGTGATTTCAGCCGCGTTGTAGGGACTACATTGCTCACCTTGCCGTCCAGGGCCTTCACCAAGGCCTCGAAGAGCTTTTTACGCTCTTCGCGTTCTTTCTCCAGTGCCTGCTTCTCCTCCTCGTTTTCCAACGCCTCGTCGGCCTCTGAGATCGACCGCAGCTCCTTCTCCTCCACCTGCCAGAGCATCTTGCACAGGAACTCGTCGATGTCATCCGCCAGGCAGAGGACCTCAAAGCCCATGTCCGTCAGGCGCTCGCATTGGGGCAGCCGCTGTATCTGCGCGGCGGACTCCCCCGTGGCGTAGTAGATATGCTTTTGTGCCTCCGGCATACGTGAAATGTACTCGGAAAAAGTTACGGGATTTTCCTGCGTTGTGGAGGGGTATTGCAGCAAATCCAGCAGCAGCTCGCGCTGCATACCAAAGCCGGCGTAGAGGGCGTACTTCAGGTTCAGCCCGAAGGTCCTGTAGAAAGAATTATATGCCTCCCTGTCCTCCTCCAGAAGGCTTTTCAGCTCGCTTTTGATTTTTTTCTCCAGGTGCCTGGCGATGGCGGCCACCTGGCGGTCCTGCTGCAGCATCTCGCGCGAGATGTTCAAGGACAGATCCTGGCTATCGACAACCCCGCGCACGAAGCTGAAGCAATCGGGCAGCAGGTCCTTGCAGTGCTCCATGATCATCACGCCGCTGGCGTAGAGCTTCAGGCCCTTCTCGAAGTCCTTGCTGTAATAGTTATACGGCGCCTTGGCGGGCAGGAACAGCAGCGCCCGGTAGTCCACCGCGCCCTCGGCCGAGGCGTGCATCACGCGCAGGGGGGGCTCCATGTCCCTGAATGTGTCTTTGTAGAACCGCGCGTATTCGTCTTCCGTGACTTCGCTCTTGCCCCGCCGCCAGATGGGCGACATGCTGTTGAGGGTCTCGATTTCGGGTATGTCTTCTGTTGCTTCACCCTCATCGGCCTCTTCTTCATCCTCTTCGATGGCTTTGGCCATACGAATTGGATAGCGTATGTAGTCGCTGTAGCGCTTGACGAGCTCCTTGATGCCGTACTCCTCCAGGAAGCGGCCATAGTGCTCGTCATCCGTGTCGTCCTTCAGCTTGAGCGTAATCTCAGTTCCCACATCATTTTTCTCGCATTTTTCAAGGGTAAAACCCTCAATCCCCTGGGAGTACCACTCGTAGGCCTCCTCAGACCCGGCCTTGCGCGAGCGCACGGTGATCTCGTCGGCCACCATAAAGGCCGAATAGAAGCCCACGCCGAACTGGCCTATCACATCAACATCACTTGCGTCATCGAGTGTTGATTTAAAATCCAGGGAGCCGCTGCGGGCGATGATGCCGAGGTTGCTCTCCAGCTCGGCGGCGTCCATGCCGCAGCCGTTGTCGCGTATCGTCAGCGTGCGGGCCTCTCTATCCACGGCTAGGCCGATGGCGAACTCCTCCCGGGCGAGGCCGGTCTCGCCGCTCTGTAGTGCTAAATAGTATCGCTTGTCGATGGCGTCGCTGGCGTTGGAGATCAGCTCCCGCAGGAAAATCTCCTTGTGGGTGTAGATGGAGTGGATCATCAGCTCCAGCATACGGCGGCTCTCGGCCTGGAATTGCTTTTTTTCGGGCATGGTGCTTGTTCTCCTCCTGCTATATTGCTTTGCATATATAATTATCCCCAAGCCCCCCTCGTCTGCGAGGGGGTCTGTCGCCGCAGCGACAGGGGGGGTCTATCCTACTGTGCCAAATCATCTATGATCAGCTGCGTGGTCGTCCTGTAGTGCTCGTCCCTGGTTTTGTTGAGGTAGATCTCGCCGTATTTGTCGTGCTGGAAGAAGAAGTAGTCGTGCTTCACGGGGTTGAGCGCGGCCTCGATGGCCTTGATACCCGGGTTGCAGATGGGGCCCGCCGGCAGCCCCGCGCAGCGGTAAGTGTTGTAGAGCGCGTCGTACATCTCGGCCGCGCCGGGGTCCATCTCTGTGGCGATGTTGTTGAGCACGTAGTCTCGCGTGGCGTTGCATTCGAGCATGGGGTAGACCGAGGGGTGGTTCAGGCGGTTGTGCAGCACCCCGGAGACGTCCCCCATCTGCGCGGCGTTGGCCGCCTCCTTCTGGATGACGGAGGCCAGGATGACAATCTGGTCCACGGTGTAGCCCAGCTCCCTGGCGCGGGTGCTGTACTCCTCCTTCCACTTGGCCTGGAAGTTATCGAAGAGCTTGCACAGCGCGCTGTTGGCGTTTTCGTCGATGAAGAACTCGTAGGTATCCGGGAAGAGGTAGCCCTCATATTTGTAGTAGCGCCCCTCGGTTTTCAGATCCTTCAGGAATGGGTAGTCGAAGGGCGTGGCAAGCATACTGCGCCTGAGCAGATTGACGTTGCTCACCCGGTTCTCGCCGATCTTATTCAGCACCTGCCGGACGGTGAAGCCCTCGGGGAACAGAAGGCTGGCGGTCTCGCCGGTGCTGGGCTTGGCCAAAAACGAGCCGAGCATCTCCTCCAGGCCCATGGCGGTGTCCAGCTCGTATTCCCCCGCGATGTAGTCCGGCGGCGCGGGCTCCTCTTCTTTATTTTTGGTCTGGATATACCAGGTGAACCTCATATAGAGCTTGCATAGGAAGCGCTGGCTCAGCAATTTTTTGTCCGCAAGCAGGTCGATGAGCTCCTCGGTGCTCAGCCCCTCCCGGATGCTCAGGTTCACTACGGAGGTCGTCTCCGGGTTCTTGCCCAGGGCGAAGATGTCCCGCAGGGTGGCGATGCCCATGAAGCTCAGCACGGCGGTGGCCAGCAGCACCGCCGCCAGCAGCGCGATGATTCCCCCCTCGCCGCCGCTCCTCTTGCCTTTTCCCTTCGGCTTTGCAGCCGCGCCTTTGGCAGTGCTGGCCCCGGCGTTTCGGCTCTGCGGCGCAGCAGATTCCGGCGGGAGCGCGGACGGCCGGATGGAGCGCGTTGGGTTGGCGAAGTAGACCTCCCCCTTCGATTGGGGCAGGTCGGCATCCAGCGCGGAGCGCGCGGCCTCGCTGTCGTCCAGGTTGAAGTCCAGCCAGAAGGGCTTCGTGTTGTCCGGCTTCTTGGGGCTATTCTGGTTATCGCTCATGCGTATCTCCTTCAGTCATCTCTCTGAGAGCTCTCTGTCAGCACTCTCTCCACCGCTATATCCGCCGCGCCTCTTGGCAAATCGCCGCGCAGAAGTATTCCGTAACCGACGCCCAGCGTCCGCAAATCCCCGTGCCGTGCCAAAAATCGGTCGTAGTACCCGCCGCCGTAGCCAAGACGAAAGCCCGCTATGTCAAACGCGAGGCCCGGTACAATGCACAGTTGACAGTTGACAGTTGACAGTTGACAGTTGACTTCGGGTTCGGGGATGCCGTGCGCGCCCGGCCGCAGGTCATCAAGCGAGCACACTTGATGAAAGGTCATCTCTCTCGTCTCCGGGCTGCACTTGGGCAAATAAACTGCTTTGCCCAGCCGCAGGGCCTCCTTCAGCGCGGGCCGGATGTCCGGCTCGGTGCCGATGGGATAGTAGGCTAAAATATCTTTTGCTTGCACGAACCATTCATGCGCTGTGAGCGCTTGATTTATTTTTGCGTCCCAGGCCCGCCTGTCCTCCGGCGCGATAGCATTTCGCAGGGCAAGCAGCTCGCGGCGCAGGGCTTGTTTTTCTGTCATACGCACTGGATTTGCTTTGCGATCTCGCTCGCCAACTCGGGCGAGGCCAGATAGCGCACAATCGCCAGCGCAAACGCGACAGAGGTGCCCGCGCCCCGCGAGGTGATCACATTGCCGTCAATCACGACGGGGTCAAAGCAAACCTGCGCGCCGAGAAGCTTGTCCTCAAAGCCGGGGTAGCAGCAGGCGCGCCTGCCCTCCAAATACCCAAGCCGGCCCAGGATTTCCGGCGCGCCGCAGATGGCCGCTATCATGCCGCCGCGCTGTGAAACTATTCGCAGCATGTCCATCATCGCAGGCGAGTTGGCCAGATTCACGCGCCCCGGGCCGCCGGGCAGGATTACGCCCTCGCAGGCCTCCCTGTCGATTTCATCAGGCATACTATCGCAGGTGACCGCAATTCCATGCGAGCCAATAACGACTTTACCCCCAATGCCTACAGTCTGCACTTTCACGCCCGCGCGGCGCAGAATATCCAGCGGCGCGATGGCCTCCAGCTCCTCAAAGCCCTCGGCCAGGAATTCGTAGATCATGCCTTACCTCTCAAGACTAGTTTTCCCAAAAAAGATCGTCCACATGCGCCCGGATGCGTGCGTGAATTGCCTCCGGCGGGAGCATCGCGCCCCCTTCGGCGCACTCGATCTTACGCCAGCCCATGGCCTCGCAGGCGCGCAGGGCCGCCTCTCGGCAGGCGGTGAGATATGAGTAATCGGCCTCGTGAATATCTCTTTTGGCCTCGTTGCCCCCGTAGCGCGCGCTGATGAGCCTTCGCGAGATGTCGAGGGGCACGTCCAGGAAGAGCACCAGGTCGGGCTTCGGGATACCCAGCTTGCCGTATTCGGTGTCCTCCAGCCAGGTGAAGAATTCCGGCCATTTCACCCGGGGCAGCTTGGTGGCCTGGTGATATGCGTTCGACGTTGTGTATCTGTCGGCGAGGATCACCCGCCCGGCCGCGTAGTCGTTTGCCCATTTGAGCCTGTAATTCGCGTAGCGGTCCACGGCGTAGAACAGCGAGGCGGCGTAGGCGCTCACGTCCGCAGGCCGGCTGCCGAAGCGCCCGGCGAGGTACTGCCGCACCAGCGCGCTGGATTCCGCCTCATAGTCGGGCAGCTTGATGGTCACGGGTTCCATCCCCAGCGAAAGCAGCCGGTCACGCAAAAGCGCGAGCTGCGTGCTCTTGCCGCTGCCGTCCAGGCCTTCCAAAACGATGAGCATAAATCCTCACTTAAACGCCAAAGTGGCGATACCACTCGGCGACATTTATATCATCACGCAGCACTTTTGGCATAGTAACCTCCATCCTCTTGCGAAAACTCCCAAATCAACGGCGCGTTGCAACGCAGATATTCCCGCAGCTCGAACAGCTCGTCCTCCGAAAAACCATAGGACTTGGTGATGATGTTTTCCGGCAGAAGGCCCTCGGCAAAGTCGAACCCGTGCTCGTTCGGGCGCTCAAAACGGACAACCACCCGCCGGGCGTGGTTTTCCAGCAGCATATCGGAGTGCGTGAGCACCACGCCGTCCACGGTGGAGTTGTAGTTCTTTACGGAAATCACCCCTCCTCTATTATACCATGGATTTTTAGTAAAATCAAGCCCTTTTGCATTTGAGGCCACGACAAACGCATGAACATATTCCGCCGCCACAGACGTGGCTAGCCCGGTTTTTTTGCATCACATCAACAGAACACGCTCGAGATGTTTTTCGGGGTTCGTGCCGATAGCAAAACGTTTTT
>WRDW01000053.1 GCA_009779995.1 Oscillospiraceae bacterium | reverse complement strand
GCTATGGAAAAAACCTCCTCAAAGTCTATACAGAAAGCGGTCTAGCCAGCCGCACGAATAGACAAAAAGGAGGGCCATCAAGTGGATGACAACAAGAGTTTAGCACACACAAATGGAATTGCATGTACCATATTATGTTCATCCCGAAATATCGGCCGTGAATTACTCATGAATTACGAGCAGCAAAATATTCTTGACGCGTGCGCATGGTTGCGCTAAAATAAAGTAACAACGGATAGAAAACGTTTTCTATTCGTGGGAGGTTGTGTTATGGGCAAGGTGACCATACGTGACGTAGCGAACGCGGCGAGCGTAGGGCTTTCGACGGTATCGCGCGTCATAAATGGCAACTATCCCGTGAACGAGAAAACGCGCGCCACAGTACTCAAGGCCATCGAGCAGTTGGACTACGTGCCCAACGGCGTGGCGCGCAGCCTCAAGATGAAAAGAACCCAACTGATTGGCGTCATCGTACCGGACGTGGGAAACACGTTTTTTATGCAGTTGATCAAGGGAATTGAGCGGCGGCTAAGCCAGAACGGCTATACCCTGATGATCGCCAGCTCCGACGAGTGCGCTGAAAAAGAGAAAAGCATTGTGAATATCTTCCTCGAAAAAAAGGCCGAGGCGCTCATTGTGAGCACATGCCAGGTTGAGGAAAGCTACTTCCAGCGCCAGCGGCGGCACGACATGCCCATCGTGTTCGTCGATCGGTCGATCCCGGGGTTGGACATCGACATGGTGTCCGAAGAAAATGAGCTGTGCGCGCAGCAACTTACGGAATTTCTCATTCGAAACGGGCATCGCCGCATCGGGATCGTCAACAGCGAACGCAACGTGGACACCTCACGCAGAAGGAACGAGGGGTTCCGACGGGCCATGGCCGCCCGCAAGCTGCCGGTCCATCCCGAGCATGTGGTGGAGGTGCGCGGCTACGAGGGCTGCTACAAGGCGGTGCGCGCGTTGTTTGAGGGTGTCCCGGAAAACCAGCGGCCTACGGCGCTTTTCGCCACGAACAATCGGCGTGCCGAGATCACGTTAAGCGTGCTCAACGAGATGGGCATACATGTGCCGGACGAAGTTTCTCTGGTGGCGTACGGCGACGTATCGGCGTCGGAGCTGCTGGCGCTGAAGGTGACCCGAATCGAGCAGGATACGCAGCGTCTGGGCGGCATGGCGGCGGATCTGGCAATGAAAAGGATCGAGAAGAGCGGCGCGCCGCAATCGCTCAGCATTACATCCCAGTTGGTGGTTGGCAACTCGCACAGGGCGATTTTGGAATAGAAGGAGGGTGATATGCCATGGGAGAGCCCGTGTCCATTCTTTTTGTGGGCGAGTCGGTAATGGTGCAGACGCTTGAGTACAAGGGATACGACTTCTTTACGGGCGCAAGGTATCACGAATCCGCGCGAATCATGAAGAACCTATTTGAAGGGCTGGGCCACAGGTTCACGCACATCCCCTGCCACCTAGTGCCGGAGAACTACCCTCGCGATATGCAGACGCTTCGCACGTACGACGTGATCCTGTTCAGCGACGTGGGCAGCAACACATTCTTGCTGCTCCCGGAGATGGTGCGCTCCGGCGAGCGCGCCGTGAACCTCCTGTCGCTGACAAGACGGTACGTCGAGGAGGGCGGCGGCTTCGGCATGATCGGTGGCTACATGACGTTCCAGGGTGTCGAGGCCAAGGGCAAATGGAAGGACACGTCCATTGAGGGGATTCTGCCGGTAACGCTGCTGCCCTACGACGATCGTACGGAGGTGCCCGAGGGCGCGGACCTTGTGTGCGATCCGGGGTCCCACCCGATTGTGGCCGGCCTGCCCGAAGCTTGGCCGTACGTGTTGGGGTATAACCGGCTGATCCTTCGGCCCGAGGGCAAGGTGCTCGTGCGCTATGAAGACGACCCGATTCTCTCCGTGCGCGAGGTTGGCAAGGGGCGCACGCTGGCTTACGCCACCGACTGCACGCCGCACTGGGCGCCCAAGGCCATGTACGAGTGGGCGCATTACTCGGCGCTTTGGAATAACATCATTCGCTGGCTCGCGGGCAAATAATCGGTCGATGACATGCTGCGGCATGTTATGTAGGCAACCCAAAGCAGGTACCCAAACTTGAAAGGAGATGTCCCCATGAAGCGATCCCTGTCGGTGCTCCTGGTCCTATTGCTGCTGCTTTCCCTTTCCCTGCCTACCGCCTTCGCCGCCCCGGAACAAAAGATCAAAATTGTCTACGAGACCGAGCCGATCTCGATGGATCCGCATGTAGGCAACGACTCCACCACGTCCACCGCGCTGGGCTTCGCGTTCCAGGGATTGCTGGACGTGGTCAACGGTGCCGTCACGCCCGGCATGGCGGAATCCTACGACGTGTCGGAGGACGGCACGGTGTACACCTTCCATCTGCGCGACGCCATGTGGTCGGACGGTAAGCCAGTCACGGCCGGCGACTTCGCGGATACCTGGGTGCGCATGCTGACCCGCGAGGATGCGATGGACCTCGCCTATCTGATCTTCCCGATCAAGAACGCCGCGGCCGTCAACGAAAAGACCCTGGATCCGTCGGAACTGGGCGTGAAGGTCATCGACGAGAAGACCCTCGAAGTCACCCTGGAAGGGGCATATCCCTTTATGGTGACGCTGTTCGCCTCCAGCCCCATGTATCCCATCCGCCTCGACCTGGTCGAGCAGTACGGCGACGCCTACGGCTCCGCGCCCGACAAGATGGCCTGCAACGGCGCGTTCCTGTTTAAGGAGTGGGCGCACTCCGACCGCATGGTGTTCGTGAAGAATCCGGATTTCTGGGATGCCGGCAACATCAAACTCGAAGAGATTAGCATGCTGTACGTGTTGGACGGCAACACGAGAAAAAATATGTATGACGTGGGCGACGTGGACTTCCTGGATCTCGCCCCCACACCCGACATGGTGCCCGTCTATCAAGATACGCCTGAATTCCAGTTTCTCAACGCGGGCGGCGTCCAGTTTATCGCTCTGTCCCACAAGGGCATCAACGAGGAGCACGCCAAGATCACCTCCAACAGGAACTTCCAGATGGCGCTTTCCGCGGCGATCGACCGCGAGGCCTTTGTGGCCGCGCTGTTCCCCATGCACACGCCCTCGACCACCGTTGTCAACCCGGTCATTTCCGACCAGCTAGGCGGCAAATGGGGCGACCATGCCGAGTACGACCTGAGGGAGAAGTATCACAAGACCAAGGCTGATCCCGAGGCAGCTAAGGCGTATCTGGACAAAGCGCTGGAAGAGTTGGGTTACGCTTCGGTCGACGCGTTGCCGAGCATGGACTTCTTTACCACCGATGCCGAAATTCAGAGAACCATCTCCGAGTACCTGCAGGACGTCTGGCTGACGACGCTGGGGGTCGAGATTGAGGTCCGGCAGCTGGCGTTCGCCCAGTATTGGGAGAACCTGTACAACCAGCCCTACGACATCGTGCGCACCGGCTGGGGTCCGGACTACGACGATCCCTTCACCTATCTGGACATGTGGGACAGCCGCGGCGGCTGGAACAAGACCGGCTGGGAGGGCAAGGAGTACTACGAGCTGGTCACCGAGGCCAACGCGCAGAGCGACATGAAGACGCGCAACGACATGCTCTCCAGGGCCGAGGAGATCCTGCTCACCGAAGCGCCCATCCTGCCGCTGTACATGGCCCGCACACCCCTCTTGCTCAGAGGCGGCAAGCTCGCGAACGTAGGCATCAACGTGTTCGGCGCGCGCTTCGACGTGCGCTACGCGGAGCTCATGGAATAATCCGCGGAAACAACCTTTTGACAGGCTAAGGCGGCTGGGGCAACCCTCCAGCCGCCCTCCCCGAAACGAGGGATGAGTTTGCTGAAGTTTATCCTGCGCAGGACGCTGGCGTCGTTTTTGATGCTGTTCATTTTGGTAACCGCGACCTTCTTCGTGGTGAAGCTGCTGCCGGGGAGCCCCTTCACCAGCGAGAAGATGCAGGCGGGCAGCAAGGAGATCCTATACAGATACTATGGGCTGGACAAGCCGGTGTGGCAGCAGTACTTCACATACCTAGGCAACCTGCTGCAAGGGGATCTGGGCGTCAGCTACAAGCTTCGGAGCGTGTCGGTCAATTCCATCATCGCGTCGGCTTTTCCCTATTCGCTGGACCTGGGGCTCAGGGCGCTGGCTTTCGCGTTGACGGCCGGGTTGATCCTGGGGATCATCGCGGCGTACCGGAGGGGCAAAGCCATGGACACGCTGACCATGCTGCTGGCCATTATCGGCACCTCCGTGCCGTCGTTCATCATCGGATTTTTTGTGCAATACTTGTTCGCGGTGCATTTGAAATGGTTTCCGGTGGCGCAGTACGAGAGTGGCTGGCACACGGTGCTGCCCACCTTCGCCCTGGGGCTGGGCATGCTGGCCACCATCGCCAAGTATACGAGAACCAGCATGCTGGAGGTCATCCAGTCCGATTTTGTCAGGACCGCGAATTCGAAGGGCGTCTCAAAGCTGGCCATCGTGACGCGGCACCAGCTTCGCAACGCGCTGCTACCCATCGTCACGCTGCTGGGCCCCATGGTGGCCATGGTGATTACCGGCACGTTTGTGGTGGAAAACGTGTTCGGCATTCCGGGCCTGGGGCGGCACTACGTAACCTCCATTCAAAACCTGGACTACACGCTGGTGCTGGGGCTAACGGTCTTCTTCGCGGCGTTTCTCGTGCTCATGAACCTGCTGGTGGATATCGTGTACAAACTCATCGACCCGAGGATCAAGCTGGAATGAGGTTGGGAGGGCAGATCGAAATGGAGAATGCGACGCGGGAATGGACGCCTTCCCCGGACATGTTCGAGCCGGTTGGCGTCATGACGCAGGAGGCCGACCGCATTAGCAGGCCCAGCCATACGTATTTTCAGGACGCCCGCAGGCGCTTTATGGAGAACCGGGCGTCGGTGGCGGGCCTGATATTGCTGATCCTGTTTGTGCTGCTGTGCGTTTTTGGGCCGCTTCTGGTGCCCTACAGCTACAATACCAGCGACCTTTCCAGCGCCAACCAGGGGTTCTCCGCGCAGCATTGGTTCGGAACCGACGAGCTGGGCCGGGACTTCTGGGCGCGGGTGTGGACCGGCGGGCGCATGTCGATCATCATCGGGCTGCTGGCTGCGCTCATGCAGGCCGTCATAGGCATCCTAGCGGGCAGTGCCGCCGGGTTCCTGGGCGGCAAGGTGGATCAATTCATCATGCGGCTGGTGGAATTCTTGATGGCGTTTCCCTACCTGGTATGGGTGACGCTGCTCATGCTGATCACCGGCGCAGGATTCTTCCCCATGGTGCTGGCACTAACGCTGACCGGCTGGCTTTCCATGGCGCGCCTGGTGCGCGGGCAGATCCTGTCGCTTAAAAACGAGGATTATGTGATCGCGACGCAGTCGCTGGGCGCGGACACCCGGCGAATCATCCTGAAGCACATGATCCCCAATACCATGGGCGTCATCATTATCAACATGACGTTCGCGATTCCGGGCGCGATTTTCTCCGAGGCGTTTTTGAGCTTCATCGGCATCGGGATCAAGTCGCCTATGACCAGCTGGGGGTTGCTGGTCAGCATGGGCATGAAGCAGATTTACACGTATCCGTTCAGGCTGCTCATCCCCTGCGTGTGCATCAGCCTCACCATGCTGTCGCTGCAACTGATCGGCGACGGGCTTCGGGACGCGCTGGACCCGAAGCTCAGGCGCTAGGAGGTGGCTGGATGAGCGGCGTGTTGTTGGACGTAAAGAATTTGAGCGTGTGCTTTGATACCTATGCCGGTCAGGTGCAAGCCGTGCGCGACGTGAGCTTTCAGGTGCGCGAGGGCGAGAGGCTGGCCGTCGTGGGCGAATCAGGCTCTGGCAAAAGCGTAATGACCCAGAGTTTTGTGAGCCTGCTGCCCTCTCCTCCGGCGCGGATCGCGGGTGGCCAGGTGGTGTACCTGGGTGAAGACATCCTAAAGTACAGCTTCCGTCAATACCGGAAAATCAAGGGCGCGGAAATCGCCTATGTGTTCCAGGACCCCATGACCAGCCTGAATCCCACCAGCCGGATCGGCGCGCAGGTTATCGAGGGGCTTGTCAGCCACCGCCGGATGGACCGCAGGGCGGCCAAGGCGTTCGCTCTCGAGCTGATGAAAAAGGTGGGCATCCCCAGCCCGGAGAGGCGCCTGGAGCAGTATCCCTACGAACTGAGCGGCGGCATGCGCCAGCGCGTGATGATCGCCATCGCCATCGCGCTCACGCCCCGACTGCTCATCGCCGACGAACCTACCACCGCGCTGGACGTTACCATCCAGTCGCAAATCCTGCACATCCTGAAACATCTCAACCAAAGCGCGGGCATGGCGCTCCTGCTGATTACCCACGACATGGGCATCGTGGCGGGCATGGCGGAGCGCATGCTGGTCATGTACGGCGGAAAGATTGTGGAGAGCGGCCCGGTACAGGCGCTTTTTTCCGGCGCGCACCATCCGTACACGCGCGCGCTGCTGGCCTCCGTGCCCCGGCTGGACAAGGAGCAGCAAGGGGAGCTTCAGTACATCGTGGGGTCGCCGCCCGATATGCTGTGCCCGCCGGCAGGCTGCCCCTTCGCGCCCAGGTGCAAGTTTTCGATGAAGGCTTGCTTCACGGTCATGCCGGAAGAAGCGCAGACGGGGCCGGATCATCTGGTCAGCTGCCACCTGGCGCATCCGGGTGCGGCAGCGGTCAGGGCGCGGTTCGAGTCGGTCTACGCGGGAGAGGTGGGTGACGCATGAGCGACAAGCTGGTCGAAGTACGAGCGCTGTCGAAGCATTTTCAATTGCCCGGCGGGCAGACGCTCAAGGCGGTGGACGAGGTGAGCTTCGACATCCGCCACGGCGAAACGCTCGGGCTGGTGGGGGAAAGCGGGTGCGGCAAAACCACGCTCGGCCGGACCATCAAGCGCATCTATGAACCCACGTCCGGCAGGATTTTTTTTGAGGGGCAGGATATTTCCGGCATCCGCGATGAAGCGCTACGGGCCTACGCAAAGCGTGCGCAGATGATCTTTCAGGACCCGTACAGTTCGCTGAATCCGCGCATGACGGTCGCTGAGATCGTGGCCGAGGGCATGGTTATCCACAAGCTGTTCCCGCCCAAGGGCATCCGCAAGCGCACGCATGAACTGCTGGAAATGGTGGGGCTTTCACAGGAGCACGCGGGACGCTTCCCCCACGAGTTTTCCGGTGGTCAGCGCCAACGAATCGGCATCGCGCGGGCTCTTGCGGTGAATCCCTCGTTCATCGTATGCGACGAACCCATCTCGGCGCTGGACGTATCCATCCAGGCGCAGGTGGTGAATCTGTTCAAACAGTTGCAGCGCCAGCTGAACCTCACCTACCTGTTCGTGGCCCACGACCTTGCGATGGTCAAGTATATTTCCAACCGCGTGGCCGTCATGTACCTAGGACGCATCGTGGAGATCGCCCTCTCTTCCGAGCTGTACAAAAACCCGGCGCATCCCTACACGGAGTTCCTGTTGTCGGCGATCCCCATCCCTGATCCCGCCGTCGAGCGGAACCGGGTGCATGTGGAGCTGGCGGACGAGTTGCCCAGTCCCATCGACCTGCCTGCGGGGTGCAGTTTCCAAGGGCGCTGCAAGTACAAAACCGAGGAATGCGCGCGCACGACACCGTCGCTTCAGGAAATAGCCCCCGGACACGTCGCGTGCTGCACGCGCGCAATGAAGGGGAGCAACAGCGAAGGAGAGCAACAATGAATGCAATTCTGAATTCACGCTATGAGCGCGCCCATGAGGCCATGCGCGCGCACGGGATAGACGCCTGGGTCATTACCGGGCGAGAGACCTCGATCCTGGGCGAACCGGCGCTCCTGCACCTCATGCCTGCTGAGCTCATGGGCCGGACAACGCTCATCCTCACCAGAGATGGTGGGCGCGCCGCCATTGTTTCGTACATCGAATCGGAAGAACTGGCTGCGTCGGAGCTGTTCACGGAAGTGATCGTATACCCGAATCTTGACGAATACGAGCCGATGGTCGCGGAGGCGCTAAAGCGCAGGCCCCTCAAAAGGATCGCCATCGACACTTCTGTGAGCGACCCGTCTTCTGACGGGCTGACCCACACGCAGTTCCTGATGCTCAGCCGCTGCCTTGAGGCGGCGGGCTTTCAGGGCGAACTGGTCAGTTCCGCGCCGATCATGAAGTGCGTGCGCGGCAAAAAGAGCGACCTGGAGGTCGAAAAAATCGCGCACACAGTGGCTGAGGCGATGAAGATTTTCGAGGAAGCGCGCCTTCGGATGCGGCTTTGCATGTCAGGCATGGACGTACAGCGGTTGTTCCAATCGATCATCGACCGCAAGGGCTACGGCTACTCCTGGCACCGGGGCGGCAATCCGTACGTATCGGTGGGCGCGCGCTCCAGTTACAATTGCAAGACCCCACCGTCCGACGTGTACATTCAGCCCGGCGATCTGGTCAATGTGGATCTGGGCGTGCGCATTGACGGCTTCGCTTCGGATAATCAGCGTTCCTTTTACGCTCTGCATGAGGGCGAAACCCAGCCGCCAGACGAGGTGCAACGCGCCTTCAAAACCATTCAACGGATGAACTGGGAGGTATGCGCAGCCATGAAAGTGGGCGTCCATTCCGACGACCTGACCGCCATCGGCAACCGCATTATGCTGGAGTGCGGATACGAGCAGGGCTGGAAATTCGGCTATGGCCATGAGCTGGGGCTGTTCGCGCACAACGGCGGCATCAAGGCGGGCTACTCCCCCGCCATGCCCGAGCTCGACAAGACGCTGGAAAAGAACATGACATTCACCCTGGAACCCGCCATCCTGACCAGCTTCGGCCGGCTCTGCCAGGAGGAGGTCGTCTGCGTTGGAGAAGCAGGCGGCCGCATGCTGTCCCTTCCACAAGACGAAATCTGGCTGATTCAGGAGGTATAAGCATTATAAACGATAAGGAATCGTAGAAGAATAACCTTGACACTTTCCGAAGCATGTGGTGGGATAACAAACAGCTTCGCCGTGCATACAGCCGACTTTAATTATCGACGATTCCTAATAGGCAGGTTGCTCGGCTATTGTGCGATTGTCCCCCATGAGGAGTATTTATCGCTCTGCAAACTTTTTGTTCATAGTGATTTTCGCAACAAGGGCATCTCGCGGAGTTTTCTGGACGAAGCAATCGCATTATGCCAATTTGAATGCGGCTTTGAAAAAATCTGTTTGACAGTAAATAAACGCAAT
>WRDW01000052.1 GCA_009779995.1 Oscillospiraceae bacterium | reverse complement strand
TACGCCGCCGCCGAAGGGCGAGCTGTTGTATTGGATAAACCCGCCGTTCATGACGAAGTAAGCGCCCGCGGCGGAAAGGTCGACGCCGCCGCCGTGCACCGCGCCGGTGCCCGCCGTGGAGTTGTACTCCACATAGCCGCCGTCCATTGTGAAAGTGGAATTGGTGTTGACATAGACGCCGCCGCCGTTGACGCCGACATTGTAGGCAACGCTGCCGCCTGTCATGTGCAGCTGCGATTGCACTGCGTAAACCCCGCCCACGCTGGTTCCCGTGTTGTGGCCGAGGCTGCCGCCGTAAATATCCATTCTGCAATGAACCGTTGCTGATCCGGTCAAATAAACACCGCCGGTGCTGCCGCCGTCGTTATAACGGACCGCGCCGCCGTTCTGAAGCCGGATCCAACCGTTGGCATTCACGATCACGCCGGATGCGTTGCCTGTAGTGGTTTTATTATTTTGGATTGCCGCGCCGCTGCCGATGACGAGATCGGGTATCACCGGCGCGGCTACGTTGACATAAAACAGGCATCCCCCCGCGCTGGTCGCATAGGGTGCGGCTGTTTTGTTGCCGTCTATGATAATGTTTGTCAGCGTCACGGTGGTATTCGCGCCCGTGAGCGTAAACAAATTCCCAGTCGCACCCCGGAGAAGCGTAAAAGGCCCTCCCGCGCCGGATGTCATGGTTATGGCTTTATTCGCGGCCGAAATCGCCACGACGGAGGTGACGCTGAAGCTTTGCGTCACTATGATGTCAATCGCAGCGTCGGCGCTGGCAAGCGCGCTTCCGAGCTCTGTTCTGTTGCTGACAGGATATGCAGCGATAAGCGGCACCTCCTTTTATTATACTATATTCAACCAAAACACGGGCGTTCCAAATCCATGAAACACCGCCGAAACAGGGACGTTTCAGCGGTGCCGGTTTTTTGGCCGTATCAACGCGCCTGGGGCGTCTCTCCCTGCCCGAAGGCCCGCCTCTTTATGCGCAGGGCGCGATAGGCCGGTGCCTTTGCGGCCGCTTTCGGTTCCGGCGCTGCCGCGGCGGCTTCTTGGAACGTAACATTGCCGCCAGTGTCCACAGCAATGCAGAACGCCTTTTCGCTGCGCGGGTATCCTTCGCAGACATCGACGATCTTCAGGGTGTAGCTGCCTGGCTCCAGATCGGGGAAGGTGAGGAAATCGCCGTCCGGATAGAATGTGGATGTGTCCCCCGTTGCCTGATTGGTCAATGTACATACGGTGTATTGGGTATCCGCCGGCACCGCGGCGGGTTCTGCCAAGGTCTCCTGTTCGGCTGCTTCTGGCTGCGTTTTAGGTTCCGGTACGGTCTCCTGCGCTGCCGCTGCCGGTGCTGTTATGGTTGCCTGCGCCGCCATTCTGGTTGTATCCTCGGCCAGCTCGATGACGGGAGGGACATCTTCGACATCGACGCCGTTGAACGCCGCGTTGCCCATGGCATCCACAACTATATGAAATACGCTGTCGTTGAGCAGGTATCCCGCGCAGGGGTCATCCATTTCCAGCGTGTAACTGCCCGGCTTCAGACCGGCAAGTGTAATGGAAGAGCCGTGCGCGACAAACGTGGTAATTTCTCCTCCCGGTCCGAGGTTGGTCAGCGTGCACTGGATGCATTGGCAGTCCACGGGGTCCCCCGTTACGCTGTCAACAAAGCTGATTGTGAAGGTGGCCGTCGGATAGAGCGCATCGAGGGCGGTGCGCAGCTTGTTCTGCAAAACGTCTTCCAGCAAAGCCACACTGTCCATTGTTCCCCCCACCGAAAGGTTGATGTCCTGCAAGTTTTCAACCGTCACGTCCTCCATGCCAACGACGGCCTGGATTTTTTCGCCTTCGGCATTCAGGACATGCGAGACAGCGGCCTCCTGCAGCGCGATGGAGGCGACGACGCTCGCCAGCGCGAGCCGGGGATCGATTGGCAGCAAAGTAATATCGGGCATTGACATGGGCGGCGCATCCTTTCTGAAAGCTTGCGGCCAGTATTATTCGGCTACGTTCACAACGGTGGGCGGGTGTATGCTGGCGTCGGCGCCGTCGAAGCGTATGGAGCCGTCGCTGAGCACCTCGACGCAGTGCGGGAACTCGTCAATCTCATGGCCATCCGCCGGACTTGTCTGCTGCAGCGTATATAGTCCGGGCGGAATATTGTTGATGCGCACCGCGCTGCCCACCGGGAAGGATGTAAACTGGACTGTAGGCTCCGTATTGCTGATCAGCGTGAACGCGGCGTCCGCCGCGTTGACAGGCAACCCTGCTCCATCTACGATTCTGACGGTCAGGGTCGCTTCAATCTCGGGCAGCTCGCCGGGATACAGGGCCTCCATGGCCGTGCGCAGCTTTCTCTGTATTTCGCCCGCCAGGGACGAGACGCTGTCGACCAGGCCGCTGACAGACTCGTTGATACCCTGCAAATCCTCAAGCGTCGCTTCCTCCAGGTTGACAACGGCCTGGATTTTTTCACCTTCGGCATTCAGGATATGTGCGACTGCGGCCTCCTGCAGCGCGATGGATGCCATGATAGCCGCCAGCGCGTCCCTCGGGTCTATTTCATCTATATTAATGGCAGGCATCGACATGGGAACTTGCTCCATTCTTATACGTATTTTTGCCGTTCGTATGCATGGCGCGATTACACCGCCGGCGGAATCTCAAGGACGGCCAAAACCGTTCTCAGCTTACTATGCAGCGATGATTCGATGTTCGAAATCGTTTCCATCATATCGCCCACAGTGGTATTGATCGCCTGCATGTCCTCTGCGTCCGGCGCGGGCACGAGAGGCTCCATCGGCTCCGTCTCGCCTTCCGGCACGAAGGTTCCCACGACCCTTTGGATTTTTTCGCCCTCCGCGTTGATGATGTGGGCGAGCGCGGCTTCTTCGAGGGCGATAGATGCGATAATATTTGCAAGTGCGTTTTCTTCCGACAAGCCCGGCGGAAGCACAATACGGGGCATTGACATCTCAAACCCGCTCCCTTTACCTAAAATATGAAGTGCCCTTATGTTGCGGAAAGGATTCTTCCCTCCATCATATGCCGCCCCGTCAAATTTGTCACCGCATTGTCATATAGATAAACCCAGAGGCGTTTTCTGTGAGCATTTTTGTTTAGAAAGAATGAGGCCATGAGAGATGAGCTGAAGCTGCTGCTGCTCGCAATGGCATACGAGTGCTCACAGAATAACCGCACGCTCTTTGACATGGTGATGGGCTGTTGTCCCGAACCGCCGCCCTGCCCGCCGAAGCCATCTTGTCCGCCTTGTCCGCCGCCTTGTCCTCCGTGCCCGCCTCCATGCCCTCCCTGTCCCCCGGAGCCGTGTAAAGACGTTTGCGAAGCGGCGGCGCAGATCATGGGAAGCATAGCGCTGGGAGAAGCCGCGCTTGCGCACGTCATAAACGCGGAAGGGGAGAAAATCCAGGCGGCAATCGCGAACACAAACGATGTTGATAAAATGATAGAAGTCAACGAAAGCGTAAGGGATACGTTAAAGCAAGTCAATGAAGTGGAACAAACCTTGTTGGCAAAACTGCAATTGGTAGTGGAGTTTGTGAGAGGGGAAAGAACATGAAAAAAACCCGCAGCACTATGAACGCCAAGGGTTTCCGTATGGAGTTTCCAATGGAGTCCCAGTGGCGATGATGTGTGAAATTTAGCATAAAAACGAGCGCCTGGCAAGTGCCTGATTCACATCATCCCCATCAACTGCGACAACAAAAACAGCCCCGGATTTGGTGTTGCCAGGGCAATTTTTGTTTTTTTATTCGTTTGATACGGTTCCCCGTTTGCACCAGCCTTGAAAAATCGTTAATTGCTTGGATTTTGGGGGCGCTCGTTACCTAACACTAGATGCCGTGCGTCTCTTTACTCATATGCGTCATCGCTCGTATTAGCTGCATTCAGGATAATTCAGCATTCAGTATTACTTGTTCCCCTTCTCATAGGCCGCCACCATCTTCTTCACCACGCGCCCGCCGATTTGCCCGGCCTGCTGGCGGGTGAGCTTGCCGCTGCCCCCCAGGTTGATGCCCAGCTCCTTCGCGGCCTCCATCTTGTAGCGCTGCATGGAGGCCTGGGAGGCCTTCTGCGCCGCCTGCGAGGTCACGCGGCCGCGGCCGTCGGCGGACTTGGCGGTGCTGTTCTTCGCGGCGGGCGCGGTCTTCGTGCTGCCGGCGCTGCCGCTCTTCGCGCTGTTGCTTGCGGTGGCGCGAGGGCCGCTGGCGAGGGTCTTGGCGGCCTTGCTGCGGCTGCTGGCCGTGGTGTTCCCGGAGGCCAGGGTCTTCGCCGCGTGGGTCTTGTTGGAGGCGCTGGGCGCGGATTTCGTGCTGCTGGCGGTGCTCCCGCGCGAGCTGGTGCTGGTGCCGCGTGGGCCGCTGGCGAGGGTCTTGGCGGCCTTGCTGCGCTCGGAAGCGCTGCTGCCGTCCTTGGCGAGGGTCTTCGCGGCGCCGGTTTTGGCGGTGCTGCTCTTCGCGGCGGGCGCGGACTTCGTGCTGCCGGCGGTGCCGCGCGCGCTGTTGCTGCCGCCGGCGAGGGTCTTGGCGGCCTTGCTGCGGGCGGAGGCGCTGCTGCCGTCCTTGGCGAGGGTCTTCGCGGCGGCGCTCTTGCTGCCCGTGCTCGTGGATTTACTCGTAGGCATAATGCGTTTCACTCCTAAACTTGTTTTGTGTATTTGCTATTCATTTTTCATAGCACCCATAGTATGGGCAGTGCATGGGGCAATATCATGTATTATTGATGAGAAATATTGTAAAAGCCCGAAGAGTGTGCTAAAATAGACGCAATGTGTAAAAGGGGGACGAAACAATGCGCGGCGCAAAACAAGAGAAAAAACGGGGCGACGCCCAACCGGGGGGCGCGTTCCAGCGCGCGCCCGTGCCGGAGCCGCCAAAGCTCCCCGAGGCGCAGCGCGCGTTCTTCGACATCCTGCTGCGGGAGCTCGCGGGCGGCCTGCTGGAGAGCGAGAAGGCGCTGCGCAGGGGCGCGCCCCCGGAGGCGCTGCTGCGCGGGAACAGCCGCCTGCGCGCCACGGTGGCCTACGCCCGCGCCCTGCTGCGCCTGGAGGAGCTCGACCAGCCCAATCAACAAGACCAACCCGGCCAACCCAATCAGCCCAATCAGCCAGACCAGCCCGAGCAGCCAGACCAACCCGGCCAGCCCAATCAGCCCGAGCAGACCGAGCTCCCGGCGCTGCTGAACCTGGCGGTGAACGGCCTGCGCCGCTCGTTCCTCTACGCGGGCGTGGCCGTGCGCCGCGCGGAGGAGGAGCCCCCCTTCGTAGTCCGCGCGCCGAGGGAGCAGGCGCTCTTCCTGCTCGAGGAGATGCTGGCCTGCTGCCTGCGCTGCGCTCCTGAAGGCAGGAGTCTGCACATCCACATGCGGCCCATCGGCCCCGCGCTGCTGCTGGGTCTGCGCACGGAGGGCCCCGTGCTCCGGCAGAGCCCGCTCATCCCCCTGCTGCCCAGCGAGGGGGAGAGTGACGGCGGCGATGCGCCCGCCGAGGAGGACTACGGCTTCGCCATGTGCCGCGTGCTGGCGGCGCGCTTGGGCTGGCCCTTCCGCTGGGAGGCCGACGAGGCGGGCGTGCGCATGTTTGTGGACATATCAAATAAAAGCATTGAATAATGCCGCGATCTGTGCTATACTTGGCATACGCACCCGCAACCGCCCAATCCCCCATTCCCCTCCTAGGAGGGGTGCCCCGCAGGGGCGGGGTGGTCGTGCTGCGGCCACAAAGGCCATAGAGGCCGTGAGCACCGCCCCGCCGCAGCGGCGTCCCCCGTGCGGTTCCACCCCGCCTTCGGTCACAGTCAGGATGCCCCCCTTGGGGGGCCGGTGCGAAGCACCGAGGGGGTGGTGCGGAGCACTGCCGCCGTAGGCGGCACTCCTGGTGGCCGTCGATGTCAGTTGCGGCTACAATCCCCCGGCTCCCTCGTGAGGGAGCACGGCCCCGCAGGGCCGGAGGAGCAGTGCGGAGCACCGCCCCGCCGCAGCGGCGTCCCCCGTGCGCCTTTCCTCACTCATTACAAATATAGAAAGAAGGTCTCCCCATGCCATTCACCCCAGCCAAATGTACTCAATGCAACGCTAACCTGCAAGTCGATTCCGCTAAAGATGCCGCCGTCTGCGAGCACTGCGGCACGCCGTTCATTGTGGAGAAGGCAATCAATCACTACAATACCACTGTGCAGGCGCAAAACGTCATCATCAATGCGCCCAACCGCGATTTTGAAATCGTAGGCGGTGTGTTGAAAAAATATCATGGTGCGGCGGTGGATGTTGTGGTGCCGGAGGAGGTTGTGGAGATAGGAGAAGGGGCGTTTCAAAATTGCATCGGCTTACGTAGCGTTGTTCTTTCAGGGAGCGTAGAGAGGATTTGCATAATTGCGTTCCGTGATTGCACACGTTTACAAGAAATAACGCTGAACCAAGGGCTCAAAATGATTGATGGATGTGCTTTTGAAAATTGCACTGCTTTGCACGAGATATTGATTCCCAACGGTGTGGAAATCATCGATAATGCATTCATTGGATGTTTTGAGATAACAAGAGTTGTCGTTGATGATGTGAAAGTCATGGAGCATATATGGGAATCCCTGTGTCTCAGTGTTTGTCGCAACTATGAATACCAGGATTCACCGTTCGATTGGTCAAATCATCCCCAGTTTTTACGCCATGATGGAACAGATATCTGGCCAGAATTTAAGGCAGAGCAGTTCAAACAATTGGATATAAAAAAGGAAGAATGCCGTCGGCAAGGAGTGTGCTTTATATGCGGCCGCAAACTTTCTTCCCGGGGAATTTGCAAACATTGCAAAAAGTATTTGCCTCATTAACAGTCCTGTTTATCCTCCCAAGAAAGGATGTCCCCCCATGCCAACCATCCCCGCCATCTTCGGCTCCCTCGTCTTCAGCGATTCCGTCATGCGCGACAAACTGCCCAAGGACGCCTACAAGGCCCTCCAGCGCACCATCAAGCGGGGCGCGAAGCTCGACGCCCAACTGGCCGACGCCGTGGCCGCCGCTATGAAGGAGTGGGCCATCGACAAGGGCGCGACGCATTTTACGCACTGGTTCCAGCCCATGACGGGCATCACCGCCGAGAAGCACGACAGCTTCATCGAGCCGGTGGGCGAGGGCCGGGTGATCATGCAGTTCACCGGCAAAAATTTGATCCAGGGTGAGCCCGACGCCTCCAGCTTCCCCTCGGGGGGCCTGCGCGCCACCTTCGAGGCCCGTGGCTACACCGCCTGGGACCCCACCTCTCCGGCCTTTTTGAAGGACAACACGCTGTGCATCCCCACGGCCTACTGCTCCTACGGCGGCGAGGTCCTGGACAAGAAGACCCCCCTGCTGCGCTCCATGGAGGCCCTGAGCCGCCAAGCCCTGCGCATCTTGCGCCTGTTCGGCAATACGGACGCCCGCTCTGTATATCCCACCGTGGGCCCCGAGCAGGAGTACTTCCTGATAGACCAGTCTCTCTTCGAGAAACGCCCGGATCTTTTGCTCGCAGGGCGCACCCTGTTCGGGGCCAGGCCCCCCAAGGGGCAGGAGCTGGAGGACCACTACTTCGGCGCCATCAAGCCCCGGGTGAAGCAGTTCATGGAGGAGCTGAACGAAGAATTGTGGAAGCTGGGCATTCTATCGAAGACCGAGCACAACGAGGCCGCCCCCGCCATGCACGAGATCACGCCCATCTACACCAGCGCCAACGTGGCCTGCGACCAGAACCAGCTCACCATGGAGCTGCTGAAAAAAATCGCGGCGAAGCACGGTCTCGCCTGCCTGCTGCACGAGAAGCCCTTCGCGAATCTCAGCGGCGCGGGCAAGCACAACAACTGGAGCCTCGCCACCGACCTCGGCGAAAACCTCCTGGAGCCCGGCCGCACCCCCCACGAGAATATGCAATTCCTGATTTTGCTCGCGGCAGTGGTGAAAGCCGTGGACACCTACGCGGATTTGCTTAGGGTATCGACTGCCACGGCGGGGAACGACTGCCGCTTGGGCAGCTTCGAGGCCCCGCCGACCATCGTGTCGGTCTTCCTGGGCGCGCAGCTGAGCGAAGTCCTGGACAAAATCGAGGCCGGCGAGCTCTACGACGACCCCGGCCGCCTCTGGATCGACAGCGGCGCGGCGGTGCTGCCCCGCCTGCCCAAAGATAATACAGATAGAAACAGAACCTCCCCCGTGGCCTTCACCGGCAACAAGTTCGAGCTGCGGGGCCTCGGCAGCGCCCAGTCCATCGCCTGCACCAACATGATTTTGAACACGGCCGTCGCGGACGTCCTGGCCGATTTCGCGCAGCGCCTCGAGCAGGCCGAGGACTTCGCCGTCGAAGTCAATCGCATCATCGCCGAAGCCTGGGCCGCGCACAGGCGCGTGGTCTTCAACGGGGACAGCTACAGCGGCGAGTGGGAAGCCGAGGCCGCCGCCCGGGGCCTGCCCAACCGCCGCACGGCCCCGGAGGCCCTGCCGCACTACCTCGACCCCGAAAACGTTGCCCTGCTCGAGCGCCACGGCGTCCTCACCCGCGTGGAAATCGCTTCGCGCACGGAAGTGCTGCTGGATAACTACGTCAAGGTGATTACAATAGAGGCCCAGACCATGCTCTCCATGGCCCGCCGGGACATCCTCCCCGCCGCGTCGGCCTTTTCGTCCGCCCTGGCCGAGGGCGCGCTGCGCAAGCGCGAACTCGGCGTCTCCGGCGCCTATGAGGCGCAGTTGTGCGCGTCGATCTCCCTCTCCATCGCCGCGCTGTACGAGCACCTGGGGAAGCTGGAGCAGGTGCTCGACGGGGCCCGCGAATTGGGCGGCCCGGAAGAGGCCGCACGCTTCATCTGCACTGTTGTCTTGGACGAGATGAACACGATACGCGCGTTCGCTGACGCCCTGGAGGCCGAGGTGGGCCGGGCGTACTGGCCCTACCCCGCCTATGGGGATTTGCTGTTTCGGATATAAATAAATTTCTCTTGCATTTCCCCCTGCAATTCAGTATAATGGAACTTGCAAATTGAGAGGCGCAGGCCCGCGCCTTCTGAGGGGAGGCGACAAATGAGCCGCCCGCCGTTTTTGAGCCAGATCGCCAACAACTACCAGCACCTCTCCAAGGGGCACAAGAAAATCGCGGATTACATCCTGCGGGAATACGACAAGGCCGCTTTCATGACCGCCGCCGCCCTGGGCGAGGCCGTGGGGGTGAGCGAATCCACGGTGGTGCGCTTCGCCGCCGAAAATGGCTGGAAGGGCTACCCCGAGCTGCAAAAATACCTCCAGGATATGATCCGGAGCAGGTTGACGAGCATACAGCGCCTCCAGGCCAGCGACGTCAAGCTCGGCAACGACAAAATTCTCGAATCCGTGATGACCGCCGACGCCGACATGATCCGCCGCACCCTGGAGCAGACCTCCCGGGAGGAGTTTCGTTCCGTTGTTGAGGCCATCAACAGCGCCGAGCGCATCTACATCCAGGGCACAAGAAGCTCCGCTTCCCTGGCGAATTTTCTGGCGCTCAATCTGAATATTCTCCACCCCGGCGTGGAATACGTGGACGCCTTCAGCGCCAGCCAGACCTACGAGCAGCTGCTGCGCATCGGCGAGAAGGACATGTGCATCGCCATCAGCTTCCCGCGCTATTCCACCCGTACTTTAAGAGCATTGCGTTTCGCCCGGGACAGGGGCGCCTGCGCCGTGGCGATCACCGACAGCCCCCGTTCCCCCATCGCCCTGCTCTCGCAGCACGTGCTCACCGCAGCCTGCGACAGCGTCTCCTTCGTGGATTCCCTCGTGGGCCCCTTAAGCCTCATCAACGCCCTGCTGGCCGCCTGCGCCCGCAGCGGGGGCAACAAGGTATACGATACCCTGCAAAGCCTCGAGCGCATCTGGGCGCAGTACGAGGTCTACGCCGTCCCCGAGCAGGAAGAGGGCCTATGAGACAGGTCATCGTCCTCGGCGCGGGCCCGGCGGGCCTCCTGGCCGCCGCCACGGCCGCGCGGCACGGCGCAGCCGTCACGCTCATCGAGCGCAACGAAAAGCCCGCCATGAAGCTGCGCATCACCGGCAAGGGCCGCTGCAACGTCACCAACAAAACCAGTGATTTGGACGAGCTCATCTCGAACGTCCCCGTCAACGGAAGATTTCTCTTCGGCGCGTTCAGCCGGTTCATGCCCAGCGACACAATGGAGTTGCTCGAATCCCTGGGCGTACCATTAAAAGTCGAGCGCGGCAACAGGGTTTTCCCACAGAGCGACAACGCCCACGACGTCGCCGACGCCCTGGTTCGATATGCAAAAAATAGTGGCGTACAATTCGTACAGAGCAGAGTTACCCAACTGTCAACTGTCAATTGTCAACTGTCAACTATCATAGCCACCGGCGGCGTGTCCTACCCGAAAACCGGTTCTACAGGGGATGGCTATGCTCTCGCGCAGCAGGCTGGACACACGATCACAACCCCCAAGCCATCCCTGGTGCCGTTGGAGTGCCACGAGGGGTTCTGCGCCAGGCTGATGGGCCTCTCGCTGCGCAACACGGCGCTGGAGCTCTGGGACAGCAAGCTCTCCCGCGTACTATACAAGGACTTCGGCGAAATCCTGTTCACGCATTTTGGCGTATCCGGCCCCATGGCCCTCAGCGCGAGTTCTCATATGAGAGAGATGCAACCCGAACGCTATCATCTTAGACTGGATTTAAAGCCTGCATTGACACAAGAGCAGCTGGACAAGCGAATTTTACGCGATTTCACGCAGACGCCCAACAAAAACTTCATCAACGCCCTGAATGAGCTGCTGCCCAAGAGCCTCGTGCCGGTCATCGTGCAGCGCACCGGCATCCCCCCGGGGGCAAAAGTCAATCAAGTGACGAGAGAGCAAAGGCAGGACCTGATTGCTATTCTAAAGCGCTTCGAGCTCACGATCACGGGATTCAGGCCTATCGAAGAGGCGATCGTCACCTCCGGCGGCGTGCGCGTGGACGAAATCCAGCCGAACACCATGGAGTCCAAGCTGCGCCCGGGCCTCTACTTCGCCGGAGAAGTCCTCGACGTCGACGCCTACACCGGCGGCTACAACCTGCAAATCGCATTCTCCACGGGATACCTGGCGGGAATCAGCGCAGCGAACACCCTCGCCCGCTGCGCAAGCGACCTCGCGAGGTCGCTTTGAGAGCATCCCCCTAAAGAGGGAGCCGGAGTGTCCTACCGAGCACATGTTGAGAATTTGAAGAAGACCCCAGGCTCCCTCTTTAGAGGGAGCTCCGCCCGCAGGCGGTGAGGGTGTAAGGGAGCGAAGCGACCGTGATCATCGCCATAGACGGCCCCGCCGGGGCGGGCAAGAGCACCATCGCCCGCGCGGCGGCGGCGGCGCTGGGTTACACCTATATCGATACCGGCGCGCTGTATCGAGGCATAGGCGTTTCCGTGATGGCACTGGGCATCGATACGAAGGACAAGGCCGCCGTGGCCGCCTGCCTGCCCGTGCCCATCGATACGACGGACGCCATCCGCACCCCCGAGGCCGCCAGGGCCTCCGCCGAGGTCGCGCAGATCCCCGGGGTGCGCGCCTATTTGCTCGAAATCCAGCGCGGCATGGCCCGCCGGGAGGCCAATTGCATCCTCGACGGCCGCGACATCGGCACCGTCGTCCTCCCGGACGCCGACATAAAGATTTATCTGACGGCAGACCCCGAAGAACGCGCGCATCGAAGATGGGAAGAGCAAAAAGCCAAGGGCATAACCGACCCCTACGAGAAGGTCCTGGCCTAGGTGCGCGCCCGCGACGAGGCGGACATGAACCGCGCCGAGTCCCCGCTGCGCCCCGCCGATGGCAGCATCCTGCTGGACACTACGCAAATGAGCGTGGAACAGAGCACGCAGGCCCTGCTGGCAATCATCAACGCAAGGCTGTAGTACCTAGTCCGCACTAATACTTGACAATCAATGCAACATATGATAAACTTACGGTAAGAACTGTAGGAGGTGTCATATGGAGAACACGGTGATCATGCTAAGTGCGCAGCAGCGG
>WRDW01000051.1 GCA_009779995.1 Oscillospiraceae bacterium | reverse complement strand
GTTCTGCCCGGGTTGTCGCAGGGCAGCATTTCGTCCGGAATATCTTTCTTCAGAAATGTGAGCAGCGAGGCAAACACGGAACCCAGGCGCACCTCGCAGTCCAGGGGGTACGGAATGACGCCTTCGAGAATTTTCACCCGGCCGCCCTCCTATCCGTCTCCACCATCTCATTTGCCGCCACAACCGCGCCTTTTCCAACCGTCAGCCCCGCGCCGACCACCGCCACGCCCCACTGGCCTTTTTCCGGGGTATCCTCGGGCCGCGCGCCCACGCGGGCGTTCTCCTCGATGACGGCGTTTTCCGCCACGATGGCGTATTGCACCCGCGCGCCGGCCTTCACCCGCGCGCCGGGCATGAGGATGCTGTCGCGCACCACCGCGCCGGGCTCCACGGCGACATTGGGCGACAGGATAGAAAAGTCCACCGCGCCCTCGATGACGCAGCCCTCGGCCACCATGGCGTTTTGCACCAGGGAGCTGTCCGCGACGTAGTGCGGCGGCGCGGCGGCCGTGCGATAATAGATCTTCCAGTCGGGATCGTTCAAATCAATGTCGATTTTTGGGTTTAACAAATCGAGATTCGCCTCCCAGAGGCTGTCCACGGTGCCCACGTCCTTCCAGTAGCCCTCGAAGGCGTAGGCGCACAGGCGCTCCCCCGCGGCGTGCATGGCGGGGATGACGTCCTTGCCGAAATCGTTGCTGGAGGCCGCGTTGGCTTCGTCAGCCAGCAGGTACTGCCGCAGCTTCTCCCAGGTGAAGACGTAGATGCCCATGGAGGCCATGTTGCTAGTGGGTTTTTCAGGCTTCTCCTCGAATTCCCGGATGGTGCCGTCCTCGTCCGCGACAATCAGGCCGAAGCGCGGCGCCTCCTCCCAGGGCACCTCCAGCATGGCGAGCGTGCAGGCGGCGTCCTTCTCTTTATGGAAGGCCAGCAGCTTCGCGTAGTCCATCTTGTAGATGTGGTCCCCGCCCAGCACCAGCACGTGCTCGGGGCTGTAGCGCTCGATGAAAGGGATGTGCTGGTACACGGCGTTGGCCGAGCCCCTGTACCACTGCGTGCCGGAGATCTGCCGGTAGGGCGAGAGAACGTGCAGCCCCCCATTGGCCCTGTCCAAATCCCAGGGCTGGCCGTTGCCGAGGTAGTCGTTGAGCTCCTGCGGCTGGTACTGCGTGAGCACGCCCACGGTGTCGATGCCGGAGTTCACGCAGTTGGACAATGGAAAATCGATCATCCTGTATTTGCCGCCGTAAGGCACGGCGGGCTTGGCGATGGACCGGGTGAGCACGCCGAGCCTGCTGCCCTGGCCCCCGGCCAGCAGCATGGCGATGCATTCTTGGTGTTGCATTGGATACACCCCTTTGTTAGACTTTAGATGTTAGATGGTAGACGGTAGATTTTAGCGGCTGTTTTCGCGATATGCTTCGCGCACACAAAATGCCAGTCCTACGATACTCATCAGGCAAAAAAGTGTGAACGGAATGAGCGCTTTCAATCCGTAAATGGCGGTAAACCAACTCTCCTTAAAGAATCCAGGATCAACTCCCACTGGATTCCATGTGGTTACAATTCCAGCCACAATCATGGCAATCACGCCGAGCATTCCCAATGCAAATAAGAGGCTGCCGAGGACTAGCTTTTTCATTGTGTGGTCCTTTCTCTATTCGCTGGATTGTATGGCGGCGAGCCATTGGCCCGCCGCAGGCAAGATCAACCTTCCAACTTTTTGTCTTCCAACTTGTAAGTCATTAGTCGTTCAGTTGTCAGTTTGCAGTCTTTGGCGCTGCCAAGCAAGCTTGACGGCGGCTCCACCCTCTCCAAATAAACCACACTAAGCCCCGGCAGCGTCAGCTCCAGCGAACACGGCAGGCCGTGCATTGCCTTAGGCAGGGTTTGGTATAGCTTTTTCTTGCTTACCCCAGCGCCGCCGAATTTCTTCTCATCCGTGCTGAACACAACTTTATACTCCCCGGCCACAGGCGCGCCGATGCGGTAGCCCTTGCGCGTCACGGGTGTGAAATTGCACACGCAGATGAGCTCTTTGCCGGATTTGGCGACGCGGCGGAAGGCGATGACGGAGTTGACGTTATCGTCGCCGGAGATCCAACTGAAGCCCTCCCAGCTGTTGTCCACTTCCCAGAGGGCCTTTTTGCGCTTGTAGAACATATTTAAAGCGCGGGTGAAATCCTGCAATTGCCTATGGCTCTCGTAATCGAGCAGCAGCCAATCCAGCTCCCGCTCGTAGTTCCACTCGATGAACTGGCCGAACTCCTGCCCCATGAACAGCAACTTCTTGCCCGGGTGGGCGACCATATAGCCCAAAAACGAGCGCAGCCCCGCGAATTTGTCGGCGTAGTCCCCGGGCATCTTGCTGAGCATGGAGCACTTGCCGTGGACGACCTCGTCGTGTGAAATCGGCAGGATGAAATTCTCGGAGAAAGCGTAGTGGAAGGAGAAGGTCAGGGCGCGTTGGTGGTCTTTTCTGTGGGCCGGATCGAGGCTGAAGTAGCGCAGGCAGTCGTTCATCCAGCCCATGTTCCACTTAAAATTGAAGCCTAAACCCCCATCGTGGACGGGTTTGGTGACCAGGGGCCAGGCGGTGCTCTCCTCGGCGGCCATGATGACCCCGGGGAATTTCTCGAACACGGCTTTGTTCAATTCTTGAAGGAACGAGACGGCCTCCAGGTTCTCCCGGCCGCCACGGGCGTTGGGGAGCCACTGGCCCTTCTCGCGGTTGTAGTCGAGGTAGAGCATACTGGCCACGGCGTCCACGCGCAGGCCGTCGGCGTGGTAGTAGTCCAGCCAGAACATGGCGCTGGACATCAGGAAGGAGCGCACCTCGGGCTTGCCGTAGTCGAACACCTTCGTGCCCCACTGCTTGTGCTCGCCCTTGCGGGGGTCGGCGTATTCGTAGCAGGGCCCGCCGTCGAACTCGGCCAGGGCGGAGGCGTCGCGCGGGAAGTGCGCGGGCACCCAGTCCAGGATGACGCCCAAACCGGCCTGATGGGCTTTGTCTATAAAATACATGAGGTCTTTCGGCTCGCCGTAGCGCGAAGTGGCGGCGAAGTAGCCGGTCACCTGGTAGCCCCAGCTGCCGTCGAATGGGTACTCCGTCACGGGCATGAGCTCCAGGTGCGTGTAGCCCAGGTCTTTGGCGTAGGGGATGAGCTCCTCCGCCAATTTTCGGTAGCTGAAGGGCTCGCCGTCCGGGTACCTGCGCCAGGAGCCGGGGTGCACCTCGTATACGCTCACCGGCGAGGCGAAAATATTTTTCTTTCCGCGCTTTTGCAGCCAGGCCTCGTCCTCCCAGGCATAACAATCTTTTACGGTGTAATACTTTGAGGCCGTGCCGGGGCTGGCCTCCGCATGGAAGGCGTAGGGGTCGTTCTTCAGGCGGCGTTTTCCGTCCTTGCCGGTGACGCAGAACTTATACGCCGCGTAGGGGTTCACCTCGGGGATGACGGCCTCCCACACGCCGTTTTTGCTGATGCGCCGCATGGGCGCGGCGGTGTTGTCCCACTGGTTGAAATCGCCCACCACGCTCATGGCCCGGGCGGCGGGGGCCCAGGCGCGGAACACGGTGGCGCTGTAATCCGCCGTGCGGTGCGCGCCCAGCAGCCGGTAGGCCCGGGTGTTGGTCCCCTGGTGGAACAGATACAGCGGCAGCTCCAGCCTGTCCATGCGCTTGCCTCCCCTTGTTTTTTTGTGCGGACAACAGATATATCGCCCCTATACGCCTATTATAACAGACATGTTGCACAAATTCAAGGGGTAAGCGCCAAATAATTGCCGCGGGGAGCGCCAATTAATTGCCGGGGGCAAAACAATGCCCCTCTCGATTGCGGGAGAGGGGCGGCAGGGCGGGCGGCTTTACGATATTCAACGGGCGGACGGGGAGATTTCTGCGATATTGGGTGATTGCTCAAAATCAACAGCTGTGCAATGGCAATGCTTTTCCTGTTTGGCTCTCTCCAGCCAGCTTTGCACGTCAGGACCATCACCATATTTTTTGATTCGGTACTCGATGTTGGCTATCCTTGCCTTTTTGGTGTCATAGCCCTGAGGAGACAAAAGGACAGGACGGTTTTCGGCGGAAGTGTATTTTCCAAAGCTGCTATTTTCAAAGGTCGCGAAATAGTATAGATTTTTCGCGAAATACTTGATATTCGCCGTTCTGCTTTTTTCGTTCAATGTGCGATTGTGATACTTCGCTTCAGCATTGAAGAACACGGAATCTTGATTTGCCAAACAGTCACGAAGCTCCAAAAGACTCAGGACTTCACCCTGTTTGTTTGTAAAATAGGCGTTATATGTGGGGTCAAGCATAACCCACTTGTTCATTTCATTGATAAAAACATGCGAGACGACATGGTTGTCGCCATCATAGGGAGAGCAGGGCATGATACCAACCCTTCTCGCTTTTAGCCCAACAGCAAGCAGGCACTCCGTCAAAATGGAAGATAAAGCCAAGCAGTTAATTCGATTCCTCTTTTTATTGCCATAGGCGTAATTCAGCAAATCCAATGCGTTGCAAGGGACGTGGTTGTCATAATTGCCCTTGTGCCAAACATTCTCCGATACCCAATGCAGCAAATTCAATGCCCTTGCAAAATCCTCTCCGTCACCGGCAGCAGCCTCTATCGGGTATATGGATTTCAATGCGGCGAATTGGGCATTGCTATTGTCATAGGTAAAACATATGTCCGTTTTTCCTTCTGTGGGCAGTGGAAACGCCTTTAACAACCCGGTATAAATATCATAACTCATATGCAAACCTCCAATCGCGCTTTCGCGCAGCCCTTATTTATAGCCATTTTCTTAGAACCACATCCAAATCCAGCCGAACAGGAAGATGAACAGCAGCCAATTGATTAGCGTCGCTTCGTATCCGGTGTTGAAAATCGTATTGGGCGAATCGCTGCCGCCCGCCGAAACGGCGACGCTGAAGGTCCTCTGGTAGGGTACGCCGGGGGCGGTGCCGTCGGCGACGGCGGCCATGAGGGTCACCGTGCCCGCAGCGGTGGTGTGCAGGACGCCGCCGGTGATGACCGCCCCGGTTGCGCCCGTGTTCGCCACGCTCCAAGCGATTGTTTGATTGGTGGCGTTGGCGGGGGTCACCTCGCCGGCGAGGGCGAGGGGGGTCCCCACCGTGGCGGCCGTGGGCAGCCCGGCGATGCCCGTGACGGGGATAAATTCGGCCTGCTCGGCGTCCTGCGGGCTGTAGATGAAGTTCACGGCGTCCCACGCGCCGGCGAAGCCCCGCACGCTGTGGGTGGTCGTCATGCGGTTGTGGGAGCAATCGAGCTTGAACAGCGTCAGGCCCGTCACGTCCAGCCCGGCGAGCAGGTTTTCTTTACAGTAGAGGTAGCGCAGGCTCTTCGGCAGCGCGGGCAGGGAGGTGAGCGCGTTGCCGCCGCAGTCGAGGGTCCAGAGCTTGGCGGACAGCGTTGGCAGGGTTTCCAGCGCATTGCCCTGGCAGTGGAGGTACTCCAGCGCGGCGGGCAGCGCGGGCAGCGCCGTGAGCAAATTCTCCCCGCAGTTAAGGAAAAACAGCCCGGCGGGCAGCGCGGGCAGCGCCGTAAGCTCGTTGCCTTGGCAGTACAGGTATTGCAGGCCGACAGGCAGCGTGGGCAGTTCCTCCAACGCATTGCCCTGGCAGTTGAGAGTGACCAGGCCGGTGAAGTATTCCAGCCCATCCAGGCTTTGGATGCCCAGGTTGGATACGTCCAGCGAGGCGATGCCCGACACGTCCGTATCAAGGATGGGCTCATCGGGCTCGGTTTTGCCTATGCGTTCGTACACCGCCGCCCGGAAGAGCTCATCCGTGAACGCCTCGGTGATGTCCTCCTGCGCGTATGCAATGACGAGTCCGCCCGCGCACAGCAGGCACACCATCAACAGGACAGATAAGACTTTCTTCATTGTGCTTTCCACCTTTCAAGATAATTTCGCAGGGTAATCATAGCACGGTTTTGATAAAAAAGCAAGCTTTTCATGTAAATTTTCCGGGTTTTCCGGGTACGGCGAGTTGTTGCGCCCTACGGCGAGTGATACTCGCCGCCTAGAAGAACAAGGCGTAGGGCCGGAATGATGTTCCGGCGATGGGCAATGAACGGTTTGCGGATGCGCACACCGTAGGGGACGGCCTGCGGAGGCCGTCCCCGGCTCTGAAAGACAGGCTTTGCTCTCTGCGCCCGGGGACGTCACGCAGGCCGTCCCCTACAATGACATTTCTGCTCGATTCGCACCGATCCTCCATCACTTTCCATTGCTTTCACGCGGTAAATCAAGTATAATCCCTCAGCAGGAGGTGATTGACTTGCACAACGCAAAAAAACGCATTATGGCCTTGTTTATTGCCATTACAATGCTCATTAGCCTTGCCTCACGCGCTGCGGCGGAGGGCTCCTACCATGATTGGAAGCAGTCCGACCCGCGCTGGGGCTCGGTGGTCCTCACCAACCAGACCATGAAAAAAGTCGGCTGTCTGGCGACCACGGTGGCCATCCTGGCCGTGCACGCGGGCCTGCGCGGCGAGGATGACTTCGACCCCGGCGTGTTTGCCCGGAACATGAAAGAGGCGGGCGGCTTCACCGGGGACGACGACCTGATCTGGGAGGCCATCCCGGCGGCGGTGCCGGGCCTCACGGCGGAAAACCCCTGGGCGCGCCTGGAGGGCAGCGAGGCCGAAAAGCTCGCTGTTCTCCAGGAGTTTCTCGACCGGGGCTGCCAGGTGGCCGTGGCCGTGAAAAACGGCGGGCACTGGGTGGCGCTGCGCAGTGTCGCAAACGGCAGGGCCGTGATGATGGACCCCGGCAGCGCCGCCACGGATCTGTTCGCGAAGTATCCCGCCGCGGGCGTCACCCGCGCGGCCCTGCTGCGCGCCGAGGCGCCGAAGCGGGCGGCGGAAAGACCCCCGGTGGCCTTGCCTTCACTGCGTCCCTGTTTGCACAGGAACATCGCGCTATGATAGAGGATGCGTTCGCGCTCCTGCGGGACGTGGCGAGGCTGGTTTGGCGGATGATGCGGTGGGTTGTTTCGCCGGCGGGATGAGTTCGGCACAGACGCGGCAGCTGCTGCGTCTGTGCATAATTTTTCGCAAAGCGATTGTTTTTTGTGGAAAACCGTGCTATAATGCACCTGAAAAAATAAATTCCCCTTTACGAAGGGCGAGGAGGTTCCCCATGGTCGTTTTGGCCTACGACATCGGCACCACGGGCGTGAAGACCTGCATTTTTGATGTGGGCGAAACCATAGCGCTGCTCGGCGCGGCGGGAGGCGGCTACCCGCTCTACGTGCTGCCCGGCGGCGGCGCGGAGCAGAACCCCGAGGACTGGTGGTCCGCCATGCGCGAGACCACCGGCAAAGCCCTGGCGCGGGCGGGCCTCGCGCCGGAGCGGATCGAGGGCATCTCCTTCTGCTCGCAGATGCAGGGCGTGATCCTCGTGGATAGGGACGGCCTGCCCCTGCGCCGCGCCATGAGCTACATGGACCAGCGCGCCGTGGAGGAGCACAAGAAGGGCATCGCCTTCGGCCTGCAAATCGCCGGGGGCAATGTATATCGCCTGCTGAAATCCCTGCGTTACACCGGCGCGGCGTCGCTGAGCGTGAAGGACCCCGTGTGGAAATACAAGTGGGTGGAGGCCCACGAGCCGGAGGTCTTCGCCAAAACATACAAGTGGCTGGACGTGAAGGAGGCGCTGATCGCCCGGATGACGGGCCGCTGCGTGCGTACCCCGGATTCCGCCTTCGCCGCGCTGCTCTACGACATCCACAAAAACGGCTGGTCGAAGCCCGTCGCCGACATGCTGGGCGTCAAATTCGATCACCTGCCCGAGATCGTCCCCTGCGAATCCCGGGTGGGCGTTTTATGCGCGCAGCAAGCCAGTGAGTTGGGCCTGGCGGAGGGCATTCCCGTGTTCGGCGGAGGCGGGGACGCCTCCCTGGTGGGCGTGGGCGCGGGGGCCGTCGCGCCCGGCGATACGCATATCTACTGCGGCACCAGCGGCTGGGTGGGTACCGTCGTGGAGAAGAGCATGGTGGACGCCACGGCGAACATCGCCGCCATCGTGGGGGCCCAGGAGGGCCTGTACAACTACTTCGCCGAGCAGGAGACCGCCGGCAAGTGCCTGGAGTGGGTGAAGGACACTCTCGATATAGCCGGCTATGAAGAGCTCATGGCCCTGGCTGAAGAAGCGCCCATCGGCGCGGGCGGGGTGCTGTTCGCGCCCTGGCTCCACGGCAACCGCTGCCCGTTTGAAGACTCGGCGGCCCGGGGCATGTTCTTCGGCCTGAACCTGGACAGCGGCAGGGCGCAGATTGCGCGCGCGGTGGCGGAGGGCGTGGTGTACCACCTGCGCTGGATGCTGGAGACCCAGGACAAGAAGACCGCCACCGGCAAAACAGTTCGCTTCGTGGGCGGCGGCGCTTTGAATGACCTGATGTGCCAAATGCTCGCCGACTGCACGGGCCGCGCGGTGGAGACCGTGGCCGATCCGCAGAACGTGGGCAGCGTGGGCGCGGCGGCCCTGGCGGCGGTGGGCATGGGCATCATCCCCTCCCTGCAAGAGGTCAAGCCCCTCATCCCCGCCGCAAAGCTTTACGCGCCCGATATGGCGAAGAAGCCGGAATATGACAGGTTTTTCGAGCTGTATAAGGGGCTGTACAAGGCAAATAGGAAGCTGTTTAAGGCGATGCAGGGCTAGCTCCCGGCGCTTCGCGCCACCACTCTGCGCGGACACCCCCCGGCGCTTCGCGCCCCCCCCCTCTAAAGAGGGGGTTTTTTTCTGTTTCATCCGCAGCTTTCGTAGAGAGCAAAGAAAGCCCCCCTCTTTAGAGGGGGGAAGCGCCGAAGGCATCGGGGGGTGTCCATGCGAGGAGGTGTCCTACAGCGCCTCAAAGTCCCGCAGCTCCCTGCCCAGGGAGACGGCCAGGTTCCCGTTGCGGCAGCGCAGCTCGTCCAGGAGGGCCTTTTGGTCGGCGTCCCTCTTCAGGCGCACGTGGTAGGTCAGCTCATAGAGGCTGCCGAGGTCGGTGGTGCGCACCTGCTGCAGCTCGGCCTCGGCGGTGTGGCGCGCGAGCACGTCGTCGAACAGGGCCTCGTAGTCCAGGCTCTCGGGGATGGCGATGCGCAGCACGCGGATGTCCGCGTTGCCCTGCCCGAAGCGGCTGTGCGTGAGCAGCAAATACGCGCCGCCGACGAGCAGCAGGAACAGGAACGCATAGAGCAGGTAGCCCATGCCCGTGGCGAGGCCTATAGCCATGGCGAAGAACAGGCAGGCGATCTCCTGCGCCTTGCCCTGGAGGGAGCGGAAGCGCATCAGGCCGAAGGCCCCGGCGGTGGCCAGGCCCACGCCGAGGTTCCCGTTGACGAGCATCACCACGATCTGCACCACCGCGGGGATCAGCACGAGGGTGATAGCGAGGCTGCGGCTGTAGCGGCTGCGGAACATGTAGGCGAAGGCGATCCCCAGCCCGAACACCAGGGAGCAGGCCGTGCAAAGCAGCACCCCGCCGACGCCAGGCATGGCGCGGGTGACGCTCTGGGTTATTGTGGAGAGGAAATCAGGCATAGGAAATATTCCTTTCGGGCGCTTGCAAAATATATCTGATATAGCACACCCCATATTTCGAGTACGGTACGGGATACAGCCGGGCCCCGCTCAGCGCCCGGGAGAGCCACAGCGGCATGTTGTCCGGGGTCTTCACCTCCAGCACCGCCATGTCGCTCGGCAGGACGCGCAGCCCGGCGTCCGGGTGCAGGAAGTCCAGACGGTCGGGCCGGAAGCGTATGTCCGTATCCAGCGTGACGCGCAGGTTCTCCCGGGCGATGCCCACGTAGGCGCGCCGCTGATAGGCCAGGAAGGCCTTTTCCCTTATGGGGCCCCTTTGCAGATAGAACGCCATCTCCCGCGCGGCCTGCGAATCCTCCCGGGCGAGCAGCGCGCCCGCGCGGCCCGGGGCGTATTCCCCGGCGGAGATGGACACCCGGCGCTTGCTCACGACGCCTTTGTACTTTCTTTTCAGTTCCAGATGCAGCTCGCTGCCGCCCGCCGGGACGCCGTAGCAGCGCAGGCGCAGCTTTTCTTTATAGGCCGGCTGGTTGAGGGAGGCGCGCGCCGCGTCCCAGCCGTCGGTGTCGTAATAGAAGTTCTGCACCAGGTATTGGGGAAAAACATCCGGCGCCATGCGCCGCCCGAGGAGCTCAACCAGCGCGTCGCGCTGCGCCCCCGAGAGGAGATATTTGATTTCGTAGCGGTTGGCGTCGATCTCCATCGGTGGCTCCTCACATCGCCCCTATCGCCTTATCCATCCACGCCTTGCGTGTGGTGAGAAAATTCCGGATATGCTGCAGGTGCGCCGCGTAGGTGTTCAGCCTGGCGATGCCCGCGGGCTCGAAGCCCGCCTTTTTGCCCATGGTGTCCCAAACTTTGTAATTCTCTTTTTGCGAGAGGTCGATTACGCTCTCGCACAGATCGATCTCCCGCAGAGCGGTGCGCAGCAGGGCGCCGCCCACCTCGTTCCAGCGCGCCTTGAGCCGCGCGGTGAAGCGGGGGTCCTTCAGCAGGTGGTCCATCCAAGTGACGCCCACGTAGCCGTCCTCCCGGCTCACGCTGGCCCACACATTGGGGTAGTTGACATAGCGGAAGTGATTCCCGAAGGCCAGGTCGAAGTCCCAGGGCGGGCCCATTTTCAGCTTGCCGCCCGCGTCCTTGGTGAAAAAGCAGCTGCGGCGGAAGCTGCTGTCCAGGTTGTAGGTGAGCTCGTGCAGGATGAACCAGTCGATGAGCGAGGGTATATCAATATAATCTTCATAATTTGACAGGCTGACGACCGCTGCGTCGGCCTGCTGCACGTACTGCGTGATGAAGCGCATCTGCGCCGCAGTGCGCACACCCGCCTTGGGGTTCTTCACATAAGCCGCGCCCACGAAGCTGCTGACGCTGAAATAGTCCCGCCCGGGCAGGTCGCCCTCGTCGTTCCCGCCGATTTCAAGCAGGAAGCCGGTGTCGTTCGCGGCGCTCACGTCGAGCTCCACGCGGCCCGGCGCGGCCTCCACCTGCTCGCAGAGGATATACACCCCCTGGTACGTGTTATTGAAATACACGTCCACCAGCACGGAGTGGGGGACGAAGCCCAAGTTCCCCAGCGCGTGCCCCATCACGAAGGCCAGGTGGTCCCGGATGAGCGACTTATCGCTGTAGCTGGGCCGTAATATCCAGTCGTGCGCCTTGGGCAGGCCGAACAGGGAGGTGCTCTTGTCCAGCTTGACGAGGTAGGGCGTCTTGGGCCACTCCCAGGAGGAGGAGCCGCGCCCGCGTATCCGCATGGGCTGCGCGGGCAGGGAGAGGGAGGGGCTGTAGAGCGTCTTCTCGCCAATTTTCAAAGCAAATGTGCCATTGACCAGCTCCGTCTTGGAGGTCACGGGCCTGCCGCTGTCGGTGGTGAGCCAGACGGCGGGCAGCCGCCCATAGGGGGATTCCGCCGCCGCGGAGGAGGGCTCTGAGGAAGCCGCTTCGCCCTGTTCGCTGCGCGCCTTTGCCGAAGACGTCCCGTCCACAGCGGCCGGCGTCTCCGACAGGCCCGCCGTGGACGCCTCCGGCGCGCCCGTGGGGGGATTCGTCCCCTGCGCACAGCCCGTCAGAAGCAGCAGCAAAGCAAGGCAGAGGGGAAGCAGGCGCTTCATGGGCGGCCCTCCTTTCGTCAGGATTCTTCAATTATAGCACAGATCGCGTGGGTTGTCCACTGAAAAAATTCTGTTCTGCCCCAAAGGCCATAGAGGCAGTTTGTCCGCACTCACCGCCGAAACTTGTATACAATGATGTGACGGCGCTTTTGCGAAAACACCTGCGCCGGAGAATAAAGAGAGGGATGACAACATTGAGTGCTTGAATCAAAGATGGCCTGAGAATTTTTATCCTGAGCCCTTCGATTGCAACAAGCCATGCCATGGCAAGCCCGAGGGCTGCGAATACGCCTGCGTCCCGGTGAAACTGTGCCCCGGCCCCACCGGCGCGATCTCGCCGTGTATTTATGTCATGATTAGGCTGAATAAAAATGGAGCATCTGCGGCTCCCCGAATCTACCCTGCCATCTCCACTAAGGCTAAGTCCGGTCTTCGGTTGTTCTCAATAAACTCCACCATTCGTCGGTGCTGATCGGCGAAGCTAAGAACCCGTATTCACAAGCGTTTAAGCAACGTATGGAAGTGGGAGATTTTTATGACAGCCTCAGCGGAAGCGGTAGTGATTTCGTAATCCTTGCTGAGGCGGCGGGAATTGTTCAACCAGC
>WRDW01000050.1 GCA_009779995.1 Oscillospiraceae bacterium | reverse complement strand
GCTGTCCGCGATGGTCCGCTTGAACGCCGCGAGCTTGGCGGGGTCATTCAGCAGCTCCTCGGGGTTGGCATGGGCGTTGCCGGGGTAGCCCCCGCAGCCGATTTCCACCATCTCGATGCCCAGGGACTTAAAATAGGCCAGGGCCTCCGCCAGGGGCAGGTTTGCCAGCAGGCAGGTGAATACGCCTAGTTTCATGGTTGTTCCTCCCAGAAGTTTGTGATATTCGGAAGCTGTATTCGAGGTTTTCAATTTAGGCGCACGGCGAGTGATACTCGCCGCCTATAAGAACTGTGCCGTGGGGCCAGACTGATATTCTGGCGTTCGCTGTCCATGGCTTTCACATGAGCCGGACTCATTGCAGCGGCGCGATGAAATCCGAGAGTATGCAGCGCAGCGAGTTGTTCCATGCCTTATAGAGCTCGTCTTCGCGAAGCGCCGCCCACCCCAGAACCAGGCGCATCTGTTTATCGGGCAGAGCGCCCTCCAGGCATTCGCCGTCTACTGTTATGACAGCGTTATCCCTGCCATAGACCGCATGAAAATGCGGCTTATGGTAATGCGCGATGTCCTCATAGGGCATATCAAGGGCGATGTCGCAAAACCGGCTCAACTCCGGCATATCTTCACCCCGCGTTCTCCTTCAGCCAGGCCGCCCCCTTGGCCACGCTCTCCATCTGGTCGCCGCGGCTTTCGTCCTCGAGGACGAGCCATTCCAGGCCGATCTCCTTCGCGGCGCGCACGACGGTCGCCAAATCGCAGTCGCCCTCGCCGAGGGCGCGGCCCTCGCGGCCTTTGCCGTCCTTGATGTGCACGCTGCGGATGCGCTCCTTGTTGTCCATGATGAGCTTCCAGTTGTCCATCCCGGCGGCGAAGCTCCAGTAGGTGTCCAGCTGGAGGGCGCAGGCGGCCTTGAACATGTCGATAGCCATCACGCCGTTGCGGAAGGGCTTGAACTCGCCGCTGTGGTTGTGGTAATAGATGGTCATCCCCTGGGGCAGCGCCGCCTTATACGCCTTGGCGAGCACGGCGCAGGATTTGGCGGTCATGCGCGCCGTGGCGTGGGGCGCGCCGCCTATACCTATCATGTCCATGCCGAGGGTCTTGCAAAATTCGATGGTCTTCGCCAGGTTTTCGGGCTTGAGGTCGTTCAGGCCCATGTGGCAGCCCGTGGCGACTAAACCGGCGTCGTCGAGGGCCTTGCGCAGCGCCTCGGCGCCGCAGCCGTGGTAGCCAGCGAACTCCACGCCGCTGAAGCCCAGTTCTTTCAGCTTGGGGAACAGCGCCAGGAAGCTCTCCTGGTCCTTCACCAGGTCACGCAGGGAATACAGCTGCACGGAAAATTTCATGCGGGTTCTCCTTTAATGATTTTGTCAAATGCCGGTGCGGAAGATCAGCGCGAGCAAGCCGAGCAGCCCGACCGCGATGATCAAGAAATTCAGCGCGATGCCCGCCGCCGCCAGGCCCCTGCCGCGCGCGCCGGTCGCCCGGCACTGCTTCCTGCCAATAATGCACAGCGCGAGCCCGGCGAAGGGCACGACGGGAATCCAGGTCAGAACAAAGCCGAGAATGACAAGCAGGTTCCACCGCGGGCGGGCGGGGTTTTCGGTGCAATACATCGCACTCATCCTTTCGTTGCCGCTTAAATCACGCAGAACCTGTAGGGGCGGCATTCTTGCCGCCCGCCGCTTACGCTATGCGCCCGGGTGGCCCGCAGGCCACCCCTACAGCCGTTCCTTAATTCAGCATTCAGCATTATGCATTCAGCATTAAAAATACACCGGCTGGCCCGATTTCGCGCTGTCGTAGATCGCCTCTAAAATCTGCGTGACGACCAGGGCCTGCTCGGGCTTGGTGGGGACTTCTGTGTCCTCCAGGATGGCCTTGTAGAAGCCCCGGGCTTCCAGCTCGCTGTTGTCGCTGCTGGAGCCTTCAAAGAAGGCCGCGCCCCCGGATTTAAAGTTCGGGTACTCGATGCACTGCCTGCCGTGCTTGACGCTGTTGATGCGCAGCTCGTGGTCGGGGTCGAGCATATCGGCCCCGGCCTTCGTGCCCGCCAGCAGGCACACGGCCTCGTCCGGCTGGGCGATGTTCAGCGCCCAGCTGCTCTCCAGGGAGATCGTCGCGCCGTTCTCCATCACGATGAAGCCGAAGCAGCTGTCCTCCGTGGTGAATTTCTCGGGGTCCCAGTCGCCCCAGGCGTTGCCGGCGCGCTTCTGGTCGGCCAGCTTGCGATAGCTGGTGCCCACCACCATCTTGGGGCTGTAGTTGTCCATCAGCCAGAGCGTCAAATCGAGGGCGTGGGTGCCGATGTCGATCAGCGGGCCGCCGCCCTGCTCGTATTCGTTGAGGAACACGCCCCAGGTGGGCACGGCCCTGCGGCGCAGCGAGATGGCGCGGGCGTAGTAGATCTCGCCGAGCTCGCCCTGGTCGCACATCTCCTTGAGGAACAGGGACTCCCCGCGCCAGCGCTGCTGGTAGCCTATGGTGAGTTTTTTTCCCGTGCGCTGGGCGGCCTCCAGCATCCGCTTGGCGTCGGCGTATGTTTTCGCCATGGGCTTTTCGCACATCACGTGCTTGCCCGCCTCCAGGGCGTCCACGGTGATAAAGCTGTGGCTGCGGTTGGGCGTGCACACGTGCACCGCGTCGATGCTCTCGTCCTTGAGCAATTCTTTGTAATCCTCGTAGACCTTCGCGTCCGGCGTGCCGAACTTCTCCGCCGCCTCGGCCGCCCGCTCCCCGATGATGTCGCAGAACGCCACCATCTCAAGCTCCTTGATCTTCTTGAGGTTCGGCATGTGCTTCCCGTTGGCGATGCCCCCGCAGCCGATGATGCCCACCCTGAGCTTTTTCGCTTTCTCCAAATTGGCCATGCAAAAAATCCTCCTGCTGTTTTTTGTTTTGTGTTGTGGGGTCGCTTGCTTTAATTATATACTATTCTTTTAAAAATGCAAGGGGTTTGGGGCGATTTTGCAATCGCGTTTGGGCGGGTTTTCTAATCCATCACCAAAATGTCCTCCGGGATGGTTCTGCGCAGCAGGTTTTCGATGTAGGTGTAGCCGAAGCGGCTGTCGTAGCCGCGCACGCCGTGGGATGCCGCCATGGCGGGGGTGTAGTCCGGCCAGGCCACGAGATGGACATTGCCGAAGCCCGTGCCGTAGTGGGTGATCACCGGGTGGAAGCGGGGCGTATTAATGCTGATGACGCCGTTGTCGCTGACGACGGTGAGTTCCACCGCGCCGCCGATGAGATTCGCCGCCTGGGCCTGGCCCGAGAGGAAGTTCCCCAGGGAGTAGGCCACGAAAGCCTGTCCGCCGCCGGGCTTGTCGATGAACTCCATGGTTTGCAGCACGTGGGGGTGCGTGCCTATGATGAGGTCCGCGCCCCATTCGGCGAGCTTGCGCGCCAGGACGCGCTGCTGGTCGGTCACCGCCTGGGAGTCCTCCACGCCCCAGTGCAGGCACACCACCATCACGTCGGCGGCCTGTTTGCCTATTTCCACCGCGCGGCGCAGGCGCGCCTCGTCCTCCACCAGGGGTGCGATAATCTCGCTGCCCTGGGGGAATTGCAGGCCGTTGTAGCTGTAGGTGGCCCCCGCGAAAGCAAACGTGACGCCGTTGACGTCCATCACCTTCGGCGTGTTGAACTCCGCCTCGTTTCTGTACGAGCCGAAGGTGACGGCGCCGGGCTTGGTGTCCCAATAGTCCAGGCTGGCGAGGATGCCCCGGGTGCCCTTGTCCAGCACGTGGTTGTTCGCTGTAAGAATCGCGCGGAAGCCGATGTCGTAGACGGCGTCGCCGCACTGGGTGGGCGTGCAGAACAGGGGGTAGCTGGAGGGCGCGGCCACGTCGCCGGCGAGGATGCTCTCCTGGTTGATCAGCGCTAAATCAGCCCGCCCAATCAGCGAGCGCACGCCCTCGTAACAGAATGTAAAATCGTAGCCGCCGCCGCCGGCGCGGGCCCGCGCCTGGTCGATGAGGGGCTTGTGAATCAGATTATCCCCCACGGCCATGAAGACGACCTCCTTCGGCGGCGGCAGGGTCGTGGGTTCCTGCGTCGTTGTGATGGGGTCTGTCGCGGGCGGCGGCGTGTTGGTACGCGGCAGGCCGATGCCTATCCACACCGCCAGCGCGACGACCGCCAGCAGGATCAGCGTTGTGCTCAGATAGCGTTTTTTCATTTTTATTTGATACCCCCATCATCGCTGTCCGCCGCTGCGGCGGAGTTTGTGCTCACGGCCCCTATGGCCTTTGTGGCCGCAGCACCACCCCCGCTTCGCTACCGTCTCCCGCAGGAGACGTTGGCCCCACCAAGGGGAGACCCTTGGCAGACCGGACGTTTTGCTCTCGATTCATAACGAATCGCATTTCTCCTGGGCCCTGGGACGTCCGGAGGCCGTCCCCTACGCATTGCGCGGCCAAAGCGTTGGAATATCCCCTACAAACCTATCCCGCCAAAAACCTCCAGCTCCTCGCCAGCTCGTCGAATGGGTCTTTGCCGTAGCAGTCGTCCTGCTCGATGAAGGCGTACTTACAGCCGGCCTCCTCGAAGGCCGCGAGGAGCGACGGCCAGTTCATGTTGCCGTCGCCGATGGCGGCGAAGCGCGGCTGGCCGTCCACAACAGTATAATCCTTATAATGACACACGTCGATGCGGCCTTTCATGCCGCGAACAAGGTCGGCCACGTCCATCCCGCCGTGCTGCGCCCAGTAGGTATCCAGCGTGAAGCCCAGCAGCGCGGGGTCGCTCTCATTGACGAGAATATCGAAGAATCTCTCCCCATCAAAGCGCTCGAACTCCCAGGCATGGTTGTGATACTGGAATTTTTGCCCTGCGTCGCGCAGCGCCTTCATGGAAGGCTCGTAGTCCTTCAGGAACTGCTTTGCCCCACCGGCGCAGCGATATTGCGCGCCCATGCCGCCCACGCCCACATTGGGGCAGCCGAGAATTTTGTGTTCCTCGATGACGCCCTGGATGTCGTCCAGAATGCGGTTGCCGGGGCCGCGCACGTGGGTCAGCCGGATCTTCAGGCCCAGGCGGTCGCACAGGGCCCGCAGCCACGGGGCGTCGAACGCGAAGCCAGAGCACTGGATGGTGGTGTAGCCTATCTCCGCCACGCGGGCCAGGGTTTCTTCTATCTCCTGTGGAGTCTGCATCTGCCTGCGCAGGGTATACAGCTGCGCGCCGACGGGTATGGACATGCTCTTCACCTCTCGTAATGTTTTGTTGCTGTTATTTTACATCATTTTGCCGTGAGATGCAAGCTTTTCCCGAAAACCATTTGTAACAATATTCATTCGGGGGTTGACAAATGGCGTTGCTTCGGGTATAATAGGAGTGTACCGCAAGGTACTAAGTCATTTATGGCTTTTGGGCTGGCCGCAAGGCCCTGGTCCACCTACAGGCGGGGTAATCCCCGCCATTTTTTATTGCTGGATGTGACGGCGTGAAAGAATTTCCGAAAAATTTTATCGCTTCTTGCCTTTTTTTAGTTCCTGTGCTATACTATCCCCAGCAAGCATAAGGAGGCCCCTGCCATGAAAAAATATGACGACCCCGCCTTCATCGCCGAACATAAGCTGCCCGGGCGCAGCCCCGCCCTCCCCTGCGACGAAACCGGCGACCCGGCCTACGGGGCCTCGCCCTGGAAGCAGAGCCTGGACGGCCAGTGGCGCTTCCTCTGGCGGCGTGACCTGCGCGCCTTCGCGGACGACAATTACATCCGGCCCGATCTGGACGACAGCGCCTGGGACGTCACCCCCGTGCCCTCGGTGTGGCAGCTGGAGGGCTACGGCAAGCCCTTCTACCTGGCCTCCTCGGTGCACGGCAGGCACGTCTCCACGAGGAAGCGCGAGATCCCCATGGTCTACGAGGACACCAACGAGGCGGGCGTCTACCGGCGCAGCTTTTCTGTGCCGGCGGCCTGGGAGGGCAGGCGCGTCATCCTGCACTTCGGCGCGGCGAAGTCCTCCCTGGCGGTCTATGTCAACGGGCGGTACGCGGGCTACTCCCAGGGCTCTATGACCCCGGCTGAATTCGACGTCACGGATCTGTTATTGCCCGGCGAGAACCAACTGACAGCCATCGTACGGCGCTTCTCCACGGGCTACTATCTCGAAGACCAGGACATGTGGAACTTTTCCGGGATTTACAGAGAGGTCTATCTCCAGGCCGAGCCGGAAGTTTGCATCTATGACCTGTTCGCCGATACGAGCCTGACAGAAGACTACAAGACAGGCACGCTCGAAGCCAGCATCACCTTGCGCAATACAGGCCCGGCCCGGCAGGTGAGCGTCTCGGTGTATCTCGACGGCAAGCTGTACGCCTCCCAGAGCGTATTGGCCGAGGGCGAAACCTGCGTTCAATTCGCCCGGCAGGACTTCCCCCATCTGCTGCCCTGGAGCGCGGAAGCGCCGAACCTCTACGGGTTCGCCGTGGTCTTGAGAGACGAGACGGGGCAGTTCATCTCCAAAAAGCGCATCCGGGTTGGGTTTAGAAAGACTGAGATTGACGGCAACGTGCTCAAGTTCAATGGGCAGCGCCTGGTGCTCAAGGGCGTGAACCGGCACGACTTCGACCCGGACCACGGGTGGGCTGTGCCGAGAGCGCGCTACTACGACGACCTGTATCTCATGAAGCGCGCGAACATCAACGCGATTCGCACCAGCCATTACCCCGATGATCCATTCTTCTACGAGCTTTGCGACGAGCTGGGCTTCTACGTGATGGGCGAGGCCGACATGGAGTCCCACGGCGTGCGCCGCAAGGACTGCCCCGGCAGCCACCCCCAATGGCGCGACGCCGTGTGCGACCGCGCCCGCCGCATGGTTTTGCGCGACCGAAGCCACGCCTGCGTGTGCATCTGGTCCCTGGGCAACGAATCGGGGGACGGCGTGAATTTTAAATACGAGCGCGAGGCCATCCTGGCTCTGGACCAAAGCAGGCCCATACACTACGAGGGCGATTTCGACTACACAAAATCAGATTTTATCTCCCGCATGTACCCCCTGGAGGGCCTGGTGGAGACCATGCGCAATAAAAAAGAGTTCAAGACCGGGCTGTTCGACAACGTGGCCAACGCCCTTGCCGCCGACAACAAGCCCATCCCGGCGGCCACCTACGAGACCCACCCGGTGCTCTACTGCGAATACGCCCACGCCATGGAGAACAGCCTGGGCAACTTCCGGGAATACGTCGAGGACTTCTATGCATACGAGCACATGTGCGGCGGCTTCATCTGGGACTACGTGGACCAGGCCATACGCAACGCGCCGCACATGCAGGCCAGGCGGGACATCCCCAACGGCACGTGGCTCTACGGCGGCGACTTCGGCGAGGGCAAGACCAGCGCCTACTTTTGCGCCAACGGCATCATCGGGGCCGACAGGGTGCCCCACCCGTCCTATTATGAAGTGAAGCAGTGCTACTCTGATGTCATCGCCGAAGCCTTCGACCCTGAAAAAAAGGCCGTGCTGCTGCGCAATCGCAATCTCTTCCGGCCATTGAAATTCTACGAGATCGGCTGGGAGCTCAGCCTGGACGGCAAACCCGTGCAGGAGGGCCTCCTGGAGGCCGACGCCGCCCCGGGGGAGTGCGTTTGGGCGGTTGTGCCGTATGGCTCTCTGACAGCGCCGCCCGAGGAAACCCCCCGCGCCTTCGGCGCTTCCCCCCTCGCAAGCGAGGGGGGCTTGGCGGGTGCGGGCGGCAAGGCGGGTGACAGCGCGGGCGGCAAGAATGCCGCCCCTACAGGCGAGATTATATTGACCATTTCGTTCCGTTTGCGCAAGAGCCAGGTTTGGGCCTCGGCTGGGTATGAGGTGGCGTTCGGGCAGTTCTTTGTGAAGAATGCAGAAATGAGAATGCAGAATGCAAAAATACAAGATGCACTACAGATACATAAAAATCACAAAAACATAACCCTGCAATCTGAAAACATCAAAGCCACGTTCTCGCGCGGGTGGCTGGCCTCGCTGGACTTCGGGGACGGGGAGCTCATCGCCGCGGGGCCGAAAAAGAAAACCGGACTGCGTCCGAACTTCTTCCGGGCGCTGACGGACAACGACTTCAGCTTCATCAATTTCGTGCCCGCCATCACGAGATTCACCCCCTGGCGGCTGTGGAAGTGGGCCGGCAAGCACACCTGGGCCGGCCGCGTAAAAGTCAAACGCCTCAATGAAAGCGCTGTGCAGTTAAAGGTGCGCTGGCGCCAGTGCCCGGCCCTCGTGTGCGCGAACGTGACCACCTACACCGTTCACGCCTCCGGCGAAATCGAAGCCGCGCACCGCGCCTTCGGCCTGCTGCCCCTGCTGCGCGTCGGTGTGCGCATGGGGCTGCGCGAGGAGCTCTCCCGGGTGAAATGGCTCGGCCGGGGCCCGCACGAATCCCACTGCGACAGAAAAACCGGGCAAAAAATTAAAGAATACGAGATGGGCGTGGCCGATTTGGAGCATCGCTATATGCGCCCCCAGGAGAACGGCAACCGCACCGACGTGCGCAGCTTGCAGCTCACCCGCCCCGACGGCGCGGGCCTGCGCGTGGAGATGGCCGGGGAGCCCTTCGGCTTCAACGCGGGGGCCTATTCCCAGGAAAAGCTCGACGCGGCCATGCACCAGTACGAGCTGCTGCCCGACGAATATCTCAATCTGTGCATAGACGGCTTCCACCGCGGCGTGGGCGGCGACATGCCCGGCAGCGCCTTTTTGCACAAGCCATATCGGCTGGGGGCCGGGCGGTATTCGTATGGGTTTGTGATGAAGAGGGCGAAATAAACAAAAAAACACTCCCACCCGCCCCCAATTTCTCATTTACTTTTTTCGCATTGTTTGGTATACTATATGATGGTAAAATTGCATCGCACAAGAAATTCTGCAAGAGAACTTGCATAAGAGGAGGAACCTATGGCACGCAAAACCAAAACCATGAAGGGCAACGAGGCCGCCGCCCATGTCAGCTACGCCTTTACGGAGGTCGCGGCGATCTACCCCATCACGCCTTCCAGCGACATGGCGGAAGAGACCGACGCCATGAGCGCGAACGGCGTGAAGAACATCTTCGGGGAGACCGTCAAAGTCGCCGAGATGCAGAGCGAGGCCGGGGCTGCCGGGGCCGTGCACGGCTCGCTGGCGGCGGGGGCGCTCACCACCACCTACACGGCCAGCCAGGGCCTGCTGCTCATGATCCCCAACATGTACAAAATCGCGGGGGAGCTGCTGCCCGGCGTCATCGACGTCTCGGCCCGGGCGCTCGCCAGCCACGCCCTGAGCATCTTCGGTGACCACAGCGACGTCTGCGCCTGCCGCCAGACGGGCTTCGCCATGCTCTGCTCGGGCAACGTGCAGGAGGTGATGGACCTCGGCGCGGCGGCGCATCTGAGCGCCATCCAGGGCCGCGTGCCGTTTTTGCACTTCTTCGACGGCTTTAGAACATCGCACGAGATCCAAAAAGTCCAGGTCTGGGACTATGAAGAGCTAAAAGACATGGTGGACATGGACGCCGTGGACGCCTTCCGCCGCCGGGCGCTGAACCCCGAGCACCCGGTGCTGCGCGGCTCGGCCCAGAACCCCGACATCTTCTTCCAGGCGCGCGAGGCCTGCAACCCCTATTACGACAATATTGTCGGCGTGACGGAGAATTACCTGCACGAGATCAACAGGCGCATCGGCACGAAGTATGAGCTCTTCAACTACTACGGCGCGCCCGACGCCGAGCGCGTCATCATCGCCATGGGCTCCGTGTGCGACACGATTGAAGAGACGATAGATTATCTCAACGCCCGCGGCGAAAAAGTCGGCCTGATCAAGGTGCGGCTCTACAGGCCGTTCAGCGCGAAGCATCTGATCGCGGCCATCCCGGCCAGCGTGAAGAGCATCTCCGTGCTTGACAGGACGAAGGAGCCCGGCGCGCTGGGCGAGCCGCTCTGGCTGGACGTCTGCGCGGCCCTGCGCGGCACGCCGTTCAAGGACGTGCCGGTCTACGGCGGGCGCTACGGCCTGGGCAGCAAGGACACCAATCCGGCCTGTATTCTCTCTGTCTACAAAAATATGACTGTGAAATCGCCGAAGGAGCGCTTCACAGTGGGCATAGACGACGACGTGACCTTCCTGAGCCTGCCCATTGACGACGACGCGGACACCTCGCCGGCCGGGACGTACAGCTGCAAATTCTGGGGGCTGGGCGGCGACGGCACCGTGGGCGCGAACCAGGACGCCATTAAGATCATAGGCGACAACACCGATATGTACGCCCAGGGCTACTTCGCCTACGACAGCAAGAAGACCGGCGGCATCACGATCTCCCACCTGCGCTTCGGCAAAACGCCGGTGAAGAGCACCTACTACATCAACAAGGCCGATTTCGTTGCCTGCCACAACCCCAGCTATGTTGACAAATACGACATGCTGAAGGATTTAAAACCCGGCGGGACGTTTTTGCTCAACTGCGCGTGGAACCTGGACGAGCTGGACGAAATCCTCCCCGGGGCCATGAAAAAGGCTCTTGCCGAGAAAAACGCCAAGCTCTACACGATCGACGCCACGAAACTGGCCGAGGAAATTCTCAAAGACGGCCGCCGCACGAACACCACGTTGCAAAGCGCGTTCTTCAACCTGACGGGCATCCTGCCTGAGGCGCAGGTCATCGGCCTGATGAAGGGCGCGGTCACCAAGAAATTCAGCAGGAAGGGCGAAAACGTCGTCAGCATGAACCACGCCGCCATCGACGCGGGCTACAACGCCGTGGTGAAGATAGCCGTGCCCAGCGAATGGGCGAACGCGGAGGACACCCCTGTCGAAATCGACGCCGCAACGGGCCGCGAAGACCTGCGCAGGTTCGTGATCGACGTGCTGCACCCCGTGAACGCCCAGAGGGGCGACAGCCTCCCCGTGAGCACCTTCGCCGCCACCGCCGACGGGACGTTCCCGCAGGGTTCGTCTGCGTTCGAGAAGCGCGGCATCGCGATTGATGTCCCCGTGTGGCATCCCGAGAACTGCATCCAGTGCAACCGATGCGCCCTGGTGTGCCCCCACGCGGTGAACCGGCCCCAGGTCCTCACGGACGAGGAGCTGGCAGCGGCCCCGGCGGCCGTCAAGAGCAAGGCCTTCACCGGGATGCCCGGCAAGCACTTCTGCATGGCCTTCTCCGTGATGGACTGCATGGGCTGCGCCCAGTGCGCCAATGTCTGCCCCGGGATGCGCGGCAACAAGGCCCTCACCATGGCCCCCCTGCACAGCCAGTTGGAGCAGGAGGCCGTGTTCGCATACTGCGAGGCATTGCCGCACAAACAGGAGATTCTCGAAAAGTTCAAGGCAAACGCGGTGATCGGCAGCCAGTACCGCACGCCCCTGCTGGAGTTCAGCGGCGCGTGCGCGGGCTGCGGCGAGACCCCCTACGCGAAGCTGGCCACCCAGCTCTACGGCGAGCGTATGTACATCGCCAACGCCACCGGCTGCTCCTCCATCTGGGGCGGGAGCGCGCCGAGTACGCCCTACACCGTCAACAAGCAGGGCCACGGCCCCGTGTGGGCCAACAGCCTCTTCGAGGACAACGCCGAATACGCCTACGGGTTTTTGCTGGCCAACAACGCCGTACGCAAGCGTTTGGCGGCTTTGACCGAGCAGCTCATCGCCGTGGAATATGCCTGCGACGCTGACAAAGCCGCAGGCCGCGCCTGGCTGGATACCATGAACGACAGCGAAAAGAACCCGGCGGCAGCGGCGGCCTACATCGCCGCGCTGGAAGACGAGGCGGACCTGACCGGCACCGAGTGGGAGGCCGAATGGCTTGCCAACGGCAAGGTCTGTGCCTGCGAGGCCTGCACCCTTGCCCGTGAAATCAGGAAGGACAAGGACTTCCTCGTCAAAAAATCCGTCTGGGCCTTCGGCGGCGACGGCTGGGCCTACGACATCGGCTTCGGCGGGCTCGACCACGTCATCGCCCAAAATGAAGATATAAATTTGCTGGTCTTCGACACAGAGGTCTATTCCAACACGGGCGGCCAGGCCAGCAAGGCCACACCCACCGGCGCGGTGGCCAAATTCGCCGCCGCTGGAAAAGAGGTCAAAAAGAAGGACCTCGCCCAGATCGCCATGAGCTACGGCTACGTCTACGTGGCGCAGGTGGCCATGGGCGCGGACTACAACCAGTGCCTCAAGGCCATCGCCGAGGCGGAAGCCTACCCCGGCCCCAGCGTGGTGATCGCCTACGCGCCCTGCATCAACCACGGCATCAAGGGCGGCATGGGCAACGGCATGGCCGAGATGGACGCCGCCGTCAAGGCGGGCTACTGGCACCTGTTCCGCTTCGACCCGAGGCTAAAAGAACAGGGAAAAAATCCCTTCCAGCTCGACAGCAAGGCCCCGACGACCGACTACCGCGCCTTCATCGAGAGCGAGGTGCGCTACAGCGCCCTCCAGCGCGCTTTCCCCGCCAAGGCCGACACCTTGTTCGACCTCTCGGCCCAGCAGGCGGCGGACAAATGGGAGCTGCTGGAGAGGATGCAGCGGATTTACGGGGAAGCGTAAAACGCAATAATTTGTTCTGAGTGGCGGCGCTGCAATGCAGCGCCCTACAGGGAATGCGCCGATGGCGCTGGCCGCTTCCGCCATTGGCGGAATCCCTGTAGTACCTAGTCCGCACTAATACTTGACAATCAATGCAACATATGATAAACTTACGGTAAGAACTGTAGGAGGTGTCATATGGAGAACACGGTGATCATGCTAAGTGCGCAGCAGCGG
>WRDW01000049.1 GCA_009779995.1 Oscillospiraceae bacterium | reverse complement strand
CCGGCCTCGCCCAGTATCGCGCTGGTGGGGCCGTACACCGTGCCGCCCAGGGCGAATTTTTGCACGCCCTTGCCGCTCAGTCCTACGCTTGCGCCGCTTATGGACGGCAGGGATACCCTCATGGTTGCGATCTGCTCCAGGCCGTCGCGCACGATCCCAACGAGCTCCTGCATGGCTGTCTTCACCAGGCCACGCAAGCCTGTTATGCCGATTGCAACGCCCTGGGGCAAGCTTTGTCCGGCCCGTATCCCAAGCTTGGAAGGGCTGTTGCTTTCCAGTCCTTCAAACAGCGCGCCGCTCATTCCCTGGGCCATGTGTTCTGTCGCTTCGATCGCAAGGTGTTCATTTTCGGTGACGCCAATTGCCGTTCCTTCCGGCAGGCTTGCTCCGATGCTCTCGTAGTGTGCAATGATTTCATTCAGCGGGACATCCAGCCCGGCATTGAACGCTATATACTCCTCTAACTCCGAAAACACACTGCGTGCTTCTTGCAGGTTTTTAAGCGTGTCAGGATTGAAGAGGCTACCGCCAGCAGCATCGTTTTGCGCCAGAAGCGAATCCAGCATACCAATGAACTCTTTATTTCCGTCAAGAAGCATCCTTGCTTCTTTTTGTTGTGCTTCCATTTTTCCTGTTGCATACGTTATCGCGGATCCCACCGCGTAACCGTCCGTGAGATCATATTTTCCAGATGCAACAATTTCATCCCAGATCCCGCCCATGCCCCAGTTCTCTTTGTTGGCCAGTGCCTCCAGTTCCGGCCTGAACGCAGCTCGCAGTTGGTTCGCCTCAATCAGCGCAGGCACGGACGCTGTTTGCGCTCTTAGAACGGCTCGTTGGTCATCAAATCCAGCAGACACCTTCGTCCATGCCTCGTCGCGTTGCTCTTCCGTGTATCGGCCCTGGTTGTATAGGTTTTTCACCTCCGCAAGCGCAACCATCTCCGCCTTGTCGATGCCCGCCATCGTTTCCGCGCTTGCGTCTTCCAACTGTCTACGTAAGTGTGCGGCTTCCTCCCGGCTATATTGGGCATTGGCCGCCTTCCAAAGCATCGAATCAAAAACGTTCTTCGACTGTTCAGCCGTGCCCATGGCGATTCGCGACATGATCTCGTTGAACTCGGCCACTTTCGCGTTCACAATAGCATTCTGCTCCTCGGCGCTCATGGCCTTGAAGCTTTCGCTGTTCATTGTTTCGTATAGTTCCTGAGCCGCGCGCATGGCCTCTTGTTGTGTTTCGTTGTAAAATGTCTGTATATCTTCCTGTATTTCGCTCAGCCCGATCGCCTTGAACTCGGCCCCCACGATATCAAATGCAGCCTTGATCTGATAATACTTGTCGCCAATTAGGGCCACCACCTGCCCAGAAAGCTCGTGTACTTTCCCCGCCAAAGCGCCCGCCAGCCAACGTTTCTCCGCTTCCGATAGATTGACGTTCACATTTGCTGCGTCGATCTGAAAGTTAAGCGCGCCAATCTCGTCCTGCGTGGCCTTTACGTTGCCCCACGCCGCTTCCAACCTTTCGGATTCACCAATAAACGTGTCCACTTTCCCCTTCAACGGCGTATTCAACGTATCAAGCGCTGCCTGCAGCTCCTCGGCGCTCAGCTTTGCGTCGCCAAAGCGGGCCGCCAGCCTGGTCGACGTCGCCGCGTCGTCAATCGCCTTCCACGCACTGTACACGCCCCACAGCGCCGTGCCCGCCAGCCCCACGACGCCCAGCGTGCCGCCGATCCCGCCCAGCAGGCTCAGCAGCCCGTTCCCGGACTGCATCAGCTTTCCGGATCCGGAGATGAACTTCCCGAATATCGTCATCACTGGCCCGGCGGCGGCGGCGATGCCGGCCAGCTTCACGGCCATGTCCTTGCTTTGCGGGCTCAGCTTTTTCAGCCACTTCGACGTGTCTTTCAAAAACGACACGCCTTGTTTCAGGTAGGGCATCATCGTTTCGCCAAACTGCATCATGATGTCAGCGCCTGTGTTTTTCAGTATGGCAAGCTGGCTGGCCGTGGTTTCATAGCGTATGCCCGCGTCCTGCGCCAGCGTCGAGTTGTCCCGCCACGCCTCGTTCGCAACGCGCATCGTTTCGCTGAACATGCCGCTGGCGTTGCTGGCGCGCAGCAGCGTGTCGCGCAGCCGCACTTCCTTGATGCCCATGTCGTCCAGCATTTTGATGGTGGAGATTCCCTGCTCGTCCATCTTCGAAAGGCCCACGACAAACGACTGAATCGCGCCAGCCGCGTCTTGCTTGAATGCCTGCTGAAACTCCTTGTTGGACATGCCGGCCACCCGTGCAAAGTCTTCGAGCTCGTTCTTTCCGGTCTCCACCGCCAGTTGCATGCCCACCATGATCTTGCTGAACGCGCTGCCGCCGGCTTGAGCCTCGATTCCCACGTTGCTCAACGCCGCGGAAAGCCCCAGTATCTCCGCCTGGGTAAGCTTGAGCTGCGCGCCCGCGCCGCCCAGCCGCATTGCCATGTCCAGTATATCCTTGTCGGTCGATGCGCCTGTGTTGCCGAGTTCCGCGATCGTACTGCCCAGTCGTCGAAAATCTTTTGCCGACATTCCCGTCACGTTCGCAAACTTTGCCATCGCGTCCGCGCCTTCGGCGCCGATGTTGGATGTGGCGTTCAGGTCAGCGAGTACCCTCACGAACTCGCCGATGTCCTTGTTCTTGATGCCCAAGCGCCCGGCGGCCTCCGCCATCCCCTTTAGCTCGATTGCGCTCACGGGTATCGTTTGGCTCAATTCGATCATTTCGCGCTTGATCTCTTCGAGCTCCTCGGCGGTTCCGTCTATCGTCATGCGCATGCCGGCGAATGCGGACTCGGTGTCAATGGCGGTTTTCAGCGCCATGGCGCCAATGCCCACAAGGGGCGCGGTTACGGCCTTGGTAAGCGTTTTTCCGGTCTTTTGCAGGTCCTTTCCCAGGGATTCCAGCTCTCGCCCAACGGCTTTCATGGAGCTCACGCCGTCTTTCCCCAGCTGGTCAATATCCCTTTTGGCGTTGCGCAGCGCTCTTTGCAGGCTGGGATCGGTGATTCCGGATAGCTTGATGATCGCCTCCAGCTCCCGCCTTTTCACTGCGCACGCCTCCTCTCACCGTCTCTTTGCCTTCGCCCGCTCTCGCTCCATGCGCTCCTTGTCCGATTTCGCCCGGTCCACAAACCCCGCGTAGTAGTCCAAGAAAAACCGCACCCTCATGCTAAGTAGCCAGGGCGCGGCGATGTTGTTGTACTTCCCAAGGTCTACAATTCGGTTGAAAATGTCTCTTCCTCGGTGTCCTCGGCATCCTGTCCCTGCGTAAAAAAACGGCGGGCCAGCACAACGGCTGCCTGCCCATCCAGCGCGTATAAGCGCTTTATATCGCTCAGCGCGCAGTTTTCCATCTTGTGAGCTACCGCCCGTGCGAACAGGCACAGCAGCGACGTGGTGTCGATGGTCTGCAGGTACACCATGTTGTCATTCTCGTCGGCGCGATCCTTGTCCGCGTCGATAAGGTCTTGCGCGGTCAAAGCGCCAAAGTCGTAGCGCAGCTCTCGCACCGACTTCCCATCCAGCATCAACGGCTTGCGCAGCTTTAGCACGCCCTCCGGCTGAAACTCCTCGGCCTGCGCCGTCTTTTTCTCTGTTTTCTTCATGGTCTCGCCCTCCTTTTCGTCTCAAAAGCAGGGACTAGAGGCTCATCCTCTAGTCCCTGCACACCGGTCCGTATTCCCTTACTGTACCGCCGCGCGCACCTCGGCCATGTAATCCACGCCGTTCACGCGGTAAATGAAGTTTTCTTTGTCCACGCACAGCACTTCGCGTCCGTCCACAAACTCCTGCATGCGCGTCACCTCGTAGGTCACACTGCCTTCCACGGGGTTGGGCTTCTCCACGCTTCCACCGTCCGCGGACTTAAACCGGCCCTCCACGTAGATTTTGCCTGCCACCGCTTTGTCGTTTGTGTTGGGCGCAAACACCTGTTGCGCGGTCAGCAGCTCGATCCTGTGCTTTCCAGGCGCGTACAGCGCTCTCGCTCCCGCGTCGAGGCCGCGCGTATGAATCGCCATCTCCGTGCTCTCGACCTGCCCCATGGTGGGCACCGCAATGGTGCCCATCACGCCGGCGCCGCCCACGTCAGTGGTGGCAAAGGAGATGCCGGGCAAGTCCACGCTCACGTGGGCGCCCACCTTCACGTTGTCCACCTTTACGCTGGACGCAATAATCGCTACATTCACGCCGACACACCTCCGTTCGCATAGGCGCTCAGCCCGCCCTCATTGTACGCCAGCGTCAGCACGTAGGCCCGCACCGGCGGCGTGGGCGTGGCGGTCGAGAAGAACGAGAACCGGCCCTCGGTCACCAGGTCGCCGGCCACCTGTATGGGTTCAAACTCGATGTCCGCATACAGCAGCGCACCCAGCGTGCGCAGGCCGTCCAGGTACGCGCGCACCTCGTTGATGATGGCGTCCACCCGGTTGTTGTTGATCGGCGCGCCGATCTCGCGGGCGTACTGTACCTGGAACCAGTTCGCCAGGAAGTACAGCATGCGCGGCGTGTTGTCGTAGGTGTCGCTCAGCGGCGTTGCATCACCGTGTACAAACGCAGCGGTGTGCGGGCCCCACATGGCCCAGCGCCCGCCGGTGAAGGCCACAGTGCGGATCCCGTTCTGGTTCAGCAGGTTTGCCTGCGTGCTCGTAAAGTTCGCCTCGCTCCCGCTGATGTAGTAGCCGTCGATGTCTGCCGGCTTGTTGCTGGGCGTCTCCATGGGCACCCCGCTGTGTGTGGCGTCGACCCGCATGGCAGCGACAACCGACAGCGTGGACAGGTGATACACCTTCCCGCCCCTGCGCGCCTTCGGCCAATGCGTCACCTCGGCGGCGCTGTTGTAGGCGTTGTCCGCCTTCCACTGGATCGCCTCACTGATCGTGCTCACCCCGTCGGTCGGGATGTCGGTCAGCACGTGCGCGTACCAGTGGCCGTCCGCGCGGTCCGCCGCTGCCAGCATTGCCAGCCGCACGGCGGGGATGGAGCTGAACGCCGGCGCGCACAGCATTGTGGGCACCGATCCCGTCAGCTGGTATACCGTTTCCATGGCCCGGATTCCGGTGTACACGCCGGTTTCCGGGTCCGAATTGCCGATCACCTCGGCAGCGGTCACCTGCTCGAGATCCACCTGGTCATAGGTCACCGTCACCGGGCTGGTCATCTCGCCGGTCAGGTCGCGGAACTCCACCGCTTGCTTCGCCGTGCTCCACCGCACGGTGAAGTCGACACCCGCCACCTTACCCGCGACTTCCACGGTGCCAACGATGCACTCGTCGTCTGTGATCAGGCCGCGGCCGCCCACCAGCGCCACCTGCGCGGTTTTGGGCCCGGCTTTTTTCATCGTTTTTGGATCCAGCACGTTGATCACCACGATGGGCCCTACGTTCTGGATCCTGTTGTCAAAGTGCGCGCTCAGCGCCTCGCACAGCGAAAACTTGTCCCAGCTGTCGCTGTACCCCACAAGGCGTTCAGCATCCGCCATGTTGCGCAGCAGCACCGGCTTGTTCACCAGCCCCTCCGGCGGCAGGCCGGTCAGGTGCACGGGCAACGCGCCCACGTACACCGGCAGTCCGCTTACCAGGTCGGTGTTCCCGCCTACGCTTCCGCCCATCACGGCGTACGCGCCGTGTTCATAAGGCATAATCCCACCCCTTTTTCAATGTTTTCATTCCACCATTCGCGCGATGTCCGGGTCCAGCGCCGGGTACCGCATGTACTCGGCGATACACTCCACCCAGCCGATGCAGTACGGGTAGTAGTCCGGCGCGCCGTCCCGCTCGCTGTACATGCCCATGCGGAACGGCCCCTGCAGGTACATCCCTTCGCCAACAGCTGGCGTCGATTCAAGCGCGCGCAGCACGCGCTCGCACAGGTTTGCAGCCGCCCGATAGGCCGCCGTGCCCTCCACGCGCTTGCGCAGTCGCTGCGATTGGGCCTCATCGAAGTCTTCTTCCGGTGCTTGCACTGGTACGATCACGCCGTCGTCCCATACCACCGCCATGATGCGCATGAGCTGCCGCGTCGGATTTTTGCCCGTACCGTCGTTTTCCGCTGTCTGAGCCGTCACGATCAGCGCCGGCGCCGTCTGCGTTCCGCTCTCCGGCATAAAGTCTGTGCCGGCAGCGAGCAGCGGTGTAAAGATCGGGCATACCACCGGGTGCACCATTTTTGCTGGTTCGGTGAACACATACTCTTCGCTGTCTACGTAGTCGCCTTCGTCGTCTCCGTTGTCGTTCGCCAGCTTCAAGAGGATGTCCGGCGCCACACGCTCCCGCAAAAACGTGCACATGGTCTCAATGGCTTGATCGTACGTCATAAACCTCCCTGCCGCATTTGCGACAGCGTCACCTCCAGCATGCCAACATCCTCATTGCAGGTCACAACCCTCATATTGCGCCCGTCGAACTTCTGGATGGATCCGGGCTCCGGGCGCTTTGGCAGGTCTGACGCGCGGGCAAAGTAAAGCAGGTTCCCGGTATGCAAGCCCGCAACGCCGCCTAGGTCCTGCCGGGATCGTAGCGCGTCATTGTCCACAATCACCTTCACCCGCCGCCCGTCGATCCGGTGCCACTCTCCCAGCTCGCGCTCCCGAAAAATAACCTCTCTCAGGTTCCTGGCATCTTGTTCCCGCAGGTTCATACCATCACCCTTGCTCCGGTTCCTTTTCCTCTTCCGCCTTCGGTTCCACAGGATCCTGCTCTGCAGCGCCGCCCCCGGCCACAGACGGCGGCTTTGCGGGTTGCTTGGCGGGCGGTTTGGCTCCGGGCTTGGCGGGCGGCTTCGCGTCGGTCTTTGGCTTGTTGGCCTTCTTTGCCGGGACGTCGCCCACAAGTTTCGCCGCGCCGTTCTTTTTCCACGCCGCCACGCGGTGCAGGTCGCTCTGCGGCAACTCCGTCCCCGGCTTGTAGGTCACGCCGTCCGCCACGATCTCTTGCGTCGCAATCAGCTTCATATGCTCACCCCTTACCCGATCTTCACCAGCGCCGTGGCATCCGCGGCGCCCGCGGGCTGTACCACCCAGCCGATCGCCATGTCGCCCGTCGCCGTTACGTTTTGGGCGGTCGCGTTCCAGTACACCTCGTCCCCCAACGCCAGCGCGCCGGCGGCTTTCGGGAACATGAACACGCCCTCAACCCACACCGCGCCCACGGCGCCCGCCTCGATGGTCGCGCCGGCAACGCCGATTCCGTGATCGCCCAGATCGACGACGTCTCCCTCTTGAATAGGCTCCGTCCCCGTGTTCAAAAAGTCGATATTCTCACCGGGCCGATTGTATCTTGCCACCATTCCTTTTTCCTCCTCTCGTTACGCGCCCTGGTTGTAAACCATCCCGCGCCAGTCGCCCACGTACACGCCGTAGTCGATGTAAATGTCCCACTGCATGCCCAGCTGGCCCATCACCTCGCCGCGGCGCACGTTGATCTGGTTCTGGCCGTTCAGGAAGTCCACGCCAATTCCGTCCGTGTCCATGGGGCCGGCGGCGATGTAGAACGCCTTGCCGCTCACGGCGTCCAGCTCGGCGTCCACGATGATCTCCAGCGATCCGCGCAGCACGTTGGCCACGCCCGGATTGTTCTGGGCCGGGTCGCTTACGGACACCATAAACTGCCTCGCGGCGATCTCCAGTTCTGCCGGAACGATCAGGAACATGGGCGACAGGTTCAGCACCGTCTTCCCGTCCACGCCCTTCTGTAGGCGCATCAGCTTGCGCATCTGGGCAATGGTCGCGGTGCCCGGCGCGCCGGCGGTCGCTACGTTCTTGTGATCGGCCACAAAGAGCTTTTTGCCGTCGATCTCCAGCGTCGGGTTGCTTGTCAGCAGCGCGTAGGCATCGCGGTTAATCTGCCGCGCGGCGCTGTTGGCGTACCCGGCGGCCAGCTTCGCAAACTGCCCGATGTCGTCGTTGATCAGCATCTGGCGGCTGATGCCGACCTTCTTGCCATAGGTCCTCACCTGGCGCATGAACGGATCCTGCTCCACGAACTTGCCATGGGTCAGCTCGCCGGTCATGGGCACCTCGGGCAGTTCGTCCATCTCGCCAAGCCGGAAGGTCGGCTTTTTCTTGAAGTCGCTCAAGCTGCCCAGGCGCGTCCAAAACTGATACGTCGTCCTGGCCTGCTCGTAGGTATCCCGCACCACCTTGCCGGCGGTCTGGTCCATGATCGCCGCAAAGGATCCGTCGCCCAGCAGGAACGCACGCTCCAGCATCTGCTCGTCGGACATGTTCCGGGTGTCTTCCCCGTCCTGTTCCAGGGCGCGTTGCACCAGGCGCATCACGCGGAACCCGCCCAGGTCCCCCGCGTTTTTGCGCATCTCCTGCGCCCGTTCCGGGCCAAGGGTCCCGCTGCGCGCCGCCAGCGCGTCGGACGCCGCGCGGGTGAACTTGTCCGCCTCGTCCGTGCGCACGCCATCGCCGGCGCGCGGACTGACCTGAGGTTGCCGTTTGATCATCTCGTCAAGCAGCGCCGCACGCACCTCGTCCACGCTCCGGCCGCTCGTGATGTGCGCGTCCGCCTCCATCCCAAGGCCGCGGCACATGGTGGTGATTTCATTCACGCGGGCGCGTTCCGCTTCGACGCCCCGCGCCAGCGCCTCCGCCTCACCCACGCCGGTGGCCCCATTCCCTCCAGCGGCTCTACCCGTTTCGCTCACGGGCGCGGTCACCGTGGTATCCAAGTTGGTTTCCTTTCCATCCATCTGGCCTTCCGCTCCTCTCGTCTCCTGGTTTTCATCCTCGTCGTTTCTTCCCACCCCCACGGTGGGGTCGGCTGGTACAGCCACAATCGACACCTCCACCGGCGTCCAGCGCTTCGCGATCTCGCACGGCCCGGCAAAGCGCCCGTCCAGGCTCTTTTCGCCGGCCTTCACGCTCTCCCAGTTCTCCACGCGATAGCTCACCGACGTAGCCCGGATGCTTCCGCCGTCGATCTTGGCGCGTATCTTCTCGGCCTCCTCGTCGGCGTCAAACACCACATCACATACGCCGCGTCCGTTCTCGATCCGTGGGTTTTCCACCCGGCCCAGTACCCTGTCCCTGTTGTGGTTGAACAGCACCACCCCGATATCGGACAGCTGGCGCATGTTCACCGCATCCGGCCCGTGGTCCAGTACTTCCTGTCCAAACCACCGCCTGTACGGCGTCTCGCTCGAAAACGAAAGCTGATACCTTCGCTCCTCGCCCTCGATAGCCCGTATGCCGCACTCCGGCGACGCCCGTTCCATGCGCACGCCGGTCTCAGGCCGTGCCTGATTTTTGCTCAACCCGTTTCACCCCCGTTTTCTATGCCGTGTTTGCTCAACAGCTGCTGCCACAGCGCCATCTCCTCCGCCCGCTGCTCCAGGACGGCGCGCCAGTCGAATCCGTGCTCGCCTGCGATTTGTGCCAGCGTGGTCAGTCCCGACGCAACTGCCAGATCGTCTGCCTTCACTTCTTTCAGCGGATCAATCCATTTTCGCCCTGTCGGTATAAACTCGTGATCCGTCCACTGATTCCGGCCTTCCCAGTATCCCGGTATGCCGATGACGCCGGCGAGTATGGCCGCATCCAGAAACGCCCCGTACACCTTGTCCAGCACGTGTTCTTTGAGCCGCTTGCGCTCGATGGCAAACATGGCGTCGTCCTCGATCAGGCCTTGCCGCGCGCTGCTGTATGTCACCTGGCTCAAGTCTCGGGCCACAGCCTCATAGCTAAGCCCCTGCCCGGCCGATATGAGCCGCTGCTGCAAGCGCGCAAATTCCGTTGCATTCCCCGACTGAGCCGTTGGAGTGAGCATCTTTGCGTCTTCCCCCGGTCTCAGTTTCTTTACCATTCCGGGTGTAAAGACCATCCCATCGTATCCGCTGGCGCCATCCTTAAGCGGGGAGCCTCTGCCTGTGACTCCTCCCGCTGGGTCTTCGGTTATGAACAATGCCATGCTGGCTGCAATTCGCTCCTTGACCACCATGGCCTCCAACAGGCTGTCCGCATCTCGTATCCGGGTCAGTACGCTCGACAGCCTGGTAATCTCTCGCACTTGGCTCGGTCTGGTCTTTTGCCAGTACCAAATGATATCAACCATTGCGAGGTATGCGCTTTCCATGGACGGATAACCGTTTTGGTCGTACTGGCGCACCCAGATCCCCTGTGGCTGGCCGCGCGCGTTGATCTCCACGCCCTCAATAACTCGGTTGGCTTTTTCTTTCGGGGCTATGCGCGCGCCATCAATCTCCGACACCTCGATTGCCTGCAGGCACAGCGGTACCAAGCGTTCCTTTTCGTACCGCTTAACCAGCAGGACGCCACCATCCACATATTCCCGACGCACCACCATGCGCATCAGCTCGCTAAAACTTTGCCCCTGATGTGCGTCGCAGTTTATTGGCCGGCACCAGTTCTCCCAAAGCCTCTCGATCTGTTTGTTGAGTTCCTCGTTTCCCGTGCGCGCTTGAAGCTTCACACCCGCGCCCACGACGTTCCTGTCCATTGCCGACAGCAGGGCTGCGAGCACATCGCTGTTTCGCTCCATATCGCGCGCGCGCGCAAGCATCGTCTCCCGGCTCATGCCGTCCGCGACCTGCGCGCTGGTGTTGGTTGCCCTCCAGCCCTGGTTAAGCCGCCCCCTGCCGGAGGCGTCATACTCTCTGTGCAGTTCGCCCGCGGTTCTCCACGCCGCGCGCTGCGCTCCCCATCGGGGCGACACCCATTCGATCGCGCTATCCAGCCAACCCAACCCATCACCTCCTTTTTCGCGCACAGAAAAGCGCGACCGCATGCATTGCGGCGCGCTTGCGTATTGCCTCTTTATCTCCGCCCGTCCACAAAAAACGCCACGGTTACGCCGGGCATCAACTGCCTATCGCGCTCCTCTTCCTGTAGCTGCAACAGCAAGTCTCCCTCATATGCCCTCAGTTCTTTCAGCGAGTGATAAGACACCGTTCTTCGCCCGATCTGGTAGGAGCTGATCAGGCCTACCGCAAGCGTAAAGATGGCGTCTCTGATTTTTGCGATTTTTTCGCGCGTCGTCAGGCCCGTGAGCTCCTCGTCAAACTCCGCTTTTGTCTTCATCTCGCTGTCTTTACCTGAACCAGTTACTGGCGCCATGCCCTATCCACCCCCCTTGCTGTTTCGCTTCCTGCGCCTGCGGTTCCGGTGCTGCTTGATCTACGTGTATAGTCCGTACGCCCAGCAAATCCGCCACACAGCAGGCGTACACCTCGCAGTCCAGGTAGTGGTTGTCCGCGTGCGATGCACGCGGCGCCCACTCCTGCACCATCTGCCCGCCACGGCGGATGTTTACCTTTTGCTCGGCGGTCAGTTGGCGCGCGTACTCCCGGTCGCAGTTCCGGTGCACCATAAAGCTTCCTTCGCCGTTTTCTCGGCGCAGGCGCGAGGCGATCATGTCCTTGTACAATGAGCCGTTGACGCGCAGTAGGCTGCGTCCATTTGCGCGGCTTCCAGCCTTTTCGATCTTTGTAACCCGGTACGCGCCCGTGCTCCTCGGCTCGCCGCGCACAGCTATCGTCCAGTCCGCATTTTCCACGTAGAAATCGTACACCATGTCGGTCTGATCACCGCTGTCGATTCCGCACATGGCCACCTGCATCCGCATGCCGTCTTCACGTTCGAACTCACCGTTTACATATCGGGCCATATCCTCCAGCGTCAGTGATTGACCATGCGCCACGTTCTGGCTGGTCATGTGCGGTCCCCAGGCCCGAACCGTCCAGTACACGCTGTTGCGCTGCACGTCTACGCCGGCTGTCAGCATCTCAGCCCACTGCGGCACCACCATGGCCGGCAGGTCTGTCTGCCGCTGCAGCACCATATCGGCATCGGTGTAGGTGTCTACGTCCTCCCACGGCTTTGCCAGCCACGCGTTTACAAAGTTCTGGTACCGTTCCAGGTCGTTTTTGCTCTCCAGGAACTCCAGCGCGATCTGCCCCCAGGTCACAAACGGACTGTATAGGGTGTTGAGCCAAAATGCTACCGTTGAGGGTCGCTGATGCGCTCCGATCCTCCGCACCGCTTCCTGCCACTTCCCCCTACGCAGCATGGCGGGCTTTTGCACATCTGTGATGCTCGCGCCGCACACTTGGCAATAGTACATCGCATCCTCTGCCCTCTCGGCGTTGGTCAGCCCCTCCTCTTTTTCCGGCCATCGGATGTGATCAAACGCCAACTCGATCATTTCTTCACAGTGCGGGCACGGCACAAAGTAATGCCGCTCCACATGGGCGTTTTCTTTGGCCTGCCAAATATACCCGCTTCGAACCGTCGGGGTGCAGTCCGCGAATATTTTACGGGTAAGGCGGTACGTCTTTGTACGCTCCTTGGCAAGGCTTGCAGCTCCGGCCTCGGATTTCGTGGATCTAGGCCACTTGTCTACCTCGTCCATGAATAGATACTTAATCGCCTTGCTGGATAGCTTGCTCGGACTGTTCGACCCGTTGATATACAGCGTCATGCCAATAAATGTTTTCATCAGCGCGCGCGACCTTCGCTGTATTAGCCGCTCTTTTAGCTCCGGGCATCTCTCGATCATCCTACCCAAGCGCGTCTCCGCCGTATCCTTCGCCAGCTGCTCTGTTGGCATTACCAACATGGCCGGCGCTTGATCCTGCGTGGCCACGTACCCAATCATGTTTAGCAACGCCTCGGTTCCGCCCACCTGGGTCGGCTTGCAGAATATGATTTCTCGCGTGGACGGCACGCACAGCTCGTCCATGATGTCTCGCAGGTAGGGTGTTACGTCGTTGTTCCACCGGCCTGGATACACGCCGGAATTATCCAGTATGCGGTTTTGTTCCGCCCACATGCTTACGGTCAGCTTGGGGGGCGGCGCCAGGCTTGCACGCAGCGCCTTTGCCCGCAGCTTTTCCGTTTTTGCGCGCCGCGATCTTCCTGGTGATGGCTTCATCCTCCCACCCTTCGTCCTCCTCGTCATCGTCATCCACGTCGCCCACATTCGCGCTGTAATCCTCTGGGTCGTACTCGGCAAGCGCCTCCAACGTCTCTAACGCCTGCGTCTCCAGCAGCTTCATCATGTCGGCTGGCTCGGTCATTCCCAGCAATAGCGGAGCCAGCTTTGACGGTAGCGCAAGCAGCTTCGCCCGGAACGCAACCAGCATTTCGTTCCAAACCTCTTCGACCACCTGCGCCTCGTGAAGCTCGCCTCGCATCCGCCGCAGCCGCAGCTTGTCGATCTCAATCCGTACTTCCTCGCGCCGGGCCCGCTGCGCATCGTAATCGCCCTTGGCAGACTTCCTAGTTTCCGACTCGATTTTGTATGCAATGTACGCCTGCACGCACTGTGCAATGTTGTACTTCCCCGCGTCATTTTTTGGAAATATGCCCTGCGCCTCATGGATCCGGCGTACTGTCCGCCCATCTACTCCAATCGCCCTCGCCATGTCCGCTTGCGACACGATCAGCGAATTAACCCTACTGATTTGCACCCGCCTCCCTTCCCCACCGAAAGTTGAGGGCGGACATTACATTTTTTTCGCCCTCATATCGAGCGACGAATCGGGGTCGTAGGCACCACCGCCCGCCCCGGGTGTCTGGGAGTACCTTTTTCTCGTTACCTCGCTTGTTTTTGTTCTTTTCTTGTAACTTTCCTGGCTACGTCGCGGATTGAAACGCATTGTCGACGGCTTTCTCCATCGCTGTCGCTGCTCGTCTTCCTGCAGACGCTTGCACCTTCCCCTTGACTTCGTCGGCGTTCATCATGTTCGGTGCAGAGACCGTCATAAGCGCTTTGACCTTTTGTCTGCCCGCACCTACCCGTTTTCCGAGGGAGTAACGCGCATTGTAGTAGCCCCCCTCCGGCCTAAAGATCATACCGTGGTAGGAGGGGGCGCCGCCCACCCTGGCCTTGACGTTTGCTCGCGCGTAAAAGTCACCCGGTTGCATGCTCGCCGTGCCCTTGATGTCCACCGTTGGCTGCTCTCCATAGTGCCCCTTGGCGCGTGTGTTGGTTCCCTTGTCGGTCATGAACTCCACCAGGGGAACCCT
>WRDW01000048.1 GCA_009779995.1 Oscillospiraceae bacterium | reverse complement strand
GGTGTTCAAAATTATGGCGAACAAGTACCGCAACCGCAGAAAACGCCATAGTTTACGCGCTAACCTCATCTGCGGCATTATCAACTTCGAGGCTCGGATTTAGTTCCCGAGGAAATCTATTATCTTGCTGATCTTGCTGTTCTTGCTGGAAAACGCGAATTGCCTCACCTCGCGCACCGAGGCCGGGATGGTGATCTCGCCCTCAAGCCCGTCGCAGAAGGCGAAGGCGTCCACGCCGATGACCTCCAGGCCCTCCGGCAGCCGCAACGTCTTCAGCTCGGAGCAGCGAAAGAACGCTTTCTCCTCCAGCTCTTTCAAGCCGGAGGGGAACGTCACAGCTTGCAGCTTCCTGCATCTGTAAAATGCGTTTTCGCTTATCACCGTCACGCTGTCCGGAATCGTGAAATTCTCGTTTTGCGCGTTGCTGTTGGGGAAGAGCACCAGCCGCGCCATGTCCCTGCTGTAGAGCACGCCATCCAGCGAGGCGAACCAGGGGTTATTCGCATCGACAGTGATCATGCGCAGCTGCTCGCAGTTGGTGACGGCCCAGGGGTGTATCTCCTTCACGTTCGCGCCGATGAACAGCTCCTCCAGATAGTTCGAATTGGAAATCGAGAACTCCAGCAGCGCCGTCACCGGCTGTTCTATGCCGGTGCTGTCCGGGGCGGTGTTCGGGATCACGAGCGCCGGATTGGCGGACGTGCCGCTGTATTTCTTCAGGGCCAGCCCCCTGCCGGTCGATACGTAGCGAATGGACAATTGGGTGGTGCGCAGGCTGTTCCACATGATCAGGCCCACGCTGCCCGCCACAAAGCAGCCGATCAGCGCGAACAGCAGCGCCTTTCTCAGGGTGGTTTTCATTGTGTCTCCCTTCTCAGTGCCTCAAAATCAAGCGTAAGCCTGTCCTCCCCATGCGCGAACACAATTTGCCCCGCCTCCCGCTGCGCCCGGACAAAATCGCTCTCGAACCTTTGATATTCCAGTGTTTGCGCTTCGCCGTCAATGCGAAAGCTCTTGTTGCGGCCCAGTTCGCATTTGACGTCCCGGCTGACATACGTGAGCGTTTCGCCGTCGAACATAAAATGATTTTCCGAGATGCGTTGAACGAACGCCTCAAAGCTCTCATGCTCCCTGTCACCGGTCTCGCAGGCCCAGGCGGTAACGGCGCCCTCTTGCACCAGGTTGCACCTGTCCTTAACAAACTGTACGGGCTTCGCCGCAACAAGCGCCACGAAGGCCCCGTTCTTCTCGCCGAAGATTCTCCCCTGCGCAAGCCGGGACTCGTCCGCCCTGTCAAATAGATCAACTGGAAAGTAAGCGTGGCTGTATCGCTTGATCTTTCGGATTTTCAGGCCGCGCACCTGCGTGTCGTAGATCGCCAGGGTGATGTTTTTCTCCTGTGCGGCGAAGGGCTTCACGCCGTCGCCCACCCAGAAGTTCCCCCTGCCGTATTCCCCATAGGGGTTGGAGGCGAACACGGCGAAGGCCCCGAGGTTCACCGTCCACACGTGCTGTTGGGTGCCGTAGCTCTTCGGGCTGTACAGCTGCGCCGTGGCCTGGAGGCAGGTGGGCGTCTTATAGGTGTAGGTGTTGGCGCGCTCGAGCACAATCCCATTTGTAAATAAGTTCAAGGCCCGGCTGGCGCGGGGCAGCAGGCCTGGGATGTGCCGCAAAAACAAGAAATACTTGAGCTCGCGGAAGTTCGCGTTGCTAAATAGCTTGTGCCTGCGGCAATAGGCCAGGGTGTTCTCTATGGTCTCCGGGTTGGAGAAGGACTCCATGGCCCACTGCATCATAATCTGCTCGTCCGATTGCCCAACAAGCCCCTTCTCTTTGAGTTCCCCGAGATACAGCCCGTGGGAGGCCTTGTACACGCGATACTGCCTGTCCCGGGCGATTTCGAGCAAAACTTTCGGGATTTGATAGCCCTCGGGTTTGCGATAGCGAAAATTATTCAACATGCCGTTATAGGAACCGGGCTCGGTCCCCGCCAGCTCGGCCGTCACCGCGCCGGTGGAGGTGTAGTTCTCCAATCGCCGCCCGGCGCTGTAGCACCGGCCTGCCGTGGAGCCGAATACCCCGCCGTATTGCCCCACGGCGATGTCGTAGAGCAGCAGATCCAGCACAATCGCCGCCCGCGTGCGCAATTCCTGTTCGGGCGCGAAGTCGATGAGCAGGCACAGCGGCGAGACGTCCTCCACGTAGTAAGTAGGCGAATTCCACTCGCTGAAGCCATACAGCCAGCGCTGCCGCAGCCAGATGGCGATGCGCTGCCGGGCGTGGGCAAGGTGCTCCCCTGCGCTTTTGCCGTCGGCGGCGGAAATCGCGTCCTCCCAGAGCAAAGCCGTGAAGTATTCGCTCACCGCCAGCTGGATCTGCAAATTCTCCGACCAGAGCACCATGTCGTCGCCGCCGGGCGCCGTCATGAAAAAGCGGTAGCCCGTGAAGGCCGCTTTGATTTTATCCAGATGCTCTTGGGGAATGGCCTCTCCATAGGCCAGCAGCACGCGCAGGGCCGTCTGGAAATCGAAGGTGCAGCCGGAGAACCGGTCATGGATGCCCCGCACCATGTCATCCGTGATGGCCCAGTCCGCCGCCGTGACTTCTTCGCCCAGGGCCAGCTTCTGCAAGATGGCGTTGTAGCTGCCGTTGACGCTCTTTTTTTTCGCGCCCGGCATCTCCGTTCTCATACGTTACCCCCTCATGTTTTTAATTGTACTATGAATTCCAAGGCTTGTCAACCAAGAGTATTTTTGATATACCCGGCCCTGGCGGCGGAAATCAAAGGCCTTATTGACAAGCCATGAGAAGTGTGATATGCTTTTATCAGAAGAAAGAAAGCTGCTGCCCCCGGCGCGCCGGGCATATCATGCGCGGCTGGAGGCGCTTTACGATCCCATAGGTATAATGCAGGCAAGCCTGCGTTGACTATATTTTTAAGGAGATGGTATTGGTGAAGAAAGCGATCATTGGCACGGGCGCGGCTGTCCTGGGGGCGGGGGCGCTCTATTTCGGCGTCGGCAGTTTTTTCTACCAGCAGCTGCTGTCCCGCAAAACCGCGTCCGGCGGCATGAACGGCCTGGTGGACGCGGAGGTGCTGGCGGGCAAGCCGGGGGAGAAGAAGCCCTCGATCATGCAGCGCCTGCTGGAATACGCCTCGGGCGGCTCGATAGACGATTTTTACCAGTCGCCCTATTTTCCAATGTTCCAGGCGGGCGCGAAGTGGTTCTTTGACCGCAACGCGGAGAAGGTGACCACGCGGTCCCCCCGGGGCGAGCGCCTGCACGCGGACGTGATCGAGCACGAGACGCCCTCGGACGTCTGGGTGATCAGCGTGCACGGCTTCACCAGCTGCCCCAGGGACATGGGCGGCTGCGCGAAGGTCTTCAACAGCTGGGGCTATAACGTCCTGCTGCCGCACCTCGGCGGGCACAACGACAGCGAGGCCAAGTTCGTCTCCATGGGCTGGCACGACCGCCTCGACCTCCTCGCCTGGATAGACTGCCTCAACCAAAAGTACAACAACCCCAGGATCATCCTGCACGGCATCTCCATGGGCAGCGCCACCGTGATGATGGCCACCGGCGAGGACCTGCCGCCGAACGTGCTGTGCGCCGTCTCTGACTGCGGCTACACCTCCGTGTGGGACGAATACGCCCACCAGTGCAAAAATACGCTGCGCCTGCCCACCTTCCCCTTCCTCAACGCCGTGGACACCGTCTTCCGCCTGCGCGCGGGCTTCGGTCTCAAGGAGGCCTCCAGCGTGGAGCAGCTGAAGAAATCGAAGACGCCCACGCTGTTTATTCATGGCGACGCCGACGACTTCGTGCCCTACTGGATGCTGGATAAAAACTACGAGGCCGCCGCCTGCGAGAAGGAGAAGCTTACCGTGCCGGGCGCGGGCCACGCCGAATCGGGCTACCAGAAGGAGCTGTACTACGGCGCGATCAAGCCGTTTATCGAAAAATATCTGCCTGCATAGAAAGAGGAGGGAACCGTATGGCACTCACGCAGTCACAGCGCAGCGCCCTTCGCCACCCGGTGAAGTGGCTGTTCAACCCGGAGCCCGAGCAGGAGGGCGAAATCCCCCGCGGGGAGCTGACCAACTACACCGTCGGCCTGATGGGGCAGAATATGCTCTACGGCATGGCGGGGGGCAAGTTCTTCCACTTCTGCACCAACGTGATGATGATCGACAACATCACCGTGGGGAAGATGATGGGCGCGGTCACGCTGTTCGACGCCCTCAACGACCCGGTGGCCGGCGCGCTCATCGATAATTACAGGTTCAAGGACGGCCGCAAGCTCCTGCCCTGGATGAAGCTCACCTCGCCCCCCATCGCGCTGGCGGCCTTTCTGATGTTCGTCAACTGGGGCCTGCCCACGCAGGGGCTGCGGGTGCTCTACTGCATCGCGGCCTATGTGATCTGGGACATCCTCTACTCCTTCCAGGACGCCGCGCTGTGGGGGATCACGGCGGCGATCCACCCGGCCTCCGCCCAGCGGGCGCGGGCCACGCAGTTCGCGGACATAGGCGCGATGCTCGGCGGCTTCCCGCCGGCGCTGCTGCTGCCCATGATCAGCGGGGAGGGCGCCTTCGGGCTGGGCCAGCAGCAGGTGTACATGATATTCGCCGCGGTGCTGTGCCTGGGCGGCGGCTTCCTGGCGATGACCTCCCTGCGCACCGTAGAGCGCGTGCGCTCCCTGCCCGGCGAGGAGAAATCCGTCTGGAAGAACATCGGCGCGCTGCGGCACAACTACATCGTGCTGCTGTTCCTGGCCTACGAGGTGCTCAACAAGGTCTGCCCCATCGTGACGGATACCTACGTATACCAGCAACTGAGCTACCAGGTGGGCAGCAAGACTGTCAATGCCGGAGCGGTGGTGCTCATTCTTGAGGCCATTACGGGCATCCCGGGCGCTTCGCTGAAATTTTTCGCCGGGAAGGTCGCCGAGCGCGTGGGCGGCATGAAGCGCCTGCTGGTCATCGGCCGCGTCACGGAAATCATCGTGCGTTTGCTTCAATACCTGGTGGGCATCAACACGCTGCCGGGGTTAATACTAGTATTCGTGCTCAACGGCATCAAGGAGCTGCCCAACAACATCACCAACATCGCCCAGCGCACCATGATCAGCGACAGCGTGGAATACGTGGAGTGGAAGACCGGCGAGCGCACGGAGGGCATCACCATGTCGGTGCGCAACCTCATGTCCAAGATGTCCGGCGCCGTTGAAAAATTTATACAGGGCTACGTTTTGGACTTTTTGCAGTTCGACGCCAGGCTCGTGGAGCAAAACAAGCCGCAGAACGCGCATTTCAAGAAGTGGATCTGGCCGACGTACATCCTCGGGCCGGTGATCGGCCTGATGATTTCGCTGGTTCCCATCCTGCTGCTCAACTACCCGGATTCCCTCAAGGCCAGGGTGGAAAGCGAGATGGCCGAGCGACGCGCCCTGGCGGCACACGCCGCGGGGGAAGCGGCGGTGCAAGAGGCTGTCGGCCCATGAGCTTCGCCGCCGAAGTAAAAGAAGAGCTGCTGCGCGCATCCGAAGTGCGCGGGGCCTGCTGCGCAGAGGCGCAGCTTTACGGGATGATGCTGTTCGGGCGGGAGTTCTCGGCCCGGGGCATGTGCCTGCGCACGGAAAACCGGGCCCTGGCGGAGCACGCCTGCGCGCAGCTGCACGAGGTCGCCCTGGCGGCGGCGCAGCTGGAGCCCCGGGGGCGCAAGTGGGAGGTCAGCGTGCCACGGGCGGAGGAGCGCCTGCGCCTGCTCGAGCGCTTCGGCCACGGCGGCAGCGAGCTGACGCTGCGCATCGTGCGCGAAAATTTCACCTGCGAGGACTGCCCCGCCGCCTTCCTGCGCGGGGCGTTCCTCTCCTGCGCGGCGGTCAGCGCCCCCGAGCGGCAGTACCACCTGGAGTTCTACATAAGCTATAAAAATCTCGCGAGAGAGCTGTGCGAGCTCCTTACAGAAAACGAACTGCCGCCCAAGCTCTGCCAACGCAATGGCATATGGCTGGCGTACTACAAGGACAGCACGCAGATTGAGGACGTCCTCGCCTTCCTCGGCGCGCGCCTTGCCATGCTGGATTTGATCAACACGAAAATCGAAAAAGACATGCGCAATAAAGTCAATAGAGTTGTGAATTTCGAGCTGGCCAACGTCAATCGAAGCGCGGGCGCGGCGGCGGCGCAGCTGCTTGCGATTGCGAAGCTGCGGGAATCCCCCGGCCTCGCCGCCCTGCCGGACGCCCTGCGCGAGGCCGCCCTCCTGCGCGAGCGAAATCCAGAGGCCTCCCTGCAGGAGCTGTGCGAGCTGGCGGGGGAGCCCGTCACGCGCTCGGGGATGAACCACAGGCTGAAAAGGCTGGAGGCGCTGGCGCGGGGTGCGCCGGGCGAAAAATAATTTGCAATGTATGCTTGGATGTGGTATAATTAGCTAAAATAGCCGCAATGCGGTAGAAAATCGGGAGATGATGAGCGCATGAATAAGCTCTATTACGGCGACAACTATGGCATTATGGAAAACAAAATTGAAAAACAAAGTATTGACCTGATTTACCTCGACCCGCCGTTCAATTCCAATAAAAACTACAATCTCATGTATCGCAACATGACCGGGCAGCCTCTTCCGGAACAAGTCGAGGCTTTTTGCGATGCCTGGACGATGGATGAGGAGAAGCAAAGAATCGCGAACACCATACCTCTCCTATTGCGCGAAATCGGCGCAGACGATGAATATATTGCGTTTTGGCAGCTATGGATGAAATCGTTGGGTAAATTGAACTCGCCGCTCATGGCATACCTAATCTATATGGTTCCACGTCTATGCCGAATGAAAGGAATCCTGAAGCCCACGGGTTCGATATATCTCCATTGTGATTCTACGGCGAGTCATTATCTCAAAATCATGATGGATGGTATTTTTGGGCACAAGAATTTTCAAAATGAAATTATATGGAGCTATAATCGATGGCCTGCGAAATCAAATAGGTTTCAAAGAATGCATGATACGATACTGTTTTACACAGGAGGCGGAAAGAATACTTTTAATCTGCAATACCAAGAGCCAACGGGCAGTAGTAAGAAACGCTGGGCCGGAAAGCAGCAAAAAGTGACATTTGATATAGAGGGAAACCGCTTGCCGACAATTGAAATGGAAAAAAAATCTCCCGGTGTTCCGATGAATGATGTATGGCAAATCCCAATCATTGCACCATCTGCTAAAGAACGATTAGGTTATCCTACGCAAAAGCCTATCGCGTTATTAAAACGAATCATACTGGCCTCCAGCAATCCCGGTGACGTCGTCTTCGACCCTTTCTGCGGATGCGGGACGACAATCTTTGCCGCGCAAGCCCTTGACAGGAAGTGGATAGGCTGTGATATTGCTATCTTAGCTATTCGCTTGGTCCGCGACATACTGCAAGAAAAGCTTGCTCTGTCCGAAGGGCGCGATTTTGTCGTGGATGGCATCCCCAGCAGCGTTGAAAGCGCCATTGAGCTGGCGGAGCACGACCGCTTCCAGTTCCAGCACTGGATCGTCGAGCGCGTCAAAGGCTTCCCTATGCTCAAAAAAACAGCCGATAAGGGAATCGATGGGAGGCTATATTTTTACGAAAAAGAAGAGCTCTGTGAAATGGTGCTTTCCGTAAAAAGCGGGAGCATCAAACCTGCTGACGTGAGGGATTTGCGGGGCGTGCTTGAGAGGGAAGGAACCGCGAAGATGGCCGGTTTTCTATGCATCAAACCGCCGACCAAGGCGATGCGGCAGGAGGCGGCCAGCGCGGGCCTCTACACAGATCATTTGGGGAACAGCTATCCGAGGATACAAATCCTGACAGTCCAGGAAATTATAGAAGATAAGAAATTCTTTAACACGCCAGCGGCGCTGCGCAGCAGGGTTGACACCGGCCAACTGGCGCTTGGATGGGACTGGTAGAATAAATAGCTGTTGAAGGAAACACAAATGGTATATATCGTTATCGACCTGGAGTGGAACTCCGTCTACGGCGCGAAGATACGCGGCTTTATCAACGAGATTATCGAAATCGGCGCCGTGATGCTGGACGAGCGGTTCCGGGAGGTCAGCTCGTTCTCGGTGCTGGTGAAGTCCCAGATCGGCAGGCGTCTGCAGGCGCACGTGAAGGAGATGACCAACCTCAGCAAGCAGGACCTGGAGAGCGGCTACCCCTTCGCCGAGGCCATCGCCATGTTCCGCGGGTGGATAGGGCAGCGCGATCACGTGGTGCTCTCCTGGGGGGACGGCGACATCCGCGTGCTGCTCTCCAACACGCGCTACCACACCGCCTCGCGCAGCCTGGACTATATCCGCAACTATGTCGATTTGCAGGATTACTTCAGGCACAGGATGCACACCTCGCGCTCGCAGCAGATCGGCCTGGCCGCCGCCGGGGAGCTGCTGGGCTTCAACGTGGACGATTACGCGCTCCACCGCGCCCTGGACGACAGCCGCTTCGCCGCGCGGTGCCTCCAGGCCATCCACGCCCCGAAGGATTTCCCCGCCTTCGTGCGCCCCTGCGACGCCGCCTTTTACGCCCAGCTGGAGTTCAAGCCCCGTGTGATCAGCGACATCAACAGCCCCCTGGTGGATAAGCGCCAGCTGTATTACATCTGCCGGGGCTGCGGCCGCCCGGCCAAGCAGGTGGGCGAATGGCGCTTCGCCAGCAGGGGCTTCCAGGCGGAGTTTGAGTGCCGCCACTGCGGCGCGCGCGCCAAGGCCATGGTGACCTTCAAGAAGCTGTACAACTGCGTGGAAATCAAGCGCAGCGCGAAGGAACTGAATCCGGACGCGAAAAAAAAAGCGGACGAGAAGGTGACCGGGTGATCTGTGACCTGCATATCCATACGAAGCATTCCTGCGATTCAACGGCCGAGCTGGAGGCCTATTGCGTCCGTGCCGTCGAAACAGGGGTGCGTGTGATGTGCTTCACGGAGCACGTGGACCACAATCCCAACGACGACGGGCTGGGGTTTTATAACCCCGGGGCGTTCTTCAGTGATTTTCTCCCTTTGAAAGAAAAATATCAAGAGCAACTCACGCTCCTGTGCGGCATCGAGTTCGCGGAGCCGCACTTGTACCGGGAAGAGCTCTCTGTATTGTCCAAGCTGCCTTACGACTTCATCCTGGGCAGCGTCCATTTCTGGTATCGGGACATGTTCGCGAGCCAACTGGTCAAAACCGGGATTTCTGTTGAAGTGTGCTACGCGCATTACTGGAACGCGGTTTTGGCGGCGGTGCGGGCGGGCGGGTTCGACAGCCTCGCGCACATCGATTTCCCCAAGCGCTACTATGGCAGCCTGATCATTGATCAAGAAAAACTGCATGAAATCTGCCACGCAATGGTTAAAAATCAAATCTGCATGGAGATCAATACCTCCTCCCTGAGAAAAAATGTTGACGAACCCATGCCTGGCAAGGATATTTTGACGATTTACAGGTCCTGCGGCGGGAAGCACGTGACCGTGGGGTCGGACGCGCACCGCCCCGGCGAACTGGCCGTCGGCAGCACCCAGGCCGGGGCACTCATCGACTATTTCGGCTTTGAGGAAGTAATATTCAAACAACGCAAAGCACAGGAGCTTTTATGCAATTGACTTTTATCGTCCCCTGCCTGCTGGGCCTGGAGGGCCTCATCGCCGAGGAGCTGCGCGCGATGGAGGCCGAAAACGTGCGCGCGGAAAACGGGCGCGTGTTCTTCGAGGGTGATTTTGCCCTGCTGGCCCGGGCGAATATCCGCAGCCGCTTCGCCGAGCGCATACAGATCGTTGTCGGCCAGTTCGAGGCCAAGAGCTTTGAAGAACTATTTCAGGGCACAAAAAACCTGCCCTGGGAGGATTGGCTCGACCGGCGCGACGCCTTCCCCGTCAAGGGCTACAGCCTGAATTCAACGCTGTTCAGCGTGAGCGACTGCCAGGCGATTATCAAGAAAGCCATTGTAGAACGCCTCAAGCAAAGCTATAAGCTGGAATGGTTCGAGGAGACCGGCGCCATTCACCAAATTCAGTTTAGCATCATGAAGGACCAGGTGCTGCTTGCGCTCGACACATCAGGCGCGGGGCTGCACAAAAGAGGCTATCGCCTGCAAGCCGGAGGCGCGCCTTTGAAAGAGACATTGGCGGCGGCCCTGTGCCAGATTTCGCGCCTGCGCCCTTGGCACGCGCTCCACGACCCCCTGTGCGGCTCCGGCACGATTTTGATCGAAGGCGCGCTCATGGCTCGCAATATCGCGCCGGGGGTGAACAGAAATTTTTCAGCGGAGCGCTGGCCGCAGATTCCCCGGGAAGTCTGGTCATCTGAGCGCGAGTTGGCCCGCTCTCTGGCAACGCCCGCCCCTGAATTTCATGCATTTGGCTCCGACACCGCCCCTGAAGCCCTCGTGCTTGCCCGGGAAAACGCAACGCGCGCGGGCGTAGCGGACTGCATCGAGTTCAGGCTGGCCGACCTGAAGGACTTCGCCCACCCCACAGAGCGCGGCACGCTCGTCACCAACCCGCCCTACGGCGAGCGTCTGGGCGACCAGCAACAGGCCGAGGCCCTCATCGCAACGATGGGACAGGTGTTCATGCCGCGCAGGGGCTGGTCATACACTGTGATAAGCCCCGCAGAGGACTTCGAGCGCCAATTCGGCCGCCGGGCCGATGCGCGGCGCAAGCTTTACAACGGCATGATGAAGTGCCAGGCGTATATGTATTTTAAGTGAGGTGCACTATGGAAAACGTGGAGGCCAACACGCCCGCGAAGCGCTTGAAAGTGAAGTTGGCGGGCAGCTTCTCATTGCTTGCGATGTGGGCGTTACTCGGTGTCTACAACTGGCTTGTGAACCACGATGTCATTGATGGTCCGTTATTCTTTTCCGGCACCGCTGTATTGGCTTTGGGTGTGTCACTGTTTATCCTGGCAAAAACACCGCTCTTGGGCCTCAAGCGCCGCTGGGAAAAGCTTTGCCTGTTGATACCGGCATTGATTATGGCGGCATTGGTTGTCCTGGGAGCCGTAAACCTGACCTTTCCCTTTTTCGGGGAGATGCTGGGGATGAATTTCATATGCCTATATGCAGGCATCGCCGAAGTAGCTCTTGCTTATGCGGTTGCGAAAAACTACGAAACACTGTGGCCTCGCAAGGACGATGTTGTGCAAGAGGAGCAGCATACAGGCAAAAGAAGAATTAATCATCCCTGGTTGTTCGCAGCGGGATGTGCGCTATTCGTGCTGCACACGGCGTATTTTGCCTATGATTGGCTGCTGATCAAAAAAGCCATTGAGGGGCCGGAGTTCCAGACCGATTTCGCGTTGTTTGGGCTGTTGATGCCTATGATATATCTTTCCTATGTGAATATTAAGCACCGCTGGGTGAGAAATACGTTGTTGATTTTCGGAGCGTTGTTGACAGGAGTTTGTACTCTGGGCGTTGTGGATATGTTCAGGCCGTTCCCGGTGCTTATGCACGACGCATTATTAGGTCTCTCCATGTTTCCGTCCATGATATTCTTGTTCGCAGGTATGTTTGTTGCGACAATCTATGCGCCGCCGTATAAGAAAAAGAAAAGCTCACGCAAGGAAAAAATCAAGGCCGCGATCGTTGTTGTTTTGGCCCTTGCTGGGCTGGCAGCGTTTTGGTTCGGCACAACACGACTGCTCCACTGGCTCCTAACACGATAAAAAAACATAATCACATAAGGGGGACTACACCATGCGCCACATCTTCGTCATCAACCCGGCTTCCGGCAAGGGCAGCTGGATGGAGGGCCTGCTGGCCGACATCGAAAAAGCCTGCGCCGAGGCCGGCATCGCGCCGGAAATCTTCAAGGAGCCCGACCGGGAGGCCATGATGGCCTTCATGCGTCAGGCCGCCGCGAGCGGCGAGCCCGTGCGTATCTACGCCTGCGGGGGCGACGGCACCATCTTCTGCGCGGTCAACGCCACCTACGGGCACAAAAACGTGCAAATCGCCGCCGTGCCCTACGGCTCGGGGAACGACTTCGTCAAGCTGTTCGGCGAGAAGGAGCAGCTGCGGGACATCCGCAGGCACATCAACGGCACGCCCCACTGGATCGACGCCATCGAGTGCGGGGAGGACGTGTCGGTGAACATCGTGTCCATGGGCTTCGACGCCGAGGTGAACGCCCGGCAGGCCAAAACGAAGAAAATCCCCCTGGTGGGCGGGCCCATGGGCTACAACATCGCCCTCCTCTCCTGCGTCGCGGGGAAATTCTACAGCAGGTTCACCGTGCAGATCGACGACGAAGCGCCTGTGACGGGTGATTTTTCGTTCGCCATCGGCGGCAACTCCCGCTGGTACGGCGGCGGCTTCAAGAGCTGCCCCAAGGCTATTCCCGATGACGGCCTGCTGGATTGCGTCACCGTGCGCAAGGCCTTCGGCAGGCTGAAGATGATCACGATGATCGGCACGTTCAAGAAGGGCCAGCATCTGGACGACCCCACGTGGCTGACTTTCACAAATTTCAACCGCGGGAAGATGATGCGCGTGCACTGCGACACCCCCGCAGCAGTGAACATCGACGGCGAGATCCGCATGGCTACCGACGTCACCTTCGCGCTCAAGGAGCAGGCCGTGTGCTACGTTGTGCCCGAGGGCTCGGACTACTTCGCCCGCAAGCAGGCCGGGACGCTGTAACCCGGAAAATGCATATAGCCCACCGCAGCCGATGAAGATTTGGCTCCGGCGGGCATTATTGCGCTTGTATTACTTTTGGAATGGCATCAATTATTTCAGCCCCTCAATCACCCCGACGACCCCCATAAAGAAATCCTCGTAGCCGTCCACGCCGCCCTGTTGCTGCATCCCCCCGGCGAAGTCCACGTGGTCAAAGCCGGAGAGGGTGGGCATCACCTGCCAGACGCCGGGTTCAATGGCGGCGTCGTCGTAGGGCTTGTGGGGGTCGCCGAAGGGGTACTGCGCGGAGACCAGGTTCACCAGGCCGTCGTTGGGCAGCCAGCTGTCGTCGATCAGCACGCCGCCGGGGGTGGTGAGGGGCGCGCGCTTCTTGCCCATGGCCTCGCAGGAGCCCCGGAACATGCTCCACACGTAGTCCTCGGGCATCTGATTGCCCTCGCCGTCGGCCTTGGTGGCGACGGCGGCGTAGCTGAAGTAGTAGAGATTCGGCAGGCAGGAGATGCCCTCGTTGAGGGCCTTCGCGCCGTCGATGCTCAGCTCGTAGGCGGAGCAGTCCTCCTGCGCGATGAAGGCGTCCCCGGCCCGCCAGGTGATGACGGGGTGGCGGTAGAAGCTGCGCGCGTTGAAGCCGAAGTGCCCGAGCCGGAAGGGGTAGAAGCGCTCCACGATGGGCAGCACCACCCCGGCCTTGGCGATGGTCATGAAGGTATCCGGCAGGGAGGCCCCCATGGAGCCCTCGTCCGCCTCGATGAAGCTCTCCCCGGCGGTGGAGCCGTTGTGGGGGGCCGCCAGGCTCACCACAGCCAGGATGCGGCCCTTCAGTTCCCCGGTGAACAGCGGGGAGAGATTTCCCTGCCCGGCGGCCATCTCCGCCGCGCTGCCCTCTTCGCACAGCGTGGCGAACAGGCGTATCGCCGCCCCGCCGAAGCTGTGCCCCAGCAGCGCGATGGGCCGCTCCTCGCTCCAGTCCTTCATCAGCGCCTTTTTGTAGGTGCCGCCGTAGCGCTCGTGCCCGTGTTCCCTGGAATGCGCCTCGCCGTAGTCCACGCGCGTTCCCGTGAGATGGGCGTAGAGCTCGCAGGCGCGGTCCCAGGTGCTGGAGACCGGCCCGAGGGAGACCGCGCAGGTCTCGTAGCCCAGACTGTTCAGGTGTTTGCGCATACTGCCGTAGTTCATGCCCCAGTGCGGCATGATCAAATCAAACAGCGCGCCCTGGCCCCAGCCCCCCAGGCCGTGCACGAACACGATGGGGGCGCAGTCCTTCGGCTCGGGCTGCTGCCGCTTGGCCCCAAAGCCCAGCAGGGCCGCCAGGGCGATCCACAGCGCCATCATGAGGGCGGTGATTTTTTTCACGGTAAAACTCCTCCTTCAAATGCTTATGTATGCCTGTAGTACCTAGTCCGCGCTAATACTTGACAATCAATGCAACATATGATAAACTTACGGTAAGAACTGTAGGAGGTGTCATATGGAGAACACGGTGATCATGCTAAGTGCGCAGCAGCGGC
>WRDW01000047.1 GCA_009779995.1 Oscillospiraceae bacterium | reverse complement strand
GGATTTTTGGGAAGAAATCGAGGTATTCGGGAAAGAGCACGAGGAATTTTTGCGGAGATATTTAGAACTGCCAAACGGCATACCCTCTCACGACACGATTCAGCGGGTATTTGCGATAGTATCCCGCCGGGCAGGACCGCAAAGACGTCCAAGAAGAGCGGAAAGAGTTCGTAGAAAAACTGATAAGCATCAACCCGGAAAAGCTCGTCACGCTGGACGAATCGTCGATAAATCTGGCGTACACAAGGCTTTACGGGCGTGCGCTCACCACCGAACGGGTTAAGGAAGGCGTGCTCGACGTGCGCTTTGAAAGAGAGTCGATTTTGTCCGCACTACGCTTGAGCGGCGAGATGGTCCCCATCGTTTTTAAGGGCACTTTGAACCGGTTTTTGTTTGCGGAATACATCAAAAAGCAGCTAAAACCTGCTCTGGCCGATGACGACATTTTGCTTTTGGACAACTCCTCCGTCCACACCTCAAAGTTGGTCAAAGACACGTTGAAAGAGTGCGGCATAAATTATATGTATTTGCGTATTCGCCGGATTTCAATCCGATTGAGCTTCTTTGGGCGCTTCTGAAGTCTTATCTGAGAAAAGTGAAGGCGAGAACCAGCGACAAGCTCGATGAAGCGATAAAACATGTGCTTGACTCTCTCCCGCCTGAGTACATAGCAAACTGGTTCGAACACTGTGGATATATTGCTAGTAACTAGTGGAATTGCTATACTCAATGTGGCTCAAAGGCCACTTCCCAAAAAGAGCGATGATTGATGTCAGCTTTCTCACCCATTCGCCCGGCTGGCGCTGGAGCTATTCCCGCCTGCGGCAGTTCGAGACATGCAAGTATGCATGGCTGCTGAAATATGTATTCGAAGTTCCGCAGCGAAAGCTATTTTTCTCCGAGTACGGCAAGCTGAACTGATCGCGGGGCACCTGCGAGCCTCCCTTTCGGTCGTGTCGGCTCCGCCGAGCTCCCTCGTTTCGCTGTGCTCTACACCAGGCTCAGCGGCGCAAACAGAATATGCCCGGCGGTTCCATGGTGTGTTACAGCACCATGAGCCGTCGGGCGGTATTAAGGCCGGGTATTTCATGGACGGCCTGCGCCTGTCGCGGGACGACCCACGCGGCACAGGCCGACGCGCTCGAACGAGATCGACATGTTTTCCGGCCTGCTGTTCTGCGCCGACTGCGGCGCGAAGATGCAGCTCCAGCGCGGCCAGGCGGAGGCCTATGTGTGCGGGAGCTACCGCAGCCACAAACCGGGCTGCACATGCACCATACACTACATCCGGCGCGAACTGCTGATGGACCTTGTCCTGACGGACCTCCAACGGGTGCTCTCCTACGCCAAGGAAAATGAACGCGACTTCACGAGAAGGGCCGCCGAGCACGGCGACCGGGAGGCACAGAAAGCCCTGTCGGCTCAACGCAGAGAACTTGAAAAGGCCGGCATCCGGCTTCGGGAGCTCGACGCCTTATTCCGCAAGCTTTACGAGGACAACGCCCTCGGACGGCTGAGCGACACACAGTTCGCCATGTTGACTTCAGGCTACGACGAAGAAAAGGCCGAACTCACGCAGAGAAAAGCGGCCCTGGAGCAGGCGCTCAGCACCGCCCAGAGCCGTAAAGACAACACCGGCAAGTTTCTGAAGCTCGTTCGCAACTACACCGAAGTGCGGGAACTGAATTACGAAGTCCTGCACGAATTCATCGACCGCGTCGTTATCCACGCCACCGATAAGGAGACCAAGACTCGCACGATTGAGATCCTTTACTCCTTTGTGGGACAGGTCCAGGGGGGCGACCCGGTGCGGAAATCACAATACGCGAAAAAATTGGGGGGCAGGGCTGAAAGTATCGTTATCTGATACTAACGCCGTGCGTCTCTGCAAGTTATCCCATGTACCAGTAGCGAAGATCGAGCCCCACGCTCTTCGAGGTATTCTCCTCCCAGTCGAAGTGTTCGTGCGCCCAGCTGTCGGGGGCCTCGCCCGAATCGGCAATGCCTTTGCACGCGAGTGCAATAGACTGAAACTGGGTGCCGTTTGTGCTGATGTAAAGCGTATTGCTATGCGATCTCACCGTGAGGTTTCGATTGAGAAGCCACGGCTTTTCCCTGTGCCATTCCCAATCGGCATAGGGCTTTTCGGTCTCGCGCTCGACGCGCTGCTTTTGCATGGACTTTGCCTTCAGCGCCGCGGCAATCTCCTTCACCGAAAACCGCGCGGCGCAGTAATTCATGCAGACGAAGCCGGATAAATACGTATAGTTGCAGCCTTGCAGTACATCCCCGTGCGCAAAGGCAAGCGGCACATGAAGCACTTCATTTTCCCGCAGGGCGGCGGTCTGGGCGAAGATGTCCTCCAGCCAGGTAAACCCGGCGCAGTTGCCGATGAGCTGATGCACGCCTCTCGCGTCATCCCCGGCGACGGCAGCGGCATATGGGCTTATCGCATTGGGTACAAGAATCTGCATCTCCCGCCCGCCGTGTAGAATCACGCTGCGCCTTGCGAACTTCATGCCTAATCCCACAGGTATACCCTGCACTCCCAGGGCTTGGTTACGAAATTGTTCGTCTGTATGCCGGGGATGGCGTAGTTGCCGAAGGCCTGCTTGGCCCCTGTCAGGTCAAAGCCCGTGGGCGCGCTGAACTGCACGGGCTTTTCGCCGAAGGCGCACACGACCAGCAGGCGTTTGCCGTCCAGCTCCTGGGAATAGACATACAGGCTGCGGCTGGACTTGTAGTGCTCCGTATACTTGCCATGGATGACCACGGGGTTCTCCTTGCGGAAGGCCAGCAGGGCGCGATACCAGTGCAGGAGGGAATCCGGGTCGGCCTCGGCGGCGGCGACGTTGATTTCGGGATAGTTGGGGTTCACCGGGAACCAGGGCTCGGTTTCACTGAAGCCGCCGTTCTTTTCTGCTGTCCATTGGATGGGCGTACGGGCGTTCTCCCGGGAACGCCTGTTCGCCAGCCTGACGAAGCGCTCCTCGCTGAAGCCCAGTTTCTTGAACAGCTTGAAATTATTGAAGGTCATCACGTCTTTGAACTGGTCCAGGCGGTCCAAGGCGATGTTGGTCATGCCTATCTCTTGGCCCTGGTAGATGAAGGGCGTGCCGCTTTGCAGGATGTACATGGCCGCGAGCATCTTGCCGCTGGCCACGCGATATTTCAGTGAGCCGTAGCGGTTGATGATGCGCGGGTGGTCGTGGTTCTCGATGTAGTTCGCGTTCCAGCCCGCGCCGTACATCTCGTTCTGCCAGACGGAGAAGGCCTTCTTGAGCTTCTTCAGGCTGAAGGGCAGGCCCACCCAGTCGATGAGGAAGCAGTCGGCCTCCATCACCTGGAAATGAAACATGAGATCGAGCAAATTGCCCGCTTCTTCCGTGATATACTCTTTCGCCAGCTTGGGCGTCATCATAGGGGCCTCCCCCACGGTGAAGGCGCCGTATTCGTCCAGGACTTCCTTGAACTCCTTCAGATATTCTTTTACAGGGGGCAGGCTGGTCCAGTGCTCCATCCCCCGGCCCACGGGCATCAGCGGGAAGCCGTTGGGCAGGCCCTCGCGCTTGGCGATGTAGGTGATCACGTCCTCCCGGAAGCCGTCCACGCCCATGTCCAGCCAGAAGCGCAGGATGCTCTTGACCTCCTCGCGTACCTTGGGATTGGCGATATTCAGGTCCGGCTGGCCCTTGGCGAACACGTGCAGGTAATACTCGTCCAGGTTCTTGTCGTACTCCCAGGCCCCGCCCTCAAAGACGCTCAGCCAGTTGTTCGGTGGCTTCTTGCCGCCGGGCTTCTTGCCTTTGCGCCAGTAGTAGTAGTCGTGGTACTCGCTCTGCGGCCCCTCCTTGGACTTGATGAACCACTCGTGATGGTCGGAGGTGTGGTTGATCACCAGGTCCAGGATCACCTTCATGCCGCGCGCGTGCGCGCCGTCCAGCACCCGCTTGAACAGCTCGAGGTCGCCGTACTCCGGGTGGATGTTCTTGTAGTCCGCGCAGTCGTAGCCGTAGTCCGCGTTGGGGCTGGGGTACAGCGGCGAAAACCAGATGGCGTCCACCCCCAGGGCCTTGATGTAGTCCAGCTTTTCCAGCACGCCGTGCAGGTCGCCGATGCCGTCGTTGTCGCCGTCGGCAAACGAGCGCGGCCAGATTTGGTAGACGGACATCTCCTTCCACCAGATGGGGTTTTGTTGGGTTGGCATGTAAATACCTCTTTCATGAAAATTTACTTGACAAATGTATTTTAGCGCGCTATAATGTACAATGTAAAGTGACACTGCCGGTTAACGGCTACGTCCTTTCCTTGCGGAATAGAAGCAACCGCCCGCGTTTCGAGGCGCGAGGGCGGTTACTTCTTTATGCGCCTGGCCAGTTGGCCAAGCAATGACAGGGCCGCTTGCGCGGCCGCGATGACGAGCGGAAGGTCCGCCGCCAGCGCCGCGTATGTTTCCACCGCCGCCTGCCACAGAATCGCGAATACAACTCTCACAAAGGCATCGTCTCCTTTCGTACCCTCCAACGAAAGCCGGAAAGCCAATAGAAAGGACGTTTGCAGGCCGCCGCCCCGGCAGCATCAAGCCTATTATAGCACAGATTTTCCAAAAAAGGTAGCCCGAAGTGCAAAATTATTTTCTTGACTTGCATTTGCCCCGCGTGATATAATTTTGTTTAATCTTTTTTAGCGGGAGGCAGTCCCATGGCGCTCTATTTGGCCGTGCCTGAGCGCAAGCACAAACAGGCTTGGAAGCGATACCTCAAAGAGATCCTGTCCGCGGGAGAAACATCTGAACGCAAGCAGACGTACCGCGCCTTTTTGCGCCAGCGCAAGCGCTTCTCTTCGGAAAAAACCGTGTCGGAGGGCTTTGTGCCGGATACGCTGTACTTCTTAATGGATAACGACGGCGACAAAATCCTCGGGCGTATCTCCATCCGCCACAGGCTCAACGATCATTTGCTCAACAACCCGGGCGGGCACATCGGCTACGCCGTCGCGCCAAGCGAAAGACGCAAGGGCTATGGCACCGAACAGCTGCGCCTGGGGCTGGAAAAATGCCGCGAGATGGGCATCAGCCCGGTGCTGGTGACCTGCCATAAAGACAACATCGCCTCGGCAAAAGTAATACAAAAAAACGGCGGCGTGCTGGAGGACGAGCGCGTGAGCGGCGAGGGCAAGGTGTTCCAGCGGTATTGGATAACGCTGTAAAGGAGGGGATAGCCGTATGGCATTGCGTTTGGTCAAACCCGCGCGTGAGCATAAACAAGCTTGGGAACAGCTGATGCGGGAATTCCAACAGGCCGATGAAAAGTATTTCTATAGCAAAACCTACAGGCAATTCCTGCGCAGGAGCAGAGCCCACGAAAAAGGCAAGCGCCTGCCTGATGAACCCCACGTACCCATTACACTCTATTTTCTTATGCGCGGCGACAGCCCCAAGATCATCGGCTTCACCGACATCCGCCACCGATTGAATGACTTCCTTCTCAACGATCTCGGCGGGCACGCCGGCTATGTTATCGCGCCCAGCGAGCGCCGCAAGGGCTACGCGACAGAGCAGCTGCGCCTGGCGCTTGAAATATGCCGGGAAATGGGCATCAACCCGGTGCTGGTACCATGCCATAAAGACAACATTGCCTCGGCGAGGGTAATCCAGAAGAACGGCGGCGTGCTGGAGGACGAGCGCGTGAGCGGCGAGGGCAAGGTGTTCCAGCGGTACTGGGTGGAGGTATTGTAGGGGACGGCGTCCTCGACGTCCCTGGAGAGAAACCATTTTCTTTTTACACAGGGACGTCCAGAGGCGTCCCCTACCTGAATTGCTTGACATCCCATCCACGTATGCTATAATAATTAAGCATTCAGCATTAAGAATTCAGCATTGAAAAAAGGGGGTGCGCTATGATCCGCAAGCGGTGGGTGCTGCGCGGGGGGCAGGCCGAAAATCGCGCCCTGGCGGCCTCCCTCTCGCAAGAGGAGGGGCTGCCGCCCTTCGCCGCGATGATGGCGCTGGGGCGCGGCATCACCCCGGAGGAGCTGCCTTGCTTCCTGGGGCTGGCGGAGGAGTGCCTGTGCAACCCCTACGACCTGCCGGACATGGAGCCGGCCATTGAGCGCATAGAGCGCGCCTTTGAACTGGATGAGCGCATCACAGTCTTCGGGGACTACGACGCCGACGGCGTGACGGCCACGGCAGCGCTGTATCACTATTTGTTGACCAGGACAGAGAACGTGGACTGGGCCCTGCCCGACAGGGTGAAGGACGGCTACGGGCTAAGCATGGCCGCAATCGACCGGCTGGTTGAACGCGGCACGAAGCTCTTAATCACAGTGGACAACGGGGTGAGCGCCCTGCGGGAGATCGCCCACGCGAAGGCCCTGGGGATTACGACAATCGTCACGGACCACCACCAGATCGGCGGCACCCTGCCGGAATGCGCCGCCGTCGTCAACCCCCACAGGGACGACTGCGAGCTGCCTTTCAAAGAGTATACCGGCGCGGGGCTGGCCTTCCTGCTGATTTGCGCCCTGGAGGGCTGCGAGCCCGAGGAGCTGCTGCCCGCCTACGGGGAGCTGGTCGCCCTGGGTACTGTCGCGGACGTGGCCCCCCTGTTGGGCGACAACCGGGTTTTTGCGCGGGCGGGATTGGCGATACTCAACGAGAGCCCCAGCGTGGGCCTGGCGGCCCTGCTGCGCGCGGCGAAATACTCCAGGCGGCCCCTGGGAACCTCGGCGCTGTCGTTCACGCTGGGGCCTCGCATCAACGCCGCCGGGCGCATGGGGCGGGCCGAGGAGGCCCTGGAGCTGCTGCTGTGCTCTGACGAGGCCGTGGCCGAACGCCTGGCCGGGCAGCTGGACAACTACAACGACGACCGCCAGCGCACCGAGCAGGAGATCGCGCGGCAGGCCCTCGCCTGGCTGGAATTGCGCCCGCTCATACAATGTGATCGCGTGCTTGTCTTTGCGGGGGAGGGCTGGCACGAGGGCGTAATCGGCATCGTGGCCTCGCGCATGGCGGAGCGCTTCGGCAAGCCCTGCATCCTGATCACCACCAACGGCGAGGCCGCCAAGGGCTCCGGGCGCAGCCTGCCTGGCTTCCACCTGTTCGAGGCCATACACGCCTGCGCACAGCTCATGCAAAAGTATGGCGGGCACGAGCTCGCCGCCGGATTTTCGCTGCCTGCGGACTGCGTTGACCAATTCAGGCTGGAAATCAACCAATACGCCGCCAAGATAGACATGCCCTTTCCATTGTTGCAGCTGGACGCCAAGCTCAAGCCCGCGCGCATCTCCCCGGCCCTGGCCGAAGAGCTGGCTCTGCTGGAGCCCTTCGGGCAGGGCAACCCCCAGCCGGTGTTTGCCCTGACGGGTTTGACTTTGGTGGCCGCCACGCCTTTGTCAGAAAACAGGCATTTGCGCTTAACTCTGGAGCAGGACAGCGCGCGCGTGACGGTCATGGCCTTTCACACCTGCAAGGAAGATTTTCTATTTTTGCCGGGGGACGCCATGGACCTGGCCGTGACGGTGGAGGCCAGCGAATACATGGGCCAGCGGGGCGTGACGCTCATCGTGAAGGGCGCGAAGTTCGCCGCGCTGCCGAATGAGGCCCTGCTGCGGGCCGAGCGCCTGGTGGAGTGCGCGCTGCGTCGGGAACTCCCCCCAGCCCTGCGGGGCGACGGTGCTCCGCACAACCACCCCGGCGCTGCGGCGCCACCCCTCCACGGAGGGGAATGGGGAGATATGCTGCCCTCCCGTGAGGACGGCGCATTGATCTTTCGCCTGCTGAAAAAAGCGGGTACTCCCCTGCCCCCGGAGCGATTTTTCCTGAATGCCGGACTGACAGAGGCCCATGAAATGGCCCGGCTCTGGCTGGCGGCTGAAGTCCTGCGGGAGCTCGGCGTGCTGGAAACGGACGCCCAGGCGCGCTACTGCCTCGCGCCCGCCGGGGAAAAGGCGGACTGGGAGGGGTCGGGGCTGCTGGCGTTTTTGAGCAATCATTGACCGCACCACCGCAGTCTGTAGGGGACGGCCTCCCGGACGTCCCCGGGCATAAAAAGCAAGGGTTGCGCCAGGGTCGTCGAGGACGCCGTCCCCTACAGGATCACCATTCACGAAAGGAGCCCACCATGCTCGAAGCCTACCAAGCCTTCCGCGCGCGCTGCGCGGCGCTGCAATGGCCGGACGCAGAAAAGCAGTCGGCGCCGCAGAAGGCGGTCTTCTCGGAGGAGGAGCTCCTGGCCCTGGACGCGGCCTTCGCCTTCGCGGAGCAGGCCCACGCGGGCAAGGAGCGCCTCTCGGGGGAACCCTATGTCATCCACCCCGTGGCGGTGGCGCAACTGCTGCTGGACCTGGGCTTCTACGATCAGCTGTGCCTGGTGGCCGCGCTGCTGCACGACGTGGCGGAGGACACGGACTACAGCCTGGAGGACATCGAAAAGCGCTTCGGGCAGGGCGCGGCGCAGATGGTGGACGGCCTGACCAAGCTGCGCCGTATGAATTTCGCCTCCAGCGAGCAGGCGGAGGCGCAAAACGTGCTGAAGATGCTGCTCTCCATGCTGCGGGACTACAGGGTGATTCTGATCAAGCTGGCAGACCGGCTGCACAACATGCGCACCCTGCAATACCAGTCAAACGAAAACCAGCTGCGCATCGCCCGGGAGACCATGTACGTATATGTCCCGATCGCGGATATGCTGGGTATACGGCTCTTTAAAGAAGAGCTGGAGGACATAGCCATTCGCTATCTCGATTCCCACGGATACGCGGAAATTGATGAATGGCTTGCGCGGGACAAAGAACTGCGCGGCGCGTTCCTGGAGGGCATCCAGGCGCGGCTGAGGAATTTCTTACAGGAAAAATTTAGAGAACTCTACGGGAAGGACACCCTCGTGCACGTGGAGGGCCGGGTGAAGAGCGTCCACGGCATCTATAGAAAGCACCACGTGCAGCTGCGCAGCTTCGAAGAGATTTTCGATGTCTACGCCGTGCGCATTATTGTAAACACAGTGGAGGAGTGCTACCTGGCCTTCAGTTGGGTGCAGCAGATTTATCACAGTATTCCGGGAAGAATAAAAGACAGGATCAGCAACCCCAAGACGAACGGCTACCGCTCTCTGCACCTCACTATGGTGGGGAGGGAAAAAATCCCCTTTGAGGTGCAGATACGCACCTGGGACATGCACTATATCGCCGAGACGGGCGTGGCGGCCCACTGGAAGTACAAGCTGGGCATCGCCGCGAAGGACGTGGGCATGGAGGAGCGCCTGGCGAAAATCCAGGAGCTGCTGGACAGCTACAAGGACGCCGACTCCGTGGAGGATGTCCTGCAATCGATACGAAGCGACATCGCGCCCCTGGAGAAGGTCTATCCAATGACCCCCAAGGGCGAGACGAAGGAGCTCAAACTCGGCGCGACTGTCCTGGACTTCGCCTACGCCGTGCACACGAAAGTCGGCTACCGGTTCCGGGGGGCGAAGGTGAACGGGCGCATCGCGCCCATCGCCTATGAGGTGCAAAGCGGCGACGTGGTGGAAATCCTGCTCGACCCCAACCCGGATAAGGGCCCCAGCCGCGACTGGCTGCACATCGCCGTCACCAGCTCCGCCCAGAGCAAGATACGCGCATGGTTCAAGAAGGAGCGGCGCGAGGAGAACATCGCCGAGGGCAAAAAAGAGGCGGAGGCCGAGCTGCGCCGCAGCTTCAGCCGCCTGGAGCCGGAGGAGCGCGACGACGTGCTGCTGCGCGTGCTGGGCCGCAAGCACTTCGGCTCGGAGGACCTGGAGGGCCCGGCGCGCCTGGAGGAATTCTACGCCGCCCTGGGTTACGGCGGCGTGACGCTGGATAGCTTTTTACCTTTGCTGCGCGAGGAATACCAGAAGATCATCCGGGCGCAGCAGGAGATCGCCCTGAAGCGAATCGCCAGCGACAAGGGCGTGGTGGTGGAGGGCGTGGACAACTGCCAGGTGAAGTTCGCCCAGTGCTGCCACCCCGTGCCGGGCGACGCCATCGTGGGGTATATCACCCGGGGCTCGGACCGGGGCGGCGGCGGGGTAACGATCCACCAGTCCGGATGCTCAAACGTGCCCGCCGACACCGCGGATTCCCCCGAGCCCGAGCGCTGGCTGCGCGCCCACTGGGACAAGACCGAGGGCGAGCGCTACAAGGGCGCGCTGGTCATCAGGACCCACAGGCGCGCCAACGTCACCGCCGACGCGGCGGCCCTGTTCAACGCCCTGCACGTGCCATTGAGCCAGTTCAATTTTATCCTGCACGAGGACGGCACGGGCACCATCACCGCCGTGGCGGGCGTGGCCAGCCGCGCGCAGCTTGAGCAGCTCAAGGGCAGGCTGGAGGGGATCAAGGGGGTGACGGAGGTGTATTATGGGTGAGAAAGCTCCATTTATAATGCGGCGGGCCAATGGCTCGCCCTACGAGGGTTCCGCCAATGGCGGATAAACCCACGAAAACAATACCATCTTGCTATTAAACGACCCCGCCACGGGCGGAATACTCGTAGGGCGCGGCATCGCCACGCCGGGAGGAAGCCATGACCATCGACCTAACAACAAAAATCCCCCTGGGCAGGGTGAAGCAGAAAATCCACATCATCGGCGACGATATCGAAAACCCCATTCTGCTCTTTTTGCACGGAGGGCCGGGCGTGCCGGATCGCTCGGGCGTGGTCAAGCGCAAGGACTTGCAAAAAGACTTTACCCTCGTGGCCTGGGACCAGCGCGGCACGGGGGGCTCCTATTGGGGCGTAAAAAAAGACAGCCTGACTGTAGACAGGCTTGTGGAGGACGCCCGGGAGCTGTGCGAATACCTGTGCGCGACGCTGGGGCAGGACAAGCTCTTCCTGCTCTGCGGCAGCTGGGGCACGCAGCTGGGGACGATCCTCGCGCACAGGTACCCGGCGCGCATCGCGGGCTACGTGGGCTCGGGACAAACTGTAAATGGCATATTGAATGAGCAGTACAGCTGGGAATTCGCCCTGCGGGAAGCCGAGAAGGCGGGCAATGCCGAAGACATCGCCAAGCTGAACGAGGTCGGCCCGCCTGTGCAAGGGCAGTACAGGGGCGGCTTCAAGGGGCTGATGGCCCAGCGCAACATCATGAAAAAATACGGCGGCTACTCCCAAAAGGACAAAGAGAGAGCGAAGCTTCAGGGCTTTTTCAAAGCCTTCGCACTGCCCATGCTGCGCTCGGAGGAATATACGCCGCTGGATTTATTGGGCATACTATGGGGGTATAAGAAAGTCCTGACCGTGATGTGGCCGCGCCTGATCGACTACGATTTTACGCGCTCGTGCAATAAGTTCGAGATGCCCTATTACATCTTCCAGGGGCGGCACGACAACAACACGCCCTCCGCCCTGGTGGAGGCCTTCTACGAGGCCATCGAAGCGCCAAGGAAGGCCCTGGTGTGGTTCGAGAACTCCGCCCACGGGCCAGGCGCGGAGGAGCGTGAATTATATCTGCGCCTGCTGCGGGAGTATCTGCTGTGACCCCAGCGCCTGCGGGGCGGGGACGTAGGCGGCCAGGGGCAGCGCCGCGGGCGTGGGCTGCGCGACAGCCATCGGCGTGTGCATAACCGGCGCCTGCATGGCCGGCAGCTGCGTCGCGGGCGCGGCGGCCACAGGCGGCAGGGCCGGCTGGGCGGACACCGATGCCTGCGCCGCCGTCCGGGCGTCCAGGGCGTCGAGCAGGGAGCGGAAAACCTCCACGTGCATGGATTCGTCCAGCAGGATGCGCCGCAGCAGCAGCAGCACGCCGTCGTCGCGTATCTCCTGGGCCTGGCGCTCGTATTTCGCGATGGTGGCGCGCTCCAGGGCCAGGGCGTTTTGCAGCATGGAGCGCGTGTTGGCGGTGTAGGTGAGCAGGCCGGGGCTCCACCAGCGCATGGGCTGGGCCGCGTTGCCCGTCACGGCCCACATGCGCGGATCGGCCCCCAGCTGGAAGGCCATTTGGCTCAGCAGCTCCAGGTGCCTGCGCTCGGTCTCCGCCACGGCCCGGAAGGCCGCGCTGAGTTCCGGGTCGTTCGAGGTGATGACCTGGTTGTAGAGGTACAGGGCGAAGGAGCTCGTCTCGGAGTTCTGGTCCCCTATGTTGCCCAGCATGATGCGGGCGTAGGCGGGGTTTTTCGCCTCCACGCGCACGGGGGGGTAGGGGAACCCCGCCAGGCCATTCAGGAAATCTTGCGCCATGGGCGTTACCCTGCCCTTCTGGTTGTTTCACTATGTATCGTATGAAACATACGTGAGGGATATGCGTAAAATGGAAGGGCAGGTCAGGCTTTGGAGGGTATCGGGCGGCAAGAATGCCGCCCCTACAGCCTCGCCAAGCAGTATTTTGTCGCAGCGCACAATCCTGTAGGGGCGGCATTCTTGCTGCCCGGAGCAACGCAAGGAGGGAACGCCATGTTCACACGCCTAAAAGAGGACATCGCCGCCGTGCGCGAGCGCGACCCCGCCGCGCGCTCGGCCATTGAGATATTGCTGCTCTACCCGGGGCTCAAGGCCGTGCGGATGCACCGGCGGGCCCACTGGTGCCTGGCGCATGGCCTGCGCTTTTTCGCCCGGTGGATCAGCCAGCGGGCCGTGCGCAAAACCGGCATAGAGATCCACCCGGCGGCCAGCATAGGCCGACGGCTGTTCATAGACCACGGCTCGGGCGTGGTGATAGGCGAAACGGCGGAGATAGGCGACGACGTGACCATCTACCAGGGCGTCACCCTCGGCGGCACCGGCAAGGAGACCGGCAAGCGCCACCCCACCATAGGCAACGGCGTCATTATAGGCTCGGGGGCCAAGGTGCTCGGGCCCTTCAAGGTGGGCGACAACGCGAAGATCGCCGCGGGCTCGGTGGTGCTGCGGGCGATCCCCGCCAACTGTACGGCCGTGGGCGTGCCCGCCCGGGTGGTCAAGCGGGACGGCCGCCGCGTGGACCCCCTGGACCAGACCGACACCCCCGACCCCGTGGCCCAGGAGATCTGCCAGCTGCGCCGCCGCCTGCACCGCCTGGAGCGCGAGCTGGAGCACGTGGCCATAGAGACCCAGGAGGGCGGCACGGGGATATAGTCGCCTCATCAAAAAAATTCTTGACTTCCATCCCGGAATCTGGTACACTCATTTACGAAAATAATAAAGGAGGTGAATTTCAGGTGAATACGTTGCTGCTTGCGGGGCTGGCCGCGGTGGGGGCCGTGGTCCTGTTCGTGCTGGGGGCGTGGACGGTCACGGGGATTTCGTATGTGCTCGGGGCCATCGGCCTGCTCCTGAACATACCCACGCTCATCACCACGCTGGTCGATTTTTTCTCGGACCTGATCGCTGTGCTGGTCAACATGCTCGTTCAGTTGCTCTAACGAAATTAAATCAGAAAAACAAAAGGGGGAGACATACTTGACGAAACGAAACGCCCTGATCCGGCTCCTGTGCGCCGCGCTGTGTGCCGCCATGCTCCTTGGCATCTGCGCCGTCCCGCTTTCGGCGAAGGGGGCGGACATGCCCGCCCTGATCGACAACGCCGCGCAGGTTGACGTGGGCGCCGCCGCCGCGCCCCTGGCCGACAGCCCCTTCCGCAGGACTTTCGACTGGTTCTTCCGCACCTTCGGCCTCATCGGCTTCATCCTCGATCCCTACCAGTTCACCATCATCAACCAGAAGCCCGTGTTCCAGATACTGCTGGGCTTCAACGACATCTACGACCTGTTCACCTGGGTGGTCAACGTGTGGACGGACACGATCGTCTGCGAGTTCAACCACGCGGGCAAGGATTGGCGCATCCAGCTGTGGAAGGGCGGCTACGGCCTGTTCCTGGCCACCGGCGGCGAGATCGGCATCTACACCAAGCCGCCCGACCGCCTCATCAAGCACTACAGCGCCCCCGCGCAGAGCGACTGGATGCACCTGAACTACACCATCTACAACCGGGGCGAGGAGCTGTTTTCACGCCCATCCCCCTACCTGACCGGGGATGTGGGCCCCTACTGGTGGGCCCCGGGCTACAGGATCCTGTCCATCTGCACCGATTTCCTCTCCAGCCCGCGCACCAATGTGGTTATGGACGCCACCATCACCCTCCACGACGCCTCCATGGCGCAGAAGTACATCGCCGAGCTGGAGAAAAAGGGCTTTAAGCCCATAGCGAAGGGCGTCACCATGGGCCTGAACACCCCGGAAACCTACCAGCTCCAGCCGGACGGCCGCTCCGTGCGCATCATCTGGCAGAATGTGAACGAGGGGATTTACTAGACCTCCCAAGACTTTTGCGAGGCGGGTGGCAAGAATGCCACCCCTACAGGCTGTACTCCAAACCGGTGCCCTGCGGGGCTCCGGTTTTTTGCGCATACTATTGACAAAGCGAAACATGTACGCTGTAGTGTACATGAGACCTGCTAATAAAAAACAAGCCCCAAAATAATGGGAAAAGCAGGCGAACAATCGAGAGGAAGGTGAAAGGCAAGGCGAAGCACGGGGGCTCTGCCCCCGAACCCCCGGAGTTTATCG
>WRDW01000046.1 GCA_009779995.1 Oscillospiraceae bacterium | reverse complement strand
GCATACCAACCGCAACGCTACACAACGCGGTGTCGACTGGCAGTTCTCTACCCAAGACGCTCGAACTAAACTCAAACACCTTTATCCAATTGTCAAGTATTAGCGCGGACAGGGTAGTAGGGCGAGCCATTGGCCCGCCACAAATCAGCCGTTGCCTGAGAGGGCGGCGGCTGTTTTATTCGCCGTCGTAACCGATTAGGGCGTCCGTGCTCACATGGAAATACGTCGCCATGCGCTTGAGCAAGTCTAAATTCGGATCATCGGCGCCGCAGGTGAAATTATTTATCATGACAAGCGAAATACGCAGCGCCTTGGCCAGCTGCCGGGGCGTTATTTCGTTTTCTTCCATGAGCTGTTGCAGGATTTGGCCGAATTGCATAGGATCACCTTATTCAATATGTTGCCGCGAAAATCGCAGTATTTTTATTATACCCCGATTCTCGCGGTAAATCAAGCCCCATTTAGCATAATATATTCATAACAAGCATTAATGGGGGGAGACATGAAGCATCGCAGCAGAAAGCCCGGTGATAAAAATATAATCGGGGCAAAGGTATTGGCGTACCGCATAGCCAATGACATCAAGCAAAAAGATTTTTTAGCCCAGCTTCAAGTTTTAGGTCTGGACATAAGTTCCACAAGCTTGTCAAGGCTTGAATGGCAGGAAAGGCTTGTGCAAGATCGTGAAATTATTATAATTGCTATCGTGATGAAGACAGACCCCAACGAGTTGTTGGATTGGAAAGATGCAGTTGCATTGAGGTGATTATTATGTATTATCCCCGGCTGAGGGATTTGCGCGAGGACCATGAGCTGAAGCAAAAAGAAGCTGCCGCCTTTTTGGGGATCGATCAGAGAATCTACAGCAAAATACGCGGGTTTAACAGCAACAGCGCAGCCGCTGCCTGAGAGGGCGGCGGCTGTAAAATTTTAGAAGAAAATTGCGGAAAATCTCTTGCAATTTCAATGTATTTGTGATATGCTAGGACAAGGGTGGTGAACAGATGCCGAAACAGCTTGAAATAGCGGTTGCGCGAAAACATGAGAGCAAAAAACAAAAACGTATTGAAGAGGAATCGCCCGCCGTTGGCTTCCTCAAGTGGCTTTTGTTTACGGTGGGAGCCTCTTACCTTTTGTTGCTGATCAAGCTCGTAATCGGAAGGTTATTTTGGTCATTGGATCCAAGCGTAGCAGATTGCATGAGTGAAATCATGGTTGCGGTGATAGTGATTTTTGCCGAAGCGTTGCATATGATGTCTTGCGTGAAAAAGCAAATGGGTTCCTTTGAGCAATCGCTTCGCTTGCTTGTAGGCGTGTTTTCGGTAGTTGGGATCATTTTTTCAGCGGTTGTATTTGGGATATTGCTTACACCCACCGGGAGCAGCATAGACGAATCCTCAGCCAAAGGTATTGCGATAGGCCTAGTTATCGCAAGCTTCATTTTTGGCGTATCCACGCAATTATATGTCATCGCCGAAAAGGCAAGAAAGGAGAGGGCCAATGTCTAGCGTTCTATTAGTCATAGCCGGTATATTATGTCTGGCATCGGCTGTCGCCGGTGTTATGGCTGGTGTTTTTGCGTATACGCAAATCAAACAGAGGAACCTAGCTAATCAGTCTGCAAATGACGCAGTTGCAAAGGCTAGAGCCATATTGTTCCAAGAGTATCAGCAGGAATTGATATACCGCTTCAAGAACAAGAAACATTATAAACGCATCTTTCTCTGGTGCGCTATGAGCCTGCTTTGTTTGGTATTGTTCGGCTCAGCCGCCGCAATTTGGTACTTTGCGACACGCGAATCGGAACAGACAGCGGCAATTATCACAGCGGTTGGCGGCCTGGTGAGTACGTTACTTGGGTTGCCGCTGATCATCACAAATTATTTGTTCAACAAAGATGAAGACAGACAGATTGCCCAACAATTGTTGAAAATAGGGCATTCGCCCGAGCAAACCCTGAGTGTGGAAAAATTTGCTAACCAAGAAGCGGTTAAGGAGACCCTAGTGATCAATAATTGAGTAACAGCGGAGCTATTAAGGACCCTTCCCCCGTCACATTGCCCAAATCCGCCAAGCTCCCGCCCCGTGATTCTGTAAATCCCGGCAAAATTAAAAAAAATTTAAAAAATCATGAAAAAACTATTGACGAACAAGCGCGCATAAGGTATAATGGTCAAGTGTTGAGGGCGGCGCAGCAGTGCTGTCATCAAAAGTCGGTGCTTATGACGGTGAGGATCCACCCGTTCCCATCCCGAACACGGTAGTTAAGCTCACTCGTGCTGACGATACTTGGAGGGCGACCTCCCGGGAAAATAGGTCAGTGCCGACACCCAAAACCGTCATCCTCGGATGGCGGTTTTTTATTTTTTGTATATTTGTAGAGGGGGTCGTCCCATGCAAATCATCCAACCTTCGGCAGAGCTGCTCGGCGAGATCGACGGCGTGGCCATGCTGCGGCACATCGAGCGCTGCGGGCGCGTGTGCTATAAGTCCGAGTGGCGCACAACGGACGACAGCTATGCCGCCTTCGTAGGGAAGATCATCGCCAACGGGCACGAGGCCGTGCTGGAGCACGCCTCGGTCACTGTTCGCATTGTCTGCGACAGGGGGGTCTCCCACGAGATTGTGCGGCACCGATTGGCGAGCTACTGCCAGGAGTCCACGCGCTACGTGGGCTACGACGACATTGAAGTGATCTGCCCGCAGGGCCTCAATGAAGAGCAGTTCGCCGCGTGGGAGACCGCGATGCTGGCCTGCGAGGCGGCCTATAAACAGATGCGCGAGCAGGGCTGCGCGCCGCAGATTGCGCGGTCTGTGCTGCCCAATGCGTTGAAGACAGAGCTGACGATGACCGCCAACCTGCGCGAGTGGCGGCATTTCTTCCGGCTGCGGCTGGGCCGGGGCGCGCACCCGCAGATGCGCGAGGTGGCGGCTATGGTGCTGGAGGAGCTGCGGGCGCGCATTCCTATTGTGTTTGACGAATTCTAAAAAACTTGAAGAGGCGTATACATGAAAAGAGCCATACGAGTTTTTTGGAGGGATTGCACTGTGAACTTCGATCCGAACCAGGTTGATTTTCCTTCGCCGCGGCACAGGGACATCTGGGACGAGGGGCGGCGGATTGTGCCGCTGGAGGTCTCCCTGGAGGACATAGACGACCCCGAGACGGTCGAGGGCTGTACGCAGATCTACAACTGGACGAGGGCCTACTTCGAGGCGATTTACGAATATCCGGAGCGCTTCGCGGGGCAGACGCCCTATGGTATGTTCCGCCTGCTGGACGACGCGGCGGAGTGCAGGGCCAATGCCGACAAGGGCTTTGAGCTCAGCCCCCCAAAAATGCGCCAGCTTTCGAGCTTGCGAAAATACCACCTGAGAGATTTAGCCCTGGTGGGCCTGGAAATTGTGGACGGCCCGGGGCATAAAAACCTGGTGAACAAAGATTTCCCCCTGTTTTGCAAGTATTTTAAACTGTTCTATGACGCGGCTTACAGGAAAAAAGTCAACCGGGTGGAGTACCTGGCCTGCTGCGATTTCCGCGTGCTCGCGCCGAAGTACAAGCGCACCCTCGATGACCTGCTGCGCGTTTTGCCGGATACGCTCAAAGCTTATGCCGGTGAGATGGACGCATACGCCCTGGAAAAGGGCGCGAAGCTCGAACCGCATAAGTATTACGCCTTTTTCAGGTATAAGTATAAAAAAGAGACCCTGCTCACGCTGAAGCAGAATTGGTGGCGGGGCACGCCCCTGGACATCGCCGTGCCCTACGGCGCGCTGGAGAGCTTCCTCGGCATCGCCGAGGCCCAGGAGGACGGGGAGGCGCTCATCGCGTACATCCAGAAGGAGATCTGCGCCTGCGACGCCTGCGGCGGCACGAAAAAGGCCTCGGAGCGCTGCAGCGGCACCTGGGTGGACATCCGCGGCGTGTGGCGCCTGCCCGCCGGCTGCCACCAGGACATCAGCAAGTGGAAGGCCTCCAAGCGCAACCTGGAATACAGCGACTACGACATAGCCATGCTCAAGCGCATGGTTGATATACGCATCATGCAGATCGATAAATTGATCGTCTGATATGGAGTTGCATGAATTCTATTGCGGCGCATCATAATTCGCCAGCATCTCAATAAACGCCTTCACCGCGAAGGATAGGTTCACGTTTTTCATCCGCACCAGGCCGATGTGGCGCTGGGGCAGGGCCTCATCAAACGATAGCTCGCGCAGCTCGTGCCTGTCAAGCATGGGCTGCGCCTCCTCCTTGATGGTCGCGGCCACGCCGAGGCCTATTTTCGCGAACTCGGACAGCAGGGTGAGGCTGCCCAGCTCGATGGCGGGCTTGAGCTCTATCCCCCGGCTTGCGAGGAAGGCGTCCATCTGCCGCCTGGAATTGCTCGCCTGCTCCAGCATCAGCACCGGGGTTTTGCTCAAATCGCGCAGGTGCATTGTGCTGTCCGCCAGGTGCGCGTACTTCTCCCCGGCGACAAAGCAGTCGTGGATCGCCATCACCGGCGTGACGTCCAGGGCGGCGTCGCCCTCCACGGGCAGGTTCACGAAGGCGACGTCCACCGCCGCGCGTTTGAGCAGCTCCAGAGATTCACTGGTCGTCCGATTGGTCACGGAGATCTGAATTTCCGGGCGCGCGTCGTTGAATTGCTTCAATATGGGCAGAAGAAACAAGCCGCAGATGGTATCCGACGCGCCTATGCGTATGCTGCCCGCTTGCAATTCCTTCATCTGCGCGAATTTCGCCTGGGCGTTCTCGATGCGCCCGATGGCGTCGTCGATGTGGGAGAACAGGACGCCGCCCTCCACGGTGAGCGTCACGCCGCGCACGCTGCGGTCGAACAGCCTGCCGCCGATTTTGCCCTCCAGCTGCATGATGGCCTGGGACACCGCCGACTGCGAGACGAACAGCCGCTGCGCCGCCCCGGAAATGGTGCCGCTTTTCGCCACTTCTCGGAAAACCCTGTAGAGCTCAAGATCGATGTCCATCAGTTCTCCTTATTTTATTCATTAAAAAGATTAACTTTACTTATGGTTCTGCCTGTAGTATACTACTTTGCGGGAAGAAATGCAAGAGAAATCTATTTTCGGTCCAAAGAGCCCACGCTATGCCTCTGCCGCCGCAAGCGGTCAGCCGCTCCGCGGAAACCGCCCCGCCGCTGCGGCGGCACCCCTCCACGGAGGGGAATTGGGGATTAGGCGCTAGCGTCATCTCGAATTTACAGCCATGTGCTTGCACAGCCCGTGAACGGTTATTACCCATTAAACCCGGCTTCCCAAATGAAAGGCAGGTAAACTATGAGAACAACAGGAACTGTTGCCAGGGGCATACGCGCGCCTTTGATCCGGGCGGGCGACGACATGGCGCGCATCGTGGCGGAGAGCGTACTGGCCGCCGCGAAAGAAGAGAATTTTTCCCTGCGGGACAGGGATGTTGTGGGCGTCACCGAGGCCGTGGCGGCGCGTGCCCAGGGCAACTACGCCACCTGTGATCAGATCGCCGCGGACGTGCGGGCGAAATTCCCCGGGGGCACGCTGGCGGTCACCTTCCCCATTCTCTCGCGCAACCGGTTTTCGCACATCCTCAAGGGCATCGCAAGGGGCTGCGGCAAGCTGTATATCATGCTGTCCTATCCTGCCGACGAAGTAGGAAATCACTTGATTTCCTGGGACATGATCGACGCCGCCGGGGTGAACCCCTACACGGACGTGCTCACCGAGGCGGCGTACCGCGAAGCATTCGGCTGGGAGACAAAGCACGTGTTCACCGGGATGGACTACGTGGAGGTGTACAAGTCCTTTGGGGAACACATTGAGATCGTCTTCGCCAACGACGTGCGCAGCGCCCTGCGCTTCAGCAAGCATGTGCTGTGCTGCGATATCCATTCGCACGAGCGTTCAAAACGCCTGCTGAGAGAGGCCGGGGCCGAGACTGTTTTTGGCCTGGATGATATTCTCTCATCCCCAGTAAATGGCAGCGGCTGGAACGGGCAATACGGCCTGCTGGGCTCGAATATCGCGACCGGGGAGAGCGTAAAGCTCCTTCCCAGGGACTGCGACGCCCTGGTTTCTGAAATCGCGTCGAAATTCAGGGAGCTCACCGGCAAGCAGATTGAGGTGATGATCTACGGCGACGGCGCCTTCAAGGACCCCGTGGGGCACATCTGGGAGCTGGCGGACCCGGTGGTCTCCCCCGGCTACACGCCCGGCCTGCGGGGGATGCCCAGCGAGCTGAAGCTCAAGTTCCTGCTGGATAACAAGCTGACGGGATTGGGCGGCGAGGAAACCCGCGAGGCCGTGCACCTGGCGATCCGCTCCAAGGCCGGCGACCTGAAGGACGAGGCCCTGGGCACTACGCCGCGCTATTACACCGACCTGCTGGGCAGCCTGTGCGACCTGATGAGCGGCTCAGGCGACAAGGGCACGCCCATCGTGCTGGTACAGGGGTATTTTGACAATTATGCGTCGTGAGGGCCCCCTGCATTATTGCTGCTGTCATCGACGTCCACAAGGACGGCGCTTCGCGCGTGCCCTGCGATGCTCCCTCACCGCTGCGGCGGAGCTCCCTCACGGAGGGAGCCGGGGGCTTGTATCCGCGAATTTGGTGATTGTGCGACAAGAAGAATCCCCTGGCTCCCTCCGTGAAGGAGCTCCGCCGCAGCGGTGAGGGAGCATCGCGGGGCGACGTTCCTCGTGCGGCTTTGCGTTCATGCGGAATCAAGGTACTACAGCCCCTGCAAAATCACAGTATCTCCTCAAAATCCGCCGCGCCGTGCTTGCAGATGGGGCACACGAAGTCCTCGGGCAGGCTCTCGCCCTCGTAGATATACCCGCAGATTTTGCAGCGCCAGCGGCGCAGGCCCGGTTTTTGCGGCGCGGGGGCCTCGGGCTTGGGCTTGATTTCCCTATGATAATCAGCGTAAGTGACGGGCGGCAAGTTTTGCAGGGATTCGGCGTCGAGGACGTCGGCGAGAAACCAGGTGTGCGTGCCGAGGTCGGCGCTTTGCGCCACCTGGCAGCTGAAGCGCGCGCAGGCCATCTCGGTCAGGTAGGGCAGGCCCTGGGCGTCCAATGCCCAGGGGTATGCAATTTTGTCGCCGAACTTTTCGCAGTCCCGGCCCGATTGGAAGCCGAAGTGCTTGAACAGGCCGAAATCCGCCCCCTTGCACAGCACCGAGGCGCTGAACTGGCCCGTGGCGAGGATTATGTCGTGCGTGAGGCCGCCCTTGGCCAGGGTGAGGGTCACGCGCAGGGGGCTGCTTGTGGCCTGCATGAGGGTGTTGGCGACCATGCCGTTGATTTTGCCGTCCTGCGCCGCGCCGATGACGAACAGGCCGTAACTGAGGGTAAACAGGGCTTTGGTGTCCATGGAAAAACCTCCTTGGTGGATTTACAAAAGAATTGTACCGCTATCCCGAAATAAAGTCAAGGGATGGCTTGCAATTTGACCTTTTTTTTGGTAGACTATTTATATTCTGTTTGCAAAGGAAATAATTTCTATGATCATCGGCGTACCGAAGGAAGTCAAGAACAACGAGAACCGCGTGGGGCTGGTGCCCGACGGGGCCTATGAGCTGGCGCGCATGGGGCATCATGTGCTCGTGGAGGCCGGCGCGGGCCTCGGCAGCGGGATCCCCGACGGGGACTACGCGAAGGCCGGCGCGGAGATCTGCGCCGACAAGCAGGCGCTCTTTGACCGGGCGGAAATGATCGTGAAGGTGAAGGAGCCCGTGCCCAGCGAGTACGCATACTTCCACGAGGGGCAGACGCTCTTCGCCTATTTGCATCTCGCTGCCGACAGGGAGCAGGCGAAGTTTCTCAGAGCGAAAAAAATCACCGCCTTCGCCTACGAGACGGTGCAGGCGGAGGACGGCGCGCTGCCCCTGCTCACCCCTATGAGCGAGGTGGCCGGGCGCATGTCTATACAAATAGGCTGCGTGCTGCTCCAAAAGGACAACGGCGGCAAGGGGATCGTGCTGGGCGGGGTGCCCGGCGTGGCCCCGGCGGAGGTCGTGATTCTCGGGGGCGGCGTGGTGGGCCTGAACGCCGCGAAGATGGCCTCGTGGATGGGCGCGCGGGTCACGCTGCTGGACATCTCCCGCAAGCGCCTGACCTACATCGACGACATCTTCGGCGGCAAGGTGACGACGCTGATGAGCACGGCCTACAACATCGCCAATTCCGTCAAGAAGGCCGATTTGCTCATCGGCGCGGTGCTGCTGCCCGGCGCGAAGGCCCCCTGCCTGGTGACCGAGGACATGGTGAAATCCATGGACAAGGGCTCTGTAATAGTCGATGTGGCCATCGACCAGGGCGGCTGCATCGAAACTGTTGACAGGGTGACGACCCACGAGAACCCCCACTACGAGAAGCACGGCATCATTCACTACAGCGTGGGCAACATGCCCGGCGCGGTGCCGCGCACCTCGACATTCGCTTTGACGGGGATGACCATACAGTATGTCAAGCGCCTGGTCTCGCAGGATGTCGCCGACATCATCGCCAACGACGCAGAGCTGCGCCCGGGGCTGAATTCGTATAAAGGCGAAATCACGAACAGGGGGGTTGCGGAGGCGCTGGGGTTTGGGTTTGTGGATGCGATGGGGTTGGTGTAGCGAGGATAAGCCGTGCCATTTGGCCAGATAATTTGTAGTTTAGAGGATATCTCTATGTTTGAAAAACACTTTAGCCGTGATTATGAAATGATTGGGTTTCCGCATTTCGTTCCGAAAGACGAATTGGGTTACAACTTGGATTGGGCGAGACAGCTTGTTGATGAGCAGTGGGTTTTCTATCGCTGGCGCGAGGATGTGGAACGCGGTGGTTGGAAGCGGTTTGAACAAGAAGCCAAAAGAATCGCTTCCCACGGCGGGTTGATTTTGGAAATATGCGCCGGGCCCGGCGGCGGGTTTGCTCCGGCCACACTGATGCAGGACTACAACGCCAATATCATGATCAGCGATCTATGCCCCACTGTAGTCAGCGAATGGAAAAAGCATTTTGAGAAAATGGACAATCCCCCACCGAACATCGAATATGCCGCGTTTAACGTGTGCGATATGCCATTTCGGGACGACAGCATCGACGTGGTATCGGGGCGCGCGGCGATTATCAACGTCGAAGGCAGCAGAGATAAAGCGTTAAGAGAGATATATCGCATATTGAAACCGGGAGGCCCTTTTGTCTTTGATTTTATTTTCGTCACGGAAGAATTTTACAATCAAATGCAGCCGCAGATTCAAAAGGCGATCAAAAACAGATACCCCATGATATTTTGGGACACGCTGCATACTTTTGACGAGTTGGGGTTTTCAAAAGTCGAAACGATAGCCACAGGCACATGGTCCAATGAAAACGATGAAAGCGGCTTGGCTGATTTTTGCCGCAGCTTAAATACATCCTTGACTTTTTCGGGTTTTTCAAGATTCTGTATAAAATAATTAGGGAACCACCATGGCCATCTTAACACTACAGGCCCTTTCCATGGGCTTTGAGGACCGGCTGCTCTTCCGGAATATCAACCTCGGCCTGGAGGCCGGGGAGAAGCTCGCTTTGGTGGGGGCCAACGGCTGCGGGAAGACCACCCTGCTGCGGCTGATCACCGGGGAGCTGCGCCCGGAGAGCGGGCAGGTGGTGCTTGGCAAGCACGTGCGGCTGGGCTACGCGGCGCAAGTAGAGACGCACGGCAGCGCGGCTTCTGATGAAAATGGGATGACGCCGGGCGAGATCACCGTCTACGAGGAGGCCCTGCGGGTGTTCGCGCCGGTGCTGGCACTTGAAAAAGCACTGGAACAGCTCGCCGAGGCGCTGCATCACGACCACAGCGATGCGCTGCTGCACAGGCAGGCCGAGCTGCGCGAGGCCTTCGAGCGCGGCGAGGGGCTCACCTGCCGGGCGAAGACGCGCTCCCTGCTGCTGGGGCTTGGGTTCGACGAGGCCACCCAGGCCATGCCCTGTTCCATTTTGAGCGGCGGGCAGAATGTCAAGCTGCGCTTGGGACGGCTGCTGCTCAGCGGCGCGGATCTGCTGCTGCTGGACGAGCCCACCAACCATTTGGACCTGCAGGCCATGGCCTGGCTGGAGGAGTACCTGCGCGAGTACCCCGGCGCGGTGATCATGGTGTCCCACGACCGGTGGTTCCTCGACAAGGCCGCCACAAAAACCGCCGAGCTGCACCACAACCGGCTCACGCTTTATAAAGGGGGATACTCGGCGGCGCTGAAGCAAAAGCAGACCCAGGCAGAGCTGGATAAGCGCCGCTACGACAACCAGATGGCCGAAATCAAGCGCATTGAGGGCATTATCGAGCAGCAAAGGCGCTATGGGCAGGAGAGAAATTTCGTCACGATTGCCAGCAAGCAAAAGCAGATCGACCGGCTGAAGGAGGACGTCGTCGCCCCGGACGCATATTTGAAAGAGCTGCGCTTCCAGTTCCCCGGCGTGCCCGAAACCGGCAACGAAGTGCTGCGCCTGCGGGAGCTGGCCATGGCCTTCGGCGAAAAAAAGCTGTTCGCGGACGTGACGGGGCTCATCGAGAAGGGCGAGCGGGCGTTCATCCTGGGGCCCAACGGCTGCGGGAAGACGACTCTATTAAAAATTTTGCGCAGGCTTCTGAAGCCTGTGGACGGGTACTTCGCCTGGGGGGCGAACGTGCGCCTGGGCTATTATGACCAGGCGCTGGGGAGCGTCAGCTCATCAAAGACTGTTCTTGATGAAATTTGGGACAGCTTTAAATTGATGACGCACCTGGAGGTGCGCTCGGCGCTGGGGATGTTCTTATTCTCCGGCGAGGACGTGTTCAAGAGCGTGGACACCCTCAGCGGCGGGGAGCGGGCGCGTATCGCGCTGCTCAAGCTGCTGCTCTCCGGTGCGAATGTTCTGCTGCTGGACGAGCCCACAAATCACCTGGACATCCCCGCCCGCGAGGCCCTGGAAGCGGCCCTGGCGCAGTTCGGCGGCACGATGCTCGTGGTCTCCCACGACAGGTATTTTATCTCCAAGCTGGCCACGAAAATCTACGCCCTGCGCCCGGACGGCCTGTTCCCCTGCGGGGCCTCGTATGAGGAATATCTCGATTTGTCCGCCGCCGATGCGTCCAAACCTGTTGCGCCAAAGAAAGACAAAATCATCAACGAATACCAGCAGAAAAAGCTCGACGCCGCCGAGGCCCGCCGCCGGCGCGCCGCGCTGGCCCGCTGCGAAGCGGAAATCGCCCGCCTGGAGGGGGAGATCGAACGGCTGCACGTAGCGCTCTCCCTGCCGGAAAACGCGGCGGACTATGAGAAAGTTTTGGCGCTGGGCGCGGAATTGAAAGAGCGCGAACAGGCGCTCGAAGAAAAATACGAAGAATGGGAAGGGATGCACGATGCCTGACTACACCGAAATCTCTATCCGGGTGCCCGTGCGGGACGAGGAGACGGCGGAGGAAATTGCCCTCATGGCGGCGTCCCACGGGATTTTCACGGAGAACTACTCGGATTTAGAGCGAGCGGCGCAGGAGATCGCGCACAGCGATTTGATCGACGAGGCCCTGCTAGCCAAAGACCGCGGCGTATCCGTCATCCATATCTATCTCTCGCGCCATGAGCGCCCCGCCGAGGCCGCAGCCTGGATTGCCGAGCGATTGACAGCCGAAGGTGTCGCCCATGAGATAGAAACGCAGACCTGCCGCAGCGAGGACTGGGAGAACAACTGGAAGGCGTATTTTCATCCCATTCCCGTGGGGGAAAAGCTGCTCATCCAGCCCGCGTGGGAAGCGCCAGTGGATGCGCGGGGGCGCAAAATCCTGCTGCTGGAGCCTGGGCTGGCCTTCGGCTCGGGGAGCCACGCCACCACAAGGCTTTGCCTGGAGGCCCTGGAGCGGCTGGTCTCGCCCGGCTGCGATGCCCTGGACATCGGCTGCGGCTCGGGGATCCTGTCGGTGGCGGCCATGCTGCTGGGCGCGGGGCGCGCGCTGGGGGTGGACATCGACCCCATGGCGGTAGAATGCGCAAGGGAAAACGCGGCGCGCAACACCCCCCGTACCCCCCTCGCAAGCGAAGGGGGCATTAACTGCGAGTTTGTCCAGGGGGATTTGACCACCGGCGTATCCGGACAATTTGATGTGATCGTATCGAATATTGTAGCCGACGCGATTGTTGCCCTGGCTGGTCAAATTTCGTCCCACCTGAAGCCCGGCGGGGTTTGGGTGAGTTCGGGGATTATCGACACCCGCGAGGGGGATGTTCTGGCGGCCCTGGAGGCGAACGGCTGGCGGGTGGCGGAGAAGCGCGAGGAAGGGGGGTGGGTGTGTTTTATCAGCGTGATTTCATGTATCGCTTCAGCTCTTCGTAAAAATTCTCGCGGGCGCCCTCCAAAATGACCACGGCGGCGCCCGGCAGGATGACAAGATTTCTCATGCGGGTTCCCCCGCAGCGCCTCCGCCCTCCAGGGGCGTGCCGTCGGGATTGCCCCATACGGCCACGAACACCTGCGTGCCCTTGGGGTAGCTCCCGCCCGGTGCCGGGGTCACAGAGCGCACGGCGCCCGCCTGTTGCGTGCCGTCGTTGGCGGTCTCGCTGACGACGACCTTGAAGCTCAAGGCCTCCAGCTCGGCGCGCACCTCGGCGTAGGGGCGGCCCTCGATGTCCCCGGGCAGCGTCTCCATCTCCGGGCCCTTGCTTACCGTGAGCACGATGGTGTAGTTCAGGGGCACCTGCCCGCCCGCCGCGGGGTCCTGCTTGATGATGCGGCCCGCCTCTATGGTGGGGTGGTACTGCTCCACCTTGCGCAGATCCAGCTTGTGCTCGTATTCCAGGAGCAGATCCTCGTTGTACATGCGCCCCTCCAGCGGGGGCACCGCGACGGTCTGGACCAGGGTGGTGGTGGGCGCCTCGGTGCGGTTGATGAGGCCTCCGGAGAACTCCCGTATGGCGTCGCCGTAGAGCAGCCAGGCCAGCACCCCGCAGATCACAAGCCCCAGGGCGATGATGATCGCGGCGGCCTTTGCCGCCGCCGCGCCGGCGCTGCTGCGCTTTGCGGGTGGGATCTCCCGCTCGCCCGCGTCAACGGGCACGGGGGCCGGGCCGGGCGGGGGCTGCCGGAAGGCCGCCGACTGCACAACGGCAGTTGGCGAAGCGGATAATTCCGCGCGTAAATGCTCCACGGTGCGGGTGCGGTCGTCGGGGAAGACCTGCATGGCGTTCACCAGGGCGTTGACCACATAGGCGGGGATGCGCTCGGCGAATTGGGCGGGGATCATCAGGCGGTCGTTGTGGCGGCGGGCCACCGCGCCGTCCGGGTCGGAGCCGATGAGGCTTCGATAAAGAACCGCCGCGAAGGCGTAGATGTCCGTCCAGGGGCCGTGGCGGCCCTCGGCGCTGTACTGCTCCAGGGCGGCGTAGCCCGCGCAGAGCTCCGCGGTGAGGTCGCCGTGGGCGGTGCGCGCCTGCCAGATGCCAAAGCCCGAAATACGCACGCGGCCGTCCGCGCAGAACAGCAGGGTGTTCGGGGAGATGCCCCGGTGCAGGATCCCCTGCTGGTGCAAATGCCCCAGGGTGGAGAGCACGGGCATAAGCAGCGCGCGCGCCCTGTCCCAGGAAATGCAGCCGAGCTTGCCCCTGAGAAGAAAATCTCGCAGGGTCATGCTCTCGATATGTTCATATACGGCGTAAACCGTGCCGTTCTCCTCGAAGACCTCCGTGACGGCGATGAGCGCGGCCAGCCCGCGCAGGCGCTGCAGCTTGCGCCACAGCTCCAGGAAGTTCTGCGCGCAGTCCTGCCAGACGCTCTCGCAGCCCTGCATTACCAGCTGGGTGAGCTGGCCGGGCGCGCGCATGGCGATGGCGGCGGGGAAGAACTCCCGCAGGCACACCGCGCGGCCGTTTTGCGCGTCAAAGGCGAGGTATGTGATGCCGTCGCCGCCCTGCTCCAGGGCGCGGCCCACGCCGAAGCGCCCCTGCCGGAGCTGCGCGCGCAGGGGCAAAAAGGGCGCGCCCTGCTCGAACACGGCGGGCGTGCCGCAGGCGGGGCAGCCCCCGGCGCCCTCCAGGGGGCGCATGCAGCCGGGGCAGCGCTGCTGTATATCGTAAACCATAGGAAGGCCCTCCCTTCAGGAGAGGAAATAAATTGCAATATATTGTAGCATAAAATTGAAGATTTGTCAATCGGGATTGTGAGGCTGCGCCGCAAGCCAAATCGCGCACTCCATGCGCTTTTTGAACATCCCGCAGCCCGCCTCGTATACCCCCCGGATGTCCCCGCAGGCGTGGTGGGCGTTGGCGGCGCAGCCCCCCGCGCAGTAATATTTCGCCCAGCAGTCCCGGCACGAGGGGCGCTCGCGCAGGGAACAGGAGAACGCCGCGCGCAGGTCGGGCCGGGTCACGCCCCGCCACACGTCGCCCATGCAAAACCCGGGTTCGCCCACGAACTGGTGGCAGGGATAGAGTTCCCCCGCGGGCGTCACGGCGAGGTAATCGCGCCCGCTGCCGCAGCCCGCGGCGCGCTTGTGGAGGCAGGGCCCGTGCTTCAAGTCTATGTTGAAATGATAAAATGAGAACGCAGCCGGCGTCCCTCTTCTCTTGAACAACTCCAGCGCGAGTTTTTCATATTCTTGCTTGACAATTTCAATGTCGCCCGGCGTGAGGGCGTATTCGCTCTCCGGCGAACACACCACCGGCTCCATGGAGAGCGACTTGAATCCCAGTTCACGCATGTGATACAGGTCCTGCGTGAAATCCGGGTTGAAATGCGTAAATGTCCCCCGGATATAATAATTTCTCTCGCCCCTGGCCCGGGCGAACGCCTGGAATTTCGGCACAATCAGGTCATAGCTGCCCCTGCCGTTCGCCGTGCGGCGCAGCCTGTCGTGAATCTCCCGCCTGCCGTCCAGGCTCAGGACGACATTGTCCATCTCCCGGTTGGCGAAGCCCATCACTTCATCGTCCACCAGAACGCCATTGGTCGTGAGCGTGAAGCGAAAATGCTTGCCCAGCGCCTTTTCCTTCGAGCGGGCGTAGGCAACCAAATCCTTCACTATAGGCCAGTTCATCAGCGGCTCCCCGCCGAAGAAATCCACCTCCAGGTTGCGGTGGGAGCCCGCGTTCTCCAGCAGGAAATCCAGCGCCCGCCGACCGGTCTCGAAGGGCATGAGCGCCTCCTCCCCGCGATATTTGCCGGCCCCCGCGAAGCAGTAATCGCAGGTCAAATTGCATGTGTGGGAGACGTGGAGGCACAGGGCCTTAATTGACAATTGACAATTGACAGTTGACAGTTGAATTTCCGGCGCGAAGAGCTTCTGTTGGTCGATCAGGGCCTGGATGTCCTCGAACAGGCCGGTCAGGTCCTCGCCGGGGAATGCTTCGCCCAGTTCGTCCTGGCTGATCCCCCAATGGGTGATGGCGTAGAAAGCCACCGGGTCGGTGGCGTGCACCGACCCGCTGTTGACATCCAGGATGATGTGGCTGCCGTGGAACTCGTAGGCGTGGATCATGCCTCGTCTTCGCCGCCCTTGCCGGGCGCGTTCTCGCAGGGCTGGTTGGCCACGCCGCAGGAGGTTTTGCAGGCCGACTGGCAGGAAGTCTGGCACTCGCCGCAGCCGCCGCCCTCCCGCAGGTCGCGGGTCTCGATGGTCTGGATACGCTGCATTTCATTCGCTCCTTGTGTTGGGATGAAACCATTATAGCGCGTTTCGCGCGCGATGTCAAGCGCGCGCGCCGGCGGCAACACGACAAACGCATGAACATATTCCGCCGCCACAGACGTGGCTAGCCCGGTTTTTTTGCATCACATCAACAGAACACGCTCGAGATGTTTTTCGGGGTTCGTGCCGATAGCAAAACGTTTTTT
>WRDW01000045.1 GCA_009779995.1 Oscillospiraceae bacterium | reverse complement strand
GCGCTTTCCGAGGAACAGCGATTGTCCATCATGGAGGAGCAGGGCTGTTCCAAGGATAACAAAACCGTCGCGCCGCACAGAGCTTTCGCGCGAAAGTATAGGCGCAAGTCAATTGAAGAAAAAGTCAGGCTATACACAAAAAAATTGAAATCGCCGCATAAGCCCAATTTGCAGCTAAACAGCGATGGAACCTTGTCCGCTTATTGGGGCTTTGGAGACGTCGGCAAACTGCATTGCGTATGCCCTATCATGGGCGAAGCATCCAAGCATGAGAAGATTCCGCTTACATTTTGCGGTTGCTGCGGCGGCCATACGAAATTCCTTCTGCAATGTACGCTTGGGATTGATCTGAAGTTAGTCAAAATCGTATCTTCGGCGGCAAATTCAGGCGGAGAGCAGCGCTGCGAATTTCTTTTTAATCTTTAGGAGGCCCCCATGACAACCAAAGAGCTGACCGCAACCTACATAGAGCCAACCCACGACGAACTGCCCATCGCGCCCTACCTAGCGCGCATAGGCTATTCGGGGCCTGTCCGGCCGACGGTTGAAGTGCTGCGCGCGCTGCAATCTCGGCACAACCAGAGCGTGCCCTACGAGAACCTGGACATCATGAACGGCGTGCCGCTCTCGCTGGAAATACCGGCGATCTACGACAAAATCGTCACGCGGGGGCGGGGCGGTTATTGCTTCGAGACCAACGGGCTGTTCGCCTGGCTGCTGCGCCGGGTGGGCTACGGCGTGACTGAGCACTTCGCCCGATACCTGCGCGACGAACCGGCGCTGCCCATGCGGCGGCACCGGGTATCCCTTGTGGAGGCCGAGGGCGAGACATTCCTGTGCGATGTCGGCATCGGGACCTCCGTGCCGGTGTTCCCCCTGCGCTTCGAGATGTTTTTGGAACAGCCGCAGGGGCGGGATATGTATCGCATCGTGCCGGACGAGACGCTGGGCTATGTCGTTGAGGAGCGTCGGCAGGAGCAGTGGCTGCCGCTATTTTCGTTCACCGGGGAGAGGCAGTTCGGCGCGACGGATTTCCTCACCACCAGCTGGTTCTGCGAGAGCCACCCGGATTCGTATTTTAGAAAAGCCAACATGGTCGCTATGCGCACGCCGACAGGCCGCAAAACCCTCGATGGGCGGACTTTTAAAATATTTGACGGGGATACTATAACGGTCACAGAAGCGGCTGACGACGAAAATTTTCACTTGCTGCTGAAGCAATATTTTGGGATTGTGCTGTGAGAGGAGCCCGAACAGTCGCAGCATTGTATCCAACCAATCCTGATGAAAAGAGTAAACCCCCCGCAATGAAAATGTTACGCTTAAAAAACAGCCTGGATCCGCTGAAGCGGCTTTTCTGGAAAACGCAGATCAGCTTCCTGCGCGCCTGCCCGCCGGTGCTGGGCGCCATTGTAATGCACAGCCTGGGTGCGTCCCATTCCCGCATCGTATGGGTAAAAGCCCTGCTTCGGTTGACCTTGGATTTGCCGGGCGCGCTTTTTGCGCATTGCGAAAACCAGCGGAAGGATCGCGTCGTTTTGCCCCGCGTATCATTCGGTGTCACCACGCGCTGCACGCTCAACTGCGACAAATGCCTCTTTTTTGTCCCCGACATCAGGCCCCGCTGCGACTTCCCGCTGGAGGATCTGGCGCTGGATCTTGAACGCCTGCTTGCCGACGCCGACTACATTTATTCGTTCATGCTCACCGGCGGCGAGGCATTTTTGCACCCGGAATTGGATAAAATCATCGGGCTGTGCGCCGCTTCGGACAAGATAGGCGATATAAGCGTGCAAACCAATGGAACCGTCGTACCGGACGCGAAGGTGCTCGCGGCGCTCAGGAAAGCGAAAGCGCTGGTGAAAATAAGCAAATATCCCCCCTCGCTTCAGCCCTGCGTGGAAGAACTGAAACGTGTATTTACGGAAAACGGCGTCCGGTACATCCACTCGGGCGCCGCGTTTTGGAATGACATGGGCTACAACGGCCAGGTATTGCCGGGTTCACAGGAGCGCCGGTTCAGCGTTTGCATAGCGCATCTGTGTATGCCATGCCTCAACGGAAAGCTATATCGCTGTGTCACGGCCGCCTATTTGAATGAATACGGGCGTGTTCCGTGCCATGAAGACGAATACATTGATTTGCGGACAACCGACCCCGCTGCGTTTCGCGCAAAATGGCGGGATCTGATGCGTAAACAGGTACTGACCGCCTGCTCCTATTGCCTGGGGCAGACATACAATTCGCCGAAAATCCCGGTTGCCGTGCAGCGCCCGCCGCGAAATTAGCTTGTCGCCTGACTTCCTTGCTTTGGATTGCTTCATTTGATCTGCAAAAACTTGCGCTGTACATAGCCGCAGGCGCCGTCGAACTCCACGTACTGCCATTCGCCCTCGCGATGCAGCAGGGTGAGGCGCGTGCCGTTGGGCAGCGGGCGCAGCAGCTCGGCGTCGGCTGCCGGCGCGCGGCGCAGCGCGAGGGAGCCCCCCGGCGCGTTCACCGTCGCCTGTATATCCGAAAAGGGCGACTTGCAGGGGATTTCGAACCAGCCTGTGGTCGCCTTGGCCAGGGCGTGGGAGATCACCCCCGTGCGCTGGAGCATCCATTGTGCGTCGTCCATATGGTCGCGGAAGCCCAGGCGCAGCTGCACGGCGGGGCACTTGGCCATGCGGAAATCCGGCAGCCCCGGCGAGGGGAGGGTGCGCACGCGCTCCGGGTCCACGGCGATGGGGCGTATGTGCTCCTGCAGCGCCTCGGCCAGGCGGCGGCTTTTCTCGCTGGCGGGGTGATAGCAGATGTCGCAGCCCTGCGGCGGGCGGCGCGCGCCCCCGGGGGAGACATTCGAGCGTACGCAGAACAGCAGGTCGACGTGCTGCCGGTTGGCGATAGAGGCCACCATGGCGCTGGGGATCTCCGGCGGGCGCATCGTGGCTTTCAGGCCGCTGATCTGCAAATAGTCCTGCAGCAGGCCCAATATGGCGCTGATCACAGCGCCTTCCTTTGCGCCGTTGATATGTTCGGCGGCCTCGTTGCCGCAGGCGGAAAGCAAAACAGACGGCATGGCTTTCACCTTTCTGGGTGTTTTACTTTATACTATGCGGCATAAGTTGTTATTATGAAGTTAGGAGTGCTCATGAAAAAGCTTCTCTCGCTTGCACTCTCAGGCCTGCTGTTGCTGGGCTTGGTTGCCTGTGATAAAAATGCCGCCGTGCTGCGGCCAGTTGACAAGCCAAGCCGTATGACCGAATATGACAGTCATGGCACGATGCTTTTTTCCACAACATATGAATACGACAGCAAAGGTGAAATTCTGCGGAGCGAACGGAGAAACGCACTCGGTGACGTTAGAACATCCGAATATAAAAACAGATATAACGCAAAAGGACAATTGGTTCGAGTGAAGGAGCGTTCAAACGATGGAAGAGATTATGCCTGCAAGCATACGTATTGCGCCGAGGGGCAGAGGATAGAAACACAATACAAAGGCAACAGCGATTACAGCGGCGTGATATTCTATACATACAACGCCCAGGGACAATTGATGCAATCTATGGATTGCCCTAATCTCGGACACGGCCCTACAATTACCTGTGAGTATGACGAGCATGGCTTATTATTTCGCGAGGACATCTTTTACCCCCATTACACCAGCAGACAGCATGGCTATTACCTCTACGAATACGAATAAAGGAGACTTCCCATGGAAACCTGGCTGAAAGACCAACTGAAGTATTTGGCAGTTTTCTTTATCCCTTCGCTGGCGAAATATCCTTTCATTGAGAAAGACTCTGAAGAATTGGAAAGGCTGCGGGAAAAAACGGGCAGCATGGTGCACGGCCTGTGCCGCTGCGATAAATTCGACCCGCGCATCAAGGCGCTGGGCGTGAACTGGGTGCGCCGGGGGATTTGTTTGCCTTTCGACGAGGACGGCAATGTCACAGAAAATTTCCTGCAAGCAAAAGAGGAGCTGAGGGAGTTCCAGGCGCACGGCATCAAAGTCTTAATCACAACCCCAAGCGTGGGATGGTATATGGGCATGGGCATCGACCCCCGTACCCCCGAGGGCGAGGAGAAGAGCCGGGAGATTGCCCGGTTTTACTCCACGGAACTGCAGGGGCTCGCCAACGGTTTCTGCATCTGCAACGAGATCGGCATCCCCCGCTTCGCCTACCCATTGAACCTGGACCAAGCCGTGCGCTTTTTGGGAATCCAGATGGAGGCCATGGCGCCGCTGAAGGGCGACATCGTCGTGGGCTGCAACTCCGTGGGGCCGGCCTGCGACCAGTTCTTCAAGCTGCGCCCCTGGTACCCCTATATGGACTGGGTGGGCTTCGATATGTACGTGGGCTGCTTCTTCCCCGTGCTCACGCAGATGGGCATCTTCGAGCTGCTGGCGAAGTACCTGTGGGCCTTCACGCGCAAGCCGGTGATGCTCATCGAGTTCGGCTACCTCGCGGGAGGAGCCCCCAAGACAAAAGAAGAAAAACGCGCCATACTGCAAAAGTACGGCGCTGATTCTGAAAAGCAAGCCAGGCAAAATATCGACGCATTCCTGGAAAAGTTTAACGAGACCGGGCGCAAATACGTGGAAAAATGCGCCTCGGGGGACAGAGGCAAGTTCGTGTTCGGGCCGGATTTCAGGAACCACGTCTACTGCGAGCTGCCGCGCCTGACGCGCATCCGGGGGCTGCCGCACACGCCCGAGGGCCAGGCGGAGTTCTACCGCCGCCTGCTGCCCCGCCTGGAGAAGCTGCCCTTCCTGGGGGGCATGTTCATCTACACCCACCGGGACGACCCCAAGTGCAGCATCTGCGGCCAGAGCGAATGCCCCGTGGAGACCCAATGGGGCCTGTGCGGGGCCGACGGCACGCCGAAGGCGGGGTACTGGGCGGTGCAAGGGCTGTGGGGGGAGTAAAGGTGGCACTTTAGCACGGGCGGCAAGAATGCCGCCCCTACAGATTTGTTGTGCCTGCAATATTTGCGGATACATGCAACCTGTGGGGGTGGCATTTTGCCACCCGTTTGTTAGGCGGCAGCCGTGGATTTCCCAACCCGCGGGGGGCTGCCGCCGATTAAAATGACTTTTTTCATATTAGCCGGAGATAAAGGGGAGCCCCAATATGTTCCCTAATAGCCACTCAATACCCCGGACAAATAGCGAGAGAGGGAAAAGCAGAGTGCCAAATATTGCTGTGCCAAAAATTGAGATCAGGATAGGCATAGTGAACCTCCTTCTAAAATTACTTTTTGTATTTCTTTGCTCATTTGATCTTCGCAAATGCGTCCCGCACGGCGTAGTAGCTGGGCTTTGGCTGCTCCTGCATGTCCACCAGGCCCCAGCGGGTCTCTGTGGGGCAGTCGTCCTGGTTGCAGTAGCCGCACTTTTCGGCGTCCTTCCAGCAGTAGATGAACGCGCCCAGCAGGAAGGGCAGTTTCGCGAGGCTGGGGAGTATTTCGGCGTAAAACCCTGCCTGCCCCTCGGGGGTATGCGGGTATTTCTTGATGACTGTAGTTGCGGGCAGCTCGCTGTAAAAGTGGTTGCAGTAGTCGAGCTGGAAAAGGAAGTCGGCGTAGTTGCCCGAGGCGTTCTTCACGGTGTAGTCGTATATTTTCGGGTTGATCGCCTTGATGTTCTCCATGAAGACGTCGAGATTTTCTTTGGCCTCCCGCTCGCTGTTCATGCCGTAGCGCCGCAGCCGCTCGCGCTTTTCCTCCGGGGTTTTGGGCACGCCGCCGGAGATGTACCCGAACTCGCAGAGGATCACCGGCTTGCCCGTGAGGGACCAGACGTAGCGCAGCAGGGCCTCGTGCATGTACATCCAGTTGCCCACGGGGGCGAAGCAGCCGATGTAGATGTCTATGCCCACGTAGTCGCAGTATTTATGCCAGGGGCGCATTTTGGGGTGCAGATCGGCCTGCGGCCCGCCGGAGTTGTAGCCCAGCAGGCAATCCCCCCGCAGGGGGTGCATGGCGGCCAGCTGTATGCCGATGAAGCGCGCGGCCTGGTCCATGTTCAGCGGTTTGGTGAAGCGCGGCACGCCCATCTCGTTGGTGACCTGGAAGGCCTCGGCGATGCCCTTCAGGTCGCTCACGAGAAATTCGGCCACCTCCCGCACCCGGGCCTCCTCCTCGGGCAGGCGGGGGTCTATGCCCGCGCTGAGGAACTCTTTAGGGTAGGGGGTTATGGCCATGACGCGGATGCCGTTATCCCGGTAGCGCTGTATCTTCGCCTTGAAATCGAGATATTTCTCCCGGACGCTGCCGTCCTTCTCGAAGGGGAAGGGGATGTCCGCGCGCTCCCACTCGATGCCGGCGCCCTTGATCTGTTCGTAGTTTTCGGAGGCGTGGCAGATGCCCTTGATGAAGCCGCCGACTTTGGCCCTGGCCTGTTCCGCCTCGGGGGAGCTGTCCTTTTTCGCGTAGGACATGGCCCAGTGGAAGGGCAGGTATTTGGCCGTCGCGACGGCCTGGTCAACAATAAAAGCTTCCATGATAAATCCCTTTCGTTTATGCATAGTAGAGGCGGCCAGCAGGCCGCCCGAATCAAATCTAAGTTTTGGCTGCGGGGTGGCCTGCTGGCCACCCCTACAACTTGACTGCGGCCCGCAGGCCTAAATTAAGTTTTGCCCTCCAAAGCCTCCTGCTTTTCCATCATCTCCATCATGGCCGCCATCTCCGCGCTCATGATGTCCTGCTCGGCGACCAGCGCCCGGCGCTCGTTGAGCGCGGCGTACATATCCTCCCGTTTCTTGCCCGTCAGGTCGTACATAAACAAGGGGATCAAGCCGGCGATAAAGCCCAGGATATTGGTAAACCGATTCAGGAAAAACACCCTGGAGTACATGGTGCTGTTTTCTCGCACGACGTCCTGGCTCCATCTCTTGTCGAAGGCGATGTTGGGGTCGTAGCCCGACCACTTGAACACCGCGATGGTCATCAGCGCCCTGGGCGCGTCCATTACCCTGGAAATCCAGTTGGTCAGCAGGCCGATGGAGCCATCGGGCCGCTCCCCGGTCACGTACTCTGTGTAGTCGTCGATTTCGCGGCCGATCTCGCTTTCCATGATATGCGTCGGCGCGTCGTTGAACCTGTTGAGGACGTCGGATATGGCGAAGATGATCGCGATCTTCCACCAGCTGCCGATGATACTCGGGATGAATCCCAGAAAAGCCGGTATGATATCGACAACCGTGTCCCAGATACGCCAAAAGATGACCGATTTGCGGTAGTCGCCGCCGAACATCCTCGAAATGGGTTTCACCAGGGCCAGGCTGGCGGCGTTCACGATATGCCCCGGAATAAAAGTGAATGTGGAATTCACAAACCCGCCGTAGATTTCCAGCTGGGTCACCACGTCCCAGCTGTAGCCGCCCTGGCTCCACCAGCTGGTGGCGAAACTGGCGATAAAATTGCGCAGGGCGTATTTGTTCTTCAGGATATAGAACAGCGCCTTCTGCGGCGGGGCCGGCTTGGGCTGCAGCATTAGGCGCTCCCGGCAATTGGCAGCCATCATCAAATTGCCGCCGATGCCGAAGAACGCGGCGGCGATCCCGAACCCGGCGAAAATCGCGCCTTGGGAAATGTTGAGGATCCCGGAGCGGGCCCCGTCCAGCAGGGGCATGATCATGAAGGCGATGAAATTGCCGCTCCAGCGCCCGGCATAGGATTGCCACAGCCCGACGCCGATGCGGTCCTCCGGGTTGGGGGACATCAGAGAGGTGTAATTGTCCGTAGGGATTTTGTAAATCAGCGAGAGCGTGTCGCGGATGATCCGCATGGCGAACACGAACAGGATTTTCCTGGGGTCGTTGGTGATGTCGTTGTCGAAGAACAGCCGCCCGCTGAACAGCAGCGCCGTGGCCGCGTAGTACAGGACGGGGGCAAGCATGGCATAGGGCCGGGCCTTGCCCCAGCGGGTGCGGGTCCTGTCGTAGGCAATGCCCATCAGCGGGCGGATCAGGGTGTTGTAGAAGCCCAGCAGCGTGCCCATGATCACCAAATAGACCATGTCGATGCGCAGCACGCTGAGCAAGAAGATGTTCATCCAGCTGCCGCCGCTGATGAGCTCGCTGACGGACCTTCCCACCGTCGCCAGGGCCGGCATGCCCCTCTCTTTGGCCGTAAGCTGCGGCGTGCGGAACATCCGCGACGCGATTTCCCGGAACTGGCCGAGCTTTTCCGGGGCCAGGGTCGCGGCGGAATGCTCCTCCGCACCGAAAATCTGCTCGGCCAGCTTGTTTTTGGCAGCCATGCGCTTCCTCCTATACCTTATAGTTGTGCCGCTTCTTGTTTTTCCATCATCTCGATCATAGCCGCCATCTCGCCGGACATGGTGTGCTGCTTGGCGATCAGCGCGCGGCGCTCGTTGAGGGCGGTGTACATGTCCTCCTTCTTCTTGCCCTCCAGGTCATAGAAGATCATGGGGAGCATGTTAAAGAAAAACGAAGCGAGGTTGGCGAGTTTATACAGGAAGAACACCCTGGAATACATGGTCAGGTTCTCGCGCACGCATTCCTGGCTCCACGCCCGGTTGCCCGCGATGTTCGGGTCGTAGCCCGACCACTTGAACACCATGATGGTCACCAGGGCCTTCAGTGGTTCGGTGACCTTGCCCAGCAGCATGGTCAAAATACCGATGGAGCCGTCGGGCCGCTCGCCGGTCATGTACTCCGTATAGTCGCTGATTTCGCGGCCAATCTCGCTCTCCAGCACGGTGGAGGGGGAATCGTTGAGGCAGTTGATGCCGTCACAGACCGCGAAGAGAATCCCGGCCTTCCACCAGGTGCCCACCACGTTCGTCGTGAGCCCGGTGACTGCCGCGACCATATCGACGAAAAAGTCCCACACGCGCATCAGAATGATCGTCTTGCGGTAGCTGCCGCCGAACATCTTTTTGAAAGGCTCAATAAAGCTTATGCTGACGATGGGGAATATCTGCCGCGGCAGATACCACGGGAAGGTGCGCAGCACGCCGCCGAAAATTTCCAGCTGGCTCACCACGTCCCAGGTGTAGCCGCCCTTGCTCCACCAGCTGCCAGCCATGTCCGCGATGAAGTTGCGCATCATGTATTTGTTCTTCAGGATGTAGAACAGGGTCTTCTGGATGGGCGCGGGCTTGGGCTGGAGGATGATGCGTTCCGGGCAGTTGATGGCCAGCAGCATACCGCCGCTGGTGCCGATGAAGGCGGAGACGATGCCGAAGCCGGCGAAGATCGCGCCGGGAGTGGCGGCAATCAGGCCGTGGCGCGCGAGGTCCAGCAGGGGCATAATCAGGGCTGCCAGAAAGTCGCCGCTCCATCGCTTGGCGAAGGTCTCCCAGAGCCCCACGGACATGCGGTCCTTGGGGTTGGGGGTCATCAGCGTGAGGTAGTTATCCACGGGGACCTTGTAAATCAAAGAAAACGTATCGCGTATAATCATCATGGAGAACACGAAGAGGATCTTGCGCGGGTCGTCGGTGATGTCGTTATCGAAAAACAGGCGTCCGCAGAATAACAGCGCCGTTGCGCCGAAATACATGGCGGGCGCGAAAATGGCGTAAGGGCGGGCCTTGCCCCAGCGGGTGCGGGTCCTGTCATAGGCGATGCCCATCAGCGGGCGGATGAGTACGTTGAAGATGCCCGTGAGCGTCAGGATCAGCGTGACGTAGACCATGTCAAGACGCAGCACGCTCACAAAGTAAAACGTGCGGTAGGTGTCGTTGATCATGTCGCTGATCTGCCGGCCTGCCTTGGATATGGCCGGCGTGCCCACCTCTTTCGCCGAAAGCTGCGGGGTGTGGTACATGTGCGCGGCGATTTTCTGGAAGCGCCCCAGCTTCTCGGGGTCCATCTTCGCGGCGGAGTTCTCCTCCGCGCCGAAAATCTGCTCGGCCAAATTGCGCTTTACGGCCATTATGCCTTACCTCCCGCTATCGCTTCCTCCTGCGCCATCATTTCGATCATGGCCTCCATCTCGGCGGATTTCGCGTCCTCCTTGGCGATCAGGGCGCGCCGCTCGTTGAGGGCGGCGTACATGTCGTCCATCTTTTTGCCTTCGATATCGAAGAAAATCAGATAGATGAAGCCCAGCAGCCAGGGGATGAGGTCGCTGAAATTCTCCAGCAGGAACACCTTGGAATACATGGTGATATTTTCGCGCACCCGGTCCTGCGTCCAGGCCCGGTTGGCGGCGATGTTCGGGTCGTAGCCCGTCCACTTGAACACAGCGATGGTCGTCAGCGCCCGCAGCGGGTCGGTGATCTTGCCCGCGAACATCGTGATCAGCCCGAAGGTGCCGTCGGGCCGCTCGCCCGTGACGTATTCCGTATAGTCGCCCGCGCGGCGGCCCAGCTCGGCCTCCATGATGTCGCTGGGAGCGTCGTTGGAGACGATCAGGCCGTCGAAGAAGGCGAACACGAGGCCGGCCTTCCACCAGGTGCCGAGGATCTGGTTGGGGAACAGCAGCCCCAGCACGCCCGCGCAGGAGCCGAAGATCATGTCCCAGATGCGCATGAACATCACGGTTTTGCGGTAGTTGCCGCCGAACATCTTCTTAAATGGCGCCACCAGGGACAGGCTGACGATCTGCATGAGTTGCCGGGGTATATACCAGGGCATGGAGCGGAACGCGCCGCCGAAGATTTCCATCTGCTGCACCACGTCCCAGGCGTAGCCGCCCTTGCTCCACCAGCTGCCTGCCAGCCCCAGGAAGAAGCTGCGCATGGCGTATTTGTTTTTGAGGATGTAGAACAGGGTTTTGGAGGTGGGGGCGGGCTGAGGCTGCAGCAGGATGCGCTCGCGGCAGGTGATTGCCAGCAGCAGGCCGCCGCCGGTGCCGAGGAAGGCGGAGAAAATACCGAAGAAAGCGAATATCATGGCGGGAGAGGCCTTGATCCAGCCGGAGCGGGCCGCCTCCAGCAGGGGCATGAGCATGGCGGCCACGAAGTCGCCGCTCCACTTGTAGGCGTAGGTCTGCCAGAGGCCGACTTTCATGCGGTCCTCGGGGCAGGGTGTCATCAAGGTCAAATAGCTGTCCAGGGGGAGCTTGTAGATCAGCGAAAACGTGTCGCGGATCATCATCGTGACAAAAATGAACAGTATCTTGCGCGGGTCGTCGGTGATGTCGTTATCGATGAACAGCCGCCCGCAGAACATCAGCGCCGTGGCGCCGTAATAGAAAAGGGGCCCCACCACCAGGTAGGGCCGGGACTTCCCCCAGCGGGTGCGCGTCTTATCGTAGGCGATGCCCATCAGAGGGCGGATGAGCGTGTTGTAGATGCCCAGGAGCGTTCCGATGAGCACAATATAGACCATGTCGACCCGCAGCACACTGACGAAATAGAACGTGCGGTAGGTGTCGTTGATCATCTCGCTAAGCTGCCGCCCCGCCCGGGAAATCGCCGGGATGCCGACCTCCTTGGCCCCGAGCTGCGGGGAGTGGAACATCCGCGTGGCGATGCGCTCGAAGCGGCTGAGCTTTTCGGGGTCCATACGCGCGGCGGAGTTCTCCTCCGGCGCGAAGATTTTTTGCTCTGACAGGTTACCCAGGCTGCGTTTGGCGGCCATTACCCCGCACCCCCCGCCACAGTGACTACGCAGGAAGCCCTGTAGTAGCCGTCCACCGAAAGGGCGTATATACTCGCCTTGCCGGGGGCCAGGGCCGTGACGAGGCCCTTATCGTCCACGGTGACGATAGCCTCGTCCTCGCTGTGCCAGGTGACGTCTTTATAGGATGCGCCCCGGGGCGTGACGGAGGCCGTGAGCTGTTTCGTGTCGCCGGCGTTCAGCTTGAGGCTGCGCCTGTTGAGCTTGGCCTTCTCCACGGGCACCTTCACGTGGATGGCGCATTCGCCCGTATAGGTCTCGCCGTTCAGCTCGAAGCTGGCAGTGATCACCGCCTCGCCGGGCTCGCGCCCGCTCTTCAGGTAGCCCTCCTGGTCCACGGTGCAGGCGTCCGGATTGCTGCTGGCCCACACGAGGGGGGTCTCCTGGCCGTCCGGGGCGTCGATGCGGGCGGTGAGCTGCGAGTTCTCGCGCATAGCCATGGTCCGCGAGCCGGCGGAGAGATAAACGGCGGGCCAGGTGTAGCGGAAACTCACGCTCTGCGAGGCCGGGATGGCGAGTATCGTATCGCCCAGGGCGCTGAAGTCCGGGTCAAAGGTCAGACCCAGGCGGACGTCGACGTCTCGTTTAAAAGCCAGGGAAGTCAGCTTCCCGGACGTGCGGTTCACCGAGGCCTCTATGCGCGCGTTGGTGAAAGTATATCCGATGCTCTCCAGGACAGCCTTCCCTGCCAGGGGTTCCGCGAGCATGGCCGCTGCTTCCGCCGGCGCGCGGGTGCGGAAGACCTCGTCAATCAGCGGGGAGTCGTCCGCGAAGCGCAGAACCAGGGTGTAGTTGCCCCTGTAGTCCTTGACGAAGATGGGCTGCGCCTCGGTGCCCTTGGCCTTGCAGCCGGGGCACTGGTCCTTGGGCTCGCCCTCTCCCCTGCCGCAGGCGGTGCAGCGGAAATAGATGAAGTCGCAAATTGCGTCCTCAAGGTCCTCCGGCTCGAAGGGCAGGCCCCACTGGGCCGCGGCGAAGTCCTCGCCGTACTGTGTCTCGCCGGCGGGGTATTGATCGTGCAGGTGTCCGGCGGCGCCCGGCCCGATGAGCTTCAGGGCGTTTTTCAGCCACTCGGCGCCGCGGTCAGCCCCGTCCGGGAAGAGGAATTCGGCCTTGCCTATGTCCAGGCCGAAGGAGGTGTCATAGGTGAGCTTGGGTTTATCCGCCAGTACCCTGTCCAGGGCGGCCTGCACGTAGGCTTGGATCGCCTCGGCGTCCTCGGGCGGGTTTGTGATGCTCTCGTCGAGCTCGGTGATGGGGGGCTGGCGCCCCTCGCGGGTGAGCAAATCGTTGGCCCCCAGGGCCATGCCGCCGAAGAATACCAGGATCAGGAAAATCACCACGCCGCGCACGATCCAGTTGCGGGCTTTCGCGCTGCCCTCCAGCTTCACGCTCAGCTCCTCGGAGGTCAGGTGGTGGTGCTCGTGCTCTTTTTTATGTTCGCTCATGCGGTTTCACCTCCCAGTTCCTTCTCAATGAGCGCTTCGCGCTCGCGGGTCTCGGCGGTGTCCACCACGGGGTAGGGCAGGTCCGCCAGCTGGATTTCGCCTTTTTTCACCTTTTGCCAGATTTCGCGGCGCTCCACGTCGCCTTCGGCGAATTCAACATCCACGCCCTTGACGGCGAGCATGAGGTTCGCCGTGAGCGTACAAGCGAACGCGGCCAGGCCCAGCAGCGCGCCGTAGCCCAGCGCACCGGTGAAGTTGGGGTTCGCCAGAGCGGCCGATGCGTTCTGCACCAGGATGCCGGCGGCGAAGCCGCCCACGCAGGCCAGCGCGCCCAGGCCGCTCAGGGCCGTCGCTATGACGGACATGCGCTTTAGGCTGATGAAGGACATAAAGGAAACCAGCAGCACCAGCACGGACATTACCACCGCCAGCGCCGCAGCCCCGAAGAGGAGTACGCCCCGCTGGAACAGGGCGCTCCACTCGCCGTTGGACATGGACATCAGGAAGGGCAGGCCATCCGGGTTATCCATGAACAGTCCCATGAAGCCCATGATCCCCGCCTCCCAGCTCTGCGCCCCGAAGGGCAGCCGCGCGCTCAAGGTCCCCCAGGGCAGCAGGAACGAGGCAATGGGCAGCGCCATGACGATCAGGCGCGCCTTGGCCCAGAAGCTGCCCGCCAGCCCCGCCTTGCTCCTTTTGCTGCCCACGCGCATGGAGCCCATGCTCAGCTCGGAGCGCTTGGCGTCCTCGTAAAAGCGTTCCTCGAAGCCGAAGAACATGAGGTTGACGCCGCAGCCGGGGCAGTTCGGTTTCCAGTCGGTAAAGCGCAGTTTTCTGTCGCAGTTCGGACAGTTTGCCAATAGAATTCCCCCTTGTCGTTGGATTTCCTCTATTGTAGCATATCTGGACAGAAAATGCTATAGGTAACAAAAAATTTCTATGTAGAATTTTTTCCTGTCTTTTTAGCCCAGATCACCGCGCGGCGCGTGCTGCGCGCTTAATGCTTTCGCGACATAGTAGCCGTTGGGGGATTTACGCCTTGGCCTGCCGGAATACACCGGGCACAGGCCGTAGCCCAGAGCGTGCCACATGGGGATGGCCTCGATTTTGTCTTCTGTGCTCCAGGCGCGCATCTGGCTGTAGCCCTGCGCGCGCGCCCAGTCCTCTGACATGGACAGCATGGTGCGTGCAACGCCCTGCCGCCGGTACGCCCGGGCTACCTCGATGACGTCTATATAGGCGTCGTTTATGCTCAGCGGCGCGGGAAGGGCTTTTGGGTATACGGAGACGAAGCCGATGGGGGTGTCTCCATCGAACGCGCCGATGGTATAACAGCCCGGCTCGAAGTGCAGCTCCCGCAGGCGAAGAATCCAATCGCCGAATGCCGCGGCGAGGGCGGGCCGGTCAGCTGGAACGAGCGGCCGGCAGGTGATCTGCCTGTCAGTCGGCATTGCTGTCCTCCTTGAGATCGATTTCCAGCCTCCCCAGGGGGAAGGGCGGCATCGCGAGGGGCTTGACCGCGATGGACATCAGCAGCAGGGGGTTGTCGTCCGCCGCGATTCGATTCGAGCTGAGCGCGTCGCAGCGCTTGCACCGATGGATGAGGGCCCACTCGCCGTTTTTGCGCACCCACACGGCGATGGGCTCCATCACGCCGCCGCAGACGGCGGCGCGGTCGCCGGGGATGTCCTCGTCCAAGTGGACGCTGCAAAGGCAGCGGGGGCAATGGTTGCGGTGCCGCGTGCCCGCGTCCTCCGGCGAGACATGTGCGCCGCAGGCCTTGCAGGTGAAGGGCTCTTCGCTTGGGGTGTTCTGATGATTTCTCATGTGGGTTTCTCCTGTGCGGATGATGTGGGCTGCCGCCCCTGCACTTACAATTATAGGGCGATCGTGGCATACTGTCAACGAAAAAAAAGTTAGCCGAAGGTTCAGCCACCGAAAACGAGGAATGCCATTTGGGCTTCTAATCCAATTTTAATGTTCCTCTCATCTCGTTTTCATCTGGCGGTGCTACACTTTTGTTGCTGTATTCAACTTAAAAAGAGGAGAGCCCCGTGCGTATAGTCAAGTACATCCCCAACGCGCTGTCCATTTCCCGTATGTTTCTGGCGATAGGCCTGCTCCTGTTCGCGCTGTTCCTCTCAAAGGACTACAAGATACTGTTTAAGGTGCTGTTCACGGTCGTCTACCTGATTATCGGCCTGACCGACTACCTCGACGGCAAGATCGCCAGGAAATATCACGTGGAAAGCAGCATCGGCTCCCGCCTGGATGCGTTGGGGGATTCCATGCTCTTCGTCTTCGGCTTCTTTGCGCTGCTTGCCGCGAAGGTGGATCTCGGCGGCTGGAGGAGCATCTCTGTCCTCGGCATTGCCGTGCTGTACAAGGCGGCCAACGTCCTGCTGACCTACGCGCGTTTTAAGCTGTTCAACATGATGCACACCTGGCTGAGCAAGCTGGTGTTCAACACCCTGTATATGTGCGGACCGCTGTTCATCATCATGGAGGAGGTCCCGTTCTGGTTTGTGGTGGGGATCACCGCCGGCATCTGCCTGCACTGCGTGGAGGAGACCATCACGCTGCTGAAGATGACCGAATATGACGGGGACGGCAAGGGCGTCTGGACGGACGCGCTGCTGGCCAGGCTGAAGGAAAGCGGCCGGTTGGGCGCACTGCTCAAGAATAGATTTCCTCGGGAACTAAATCCGAGCCTCGAAGTTGATAATGCCGCAGATGAGGTTAGCGCGTAAACTATGGCGTTTTCTGCGGTTGCGGTACTTGTTCGCCATAATTTTGAACACCTT
>WRDW01000044.1 GCA_009779995.1 Oscillospiraceae bacterium | reverse complement strand
CTGGGCATCGAGATGGTGGAAATCGGCTGCGGGGGCTACCCCGGCAACGCCCATGCCAACCCCGAGGAGCTGCTGAATGACCCCGCCAAGCTCGCGGCGTTCAAGCGGACCATCGCGGACAGCGGCATGGAGATCAGCGCCTTCAGCTGCCACGCCAACCCCGTGCACCCGGACAAGGCCGTCGCGGCGCAGTTCGACAGCGACCTGACCTACGCCGTGCTGCTGGCGCAGGAGCTCGGCGTCAGCCGGATCAACACGTTCTCGGGCTGCCCGGGGGACTGCGAGAGTTCGAAGTACCCCAACTGGGTCACCTGCCCTTGGCCGCCGGATTTCCTGGAAATCCTCGACTGGCAGTGGAACGAAAAGCTCATCCCCTACTGGAAAAACTTCGCCGCCTTCGCGAAGGAGCACGGCGTGGACAAGATCGCCCTGGAGATGCACCCGGGCTTCTGCGTCTACAATCCCGAGACCCTGCTCAAGCTGCGCGCCGCGGTCGGCCCGGAAATCGGCGCGAACTTCGACCCCAGCCATCTCGTCTGGCAGGGCATGGACCCCGTGCTGGCGATACGCGCCCTGGGCGACGCCATCTTCCATTTCCACGCGAAAGATATTAAAGTTGACGCCGCCAACACGGCTTTGAACGGCGTACTGGATCTCAAGCATTACGGCGACGAGATCCATCGCTCGTGGGTTTTCCGCGCCGTGGGCTACGGCCAGGACGCCGCCTACTGGAGGGACATCGTCTCCAACCTGCGCATGGCGGGCTACGACTACGCCATCAGCATCGAGCACGAGGACAGCCTGATGAGCCAGAACGAGGGCCTGAGCAAGGCGGTAGCTTTGTTGAAGGATGTGCTCATCAAGGAGCAGCCCGGCGAGATGTGGTGGGCGTGAGACCACCCCACCCCTGCGGGGGCATCCCTCCGCGGAGGGGAATGGGGGCTTGTGCAAAAGCGTCTGCACGTATAAAAAGCCTGTTCTCGCCTAATCCCCAATTCCCCTCCGTGGAGGGGTGCCGCCGCAGCGGCGGGGTGGTTGTGCGGAGCACGCGCGAAGCGCCGCTCCCCGCGCGACAAAAACCTTGATCGGAGGTGTCCAATGAAACACAAACTCACCGCCATCGCCCTGGCCTGCGCGCTGCTGCTCTGCGCCGCCTGCGCGGGAGCGCCAGCGCCAGAGCCTGAACAGTCGACCCTCGCCCCGAATACGCCCGGCACGCTCACAATCTCTTTCGATTACGAAAAGCAGAGCGGTTCGGCCTCCAACCAGTTCGCCGTGTGGATCGCGGGCATGGACGGCCAGCTGGTGAAGACCCTGTGCGCCACAAAATTCACCGCCGGCGGCGGATACAAGAACCGGCCGGATTCGATTGCCACCTGGGTTGGTAAGGCCATGGGCGTAAGCGATTTCGACGCCGTGGCGACAGCCACGCCGAAGGCCTCCGGGCCGGTAGCGTATGTGTGGAACCTGACGGACGAAGCGGGCGAGGCTGTTCCGGCGGGCACGTATTGGTTCATCGTGGAGGGCACGCTGCGCTGGCAGAACCGCGTTCTCTACTCCGGCCAAATCGAAATCGGCGGCAAGAACGCAACGGCTGAAGCCGAGCCGAAGTTCACTTTCGCGGGCGAGGGCAGGCAGCCCGCCCTGGACGAAGACGCGCCCGAGGCCGGGATGATTGCGAATGTCAAAGCACAATACATTGCATAACATGAATTAGCACTTGTGAAGGAGAAACAACATGGCCAAGGAGCAGGACAGCGGCAACAAAATCGGCATGGCGGTGATCGGCTACGGCGGCATGGGCGGGCACCACGCCGGGCATGTGCGCCTCAAGCGCCCGGGAAAATTCCATGTGATCGGCACCTTCGACATCCGGGAGGAGCGGCAGCAGGCGGCGAAGCTCAAGGGCTTCGAGGCCTTCGAGAGCCGGGAGGCGCTGCTGAGCGACCCCCGGATTGAGCTGGTGGTCGTCGCCACGCCCAACGACGTCCACAAGGAGATCGTCATCGACGCGCTGCGCCACGGCAAGAGCGTCATCTGCGAGAAGCCCGTCACCATGACCTCCGCCGACCTGGAGGACATGATCGCCGTGGCGAACGAGACGGGGAGCTTCTTCACCGTCCACCAGAACAGGCGCTGGGACGCGGACTACAGGACAGCCAAGGAGATCATCGAGAGCAATACCCTGGGGCGGGTGTTCAACATCGAGAGCCGGGTGCACGGCTCCCGGGGCATCCCCGGGGACTGGCGCAACCAGAAGGCGCACGGCGGCGGCATGGTGCTCGATTGGGGCATCCACATGCTCGACCAGATGCTCCAGCTCATGGGCGAACGCCGCCTGCTCTCGCTCTACGCCCAGCTGACCTACATCACCAACGAGGAGTGCGACGACGGCTTCCGCGTCCTCTGCAACTTCGAGGGCGGAACCAGCTACATGGTGGAGATCCTCACGAACAACTTCATCGACCTCCCCCGCTGGTACATCAACGGCGAGAACGGCACCGCCATCGTGGAGGACTGGAGCCGCCACGGCAAAATCGTGAAGGTGAGCGACTGGGAGAACCGCGAGTGCGTGCCCATCCAGGCAGGGGTGGGCATCACCAAGACCATGGCCCCGCGCACAAAGAAGACCATTAAAAAATACCCCTTGCCCAAGCCGAAGAGCGACTGGATGGAGTATTACGACAACATCTACGACGTCATCCGGAACGGCGCGCCGCCGATTGTGACCCACGACCAGCAGAGGCGTCTGATCAAGCTGGTGGAGGCCATCTTCGAGAGCGGCGAGACGGGCAAGGCGATTGAGCTGGAATAATCTGGGACGCAACTAAATTTTTTCTTGACACCCAGGCAATAATAGTGTAGTATAATAGCGCAATCCCCACAGAAGGAGCATGGCACATGCGCGGCGGCAAGCTCGTAGTCGTATCCGCGGCTGTTTACGGTGTCGTAAACGGCCAGAACGACGTTGCCGCGTAAGCCCCCGGTTTGAAAGGCAAACCGCCCGGCGGCAACAGGCTGCCGGGCGGATTTTATTTGACCACCCCGGCCTGCGGGCCACCCCTCCCAGGAGGGGAATTGGGGAGTAGGCGCTAGCGCCATCTCGAATTTACAAACCTATGCTTGCACAGCCTGTGTACGGCTAATCCCCATTCCCCTCCTAGGAGGGGTGGCCCGCAGGCCGGGGTGGTTGTGCTGCGGCCACAAAGGCCATAAGGGCCGTGAGCACCGCCCCGCCGCAGCGGCGTACCTCGCGCGATAGCACCACACCGGTCTAAAACAGCAAGCTGTCCCACCCCGTCAGGATGCCCCCCTTGGGGGGCCGCGAAGCGAGGGGGAAGTGCGGAGCACCGCCCCGCCGCAGCGGCGTACCTCGCGCGATACCACCAACTGTAGGGGCGGCATTCTTGCCGCCCGAAAACTAAGTCAGGAGAAGTAACCTCATGAAGAAGAAAACCAAGCGCCGCTTTCTCATCATCGCGGCTCCTTTGGCTGTTTTGCTTGTCCTTGTGTTGGCTTATGCGTTAATCATCAACGGCCCGGTCACTGAACTTTCCTCTCGGTTGGCAAGGTATCATAACCAAGGAATCATCAGGTTTTACGTGGACGGGGAACCCATCGCTTTTGACAATGTCTCAGTTACTTTGACTACGACCAACACAACGGAAAACGCCGTCATGCAAAACGGGAGCTTTTTCTTTCGCAATGGCGAATACGGCTCAAATACTGTCCGGTTCACTATCCCGGCGACGCTTTACAATGGGAGCGTAGATATTCCAGTTGCAGCGGAATATGTCAGCGAGAACAACTGGAATGTCAATGTATTTATGATGGGAATATCAATCAATACAGAAAGCGAAACTGTAAAAGTCGAAGGTTTGGTGACAAACCTGGATTTCCACTATTTCACTACAACAACCGTTCCTCTTGATGGCAGCGAAATTAAACTCACCGCCTCCGGCATCTAAGAAAGGAGCCAACCCCATGAAAACAGAACTCCCCAAACAATACGACCCCTCCCAATCCGAGTCGCGCATTTATGCCAACTGGATGAACAAGGGCTATTTCAGAGCCGACAAAACAGAGGGCAGCAAGGGGCCCTACACGATCAGTATGCCGCCGCCCAACATCACCGGGCAGCTGCATTTGGGGCACGCCATGTATACTTTGCAGGACGTCCTCACCCGCTGGCGGCGGATGCAGGGCTACGACGCCCTTTGGCTGCCGGGCACCGACCATGCGGCCATCGCCACGGAGATGCGCATCGTGGAGGACATGGCGAAGGAGGGCCTGACGAAGGAGGGCATTGGCTACGAGGCCTATATGCGGCGCGCCTGGGCCTGGAAGGAGAAGTACGGCGGGCGCATCGAGGAGCAGCTGAAGGTCATGGGATTCTCCTGCGACTGGAGCCGCCTGCGCTTCACCATGGACGAGGGCTGCAACCGGGCCGTGAACGAGGTCTTCGTCAAGCTTTACGAGAAGGGCCTGATTTACCGGGGCGAGCGCATCATCAACTGGTGCTGCAAGTGCAAAACCTCTCTCAGCGACGCCGAGGTGGAGCACAACGAGCGCGACGCCGCGTTCTATCACGTGCGCTATCCCTATGTGGACGGCTCGGGCGCCATTGAAGTCGCGACGACGCGCCCCGAGACCATGCTGGGCGATACGGCAGTCGCCGTCCACCCGGAGGACGAGCGCTATCAAGGCATGATAGGCAAAGAAGTGACATTGCCCCTGACGGGCCGCACGATTCCAGTCATAGCCGACACCTATGTGGAGATGGGCTTCGGCACCGGCGCGGTGAAGATCACCCCGGCCCACGACCCCAACGACTTCGAGGTCGGCGCGCGGCACAATCTGCCTATTTTAAACGTGATGACCGAGGACGGCCGCATGAACGCCGAGGCGGGCCCGGCCTACTTTGGGCTGGAGCGCTATGACTGCCGCAAGCAGGTCATCGAAGATTTGCAGGCGCAGGGCTTTCTCGTCAAGATAGAACCCATGAAGCACAACGTGGGCGAGTGCCATCGCTGCCATACCATAACAGAGCCAAGGGTGTCCACGCAGTGGTTCGTCAAAATGGCTCCCCTCGCCGAACCGGCGATTGAAACCGTAAAATCCGGCGAGACGAAATTCGTGCCCGAGCGCTTCGAGAAGATCTATATGCACTGGATGGAGAACATCCGGGACTGGTGTATCTCGCGGCAGTTGTGGTGGGGGCATCGCATCCCCGCCTATTACTGCGAATGCGGTGAGACGGTCGTTTCCCGGGAAATGCCGGAAAGCTGCCCAAAATGCCATGGGCATATGACGCAGGACCCGGACTCCCTGGACACCTGGTTCTCTTCGGCCTTATGGCCTTTTAGCACGCTGGGCTGGCCGGAAGATACTGAAGATCTGGCTTATTTTTACCCCACCAGCACCCTGTGCACCGCCTATGATATCATCTTCTTCTGGGTGGCGCGCATGATCTTCTCCGGCTGCGAGCAGATGGGGCAGTCCCCCTTCGCCACTGTGTTTATTCACGGCCTGGTGCGCGATTCACTGGGCCGCAAGATGTCCAAGTCCCTGGACAACGGCGTGGACCCCCTGGACGTCATAGAGCAATACGGCGCGGACGCCCTGCGCTTCTCCCTGTGCACGGGCAACTCCCCGGGCAACGACATGCGCTACTCCGACGAAAAAGCGCAGTCCGCCCGCAACTTCGCCAACAAGCTCTGGAACGCCGCACGCTTCGTCCTGATGAACTTAGATGAGAATGAGGCGGCGCCGCATATTCCCTCCGAGCTTGCGCCAGAAGACAAATGGATATTAAGCCGGTTTAACGCAACTGTGCGCGATGTGACCGTTGCTTTGGAGAAATTTGAGCTGGGCCAGGCGGCAGGGAAGCTCTATGACTTCATTTGGGATGAGTTCTGTGACTGGTATATTGAATTCTCAAAGGCGAGTTTAGGCAGGGCCAAGACAAGAGCCGTGCTCGTCTATATCCTGAGCAACACGCTAAAGCTCCTGCACCCTGTGATGCCCTTCATTACGGAGGAAATCTGGCAGGCCCTGCCGCATAAAGGGGAGAGCATCATGATTGCCGATTGGCCGGAATACAATGAAAACCTGGATTTTCCAACGGAAGAAGCGCAAATGCAGGTGCTCACAAAGGCAATTCGAGCGATTCGCAATCGCAGGGCCGAGATGAACGTGCCGCCCAGCCGCAAGGCCAATCTCTATATTCGTAGCGAACTCGCGCTGAACGAGCAGTTCTTCATCCGGCTTGCGGGCGCATCTGCTGTGCATTTCATTGAGGGAGATTTTACAGGGCAAGGCACTGTGCAAATCATCTGCCAGGGCTGCCGGATATGGATCCCCCTGGGCGACCTGGTGGACATCGCCGCCGAAAAAGCGCGCCTGGAAAAGGAGCTTGCCCTTATCGAAAAGCAGCTGTCCGGCGTGACGGCAAAACTGAACAACGAGAGCTTCACGGGCAAGGCCCCGGCCAATGTGATCGAGGGCGCAAGGGAGAATGCACGGGCTTTGACTGAAAAACGCGACGCGCTGCGGGAGGGGCTGGCGAATTTATGAACGCCTCCGAGCTATTGATGCAGCTCCTCCTCGAGCAGGGGGTGGATATCGTCTTCGGCTACCCCGGCGGGGCGGTGCTGGACATCTATGACGCCCTGTATAAGTACGGCGATAGAATACGCCACGTCATCACCGCCCACGAGCAGGGGGCGGCCCACGCCGCTGACGGCTACGCCCGCGTGACGGGCAAACCCGGCGTGGTGCTGGCCACCAGCGGCCCGGGCGCCACAAACCTCGTCACGGGCATCGCGGCGGCGTATATGGACAGCGTGCCCATGGTGGCTATCACCGGCAACGTGGGCACGGGGCTCATCGGGCGCGACAGCTTCCAGGAGGTCTACATCGCGGGGATCACCCTGCCCATCACCAAGCACAATTTCACGCTGCGCGGCGCGCAGGAGCTTGTGCCCACGATACGCGCGGCGTTTCGGATTGCCCAGGAGGGCCGCAAGGGGCCGGTTTTGGTGGATATTCCCAGGGATGTGAGCGCGGCCACGGATAGCCCAACGCCTCTCGTGGATACCCCCCTGCTTCGCCCCAACGAACCTGCGGGTTCGTCGGGGACCCCGGCAGGCGAGGGGGGCTTGGTGCGGGCAGCCGCCGAGGCGCTCAACGCCGCCAGGCGGCCCCTCATTTTCTTCGGCGGCGGGGTGCAATCGGCCGACGCCGGGAAGGCCCTGCGGGCGCTATGCGCGAAGGGGGACATCCCGGCGGCGCACACCCTCATGGCGCTCGGGGTGCTGCGCTGGGACGACCCGTACAACTTGGGGCTCTCCGGGATGCACGGGCGCGTCAGCGCCAACAAGGCCATCGCGCAGGCCGATGTGCTGCTCATCGTCGGCGCGCGGTTGAGCGATAGAATCGCGCCCGGCTTTGCGCGCTTCGCGCCGAAGGCTTTCAAAATTCACGTGGACATCGATCCCGCCGAGCTGGGCAAAAACGTGCCCGCGGACATCGCCATCGAGGGCGACGCGGTCGCGGTTCTGGCGCGGCTGCTGCCTTTGATTGAAGCAAAAGCAAGGCCGGAATGGCGGGAGCAGATTGCGCAATGGCAGGGGCAAGACTATCAGCCTGAAAATGACGACAGCGTTCTCAGGCCGCACCAGGTGATGCGGGCCATCAGCGAGCTGGCCGGAGAAAACGCGATCTACACCACGGACGTCGGCCAGCACCAGCTGTGGGCGGCGCAGTACCTGCGGCACGCCAAGCCGCGCAGCTTCCTCACCAGCGGGGGGCTGGGGGCCATGGGCTACGGCTACGGCGCGGCCATAGGGGCCGCCTTCGCAGCGTCTCCTGCGGGAGCCGCTTGGCGGCCTGCGATACACATCACCGGGGACGGCAGCTTCCACATGAACATGAACGAGGCCTGCACGGCGGTGAGCTATGGCCTGCCTGTGATCTCTATTAATCTCAATAACCGGGCGCTGGGCATGGTGCGGCAGTGGCAGGACAGCTCCTTTGAAGGACGTCACAGCGCGACGGAGCCTGTGCGGCACACAGACTATCTCAAGCTGGCCGGGGGCTTCGGCTTGCGGGGCTTTCGGTGCGCCGATTTGGAGAGCTTCAAAGAGGCTTTCAGGAAAGCGCTGGATTTAAAAGCTCCGGCTTGGATCGAATGCCTGATAGGCAGGGAAGAAAAGGTGCGCCATGGATTTTAACCAGGACTGGTTCATGCGCAACATCGAGATGCTCTCCGAGGGCGTCGCGCGCAAGCTGCTGCAAAAGCCCAAGCACGAGGAATTTATAGAGGAGCTCCCCGGCGGCGACGACCCCGTCTGGTGGCAGCTGCGCGCGCTGCTGGCGAAACACGAGTTCTGCGCGGCCGAGGACCTGCTGTGGGAGTATTTGCGCCCGGGCGACCCGGCCTGCCTGCCTTTGGCGGAGGATTTCTATAAAGAACTGGGCAAGCAGGACGACAGCGCCCTCCTGGCCCACGGCTTTTCCCGCCGGGAGGTGCAGGAGGGCCTGGCAAGGGCGAGAGAATATGTAGAGGAGTGATCACATGCCCCGCAAAGTCCTAAGCGTCCTGGTCGATAACCGCGCGGGCGTGCTCGCGCGCATCACGTCGCTGTTCGGGCGGCGGGGCTTCAACATCGATTCCCTCAGCGTGGCCGCCACGGATAACCCGGCGCTGTCGCGCATCACGATTGTCACGAGCGGCGACAACGCCGAAAACGGCGTTTGCGAGCTCGGCCAGATCATGCGCCAGACGGAAAAGCTGCTCGAAACCCGCGCGGTGTTCCTGGTGGAGCCCTCCGCCGGCGTGCTGCGCGAGCTGCTGCTGGTAAAAGTCGCCGCGGACGAGAGCACGCGGGCCCACTTGCGCGAGATTGCTCTGATCTACAAAGCAAAAATTATCGATTTATCCCCCGGCAGCATGATCTTCGAGCTCACCGGCGAGCCGGAGAAGATCGACGCCTACCTCGATATGCTGCGGGATTACCCGATTCTGGAGCTGTGCCGCACGGGCATCACGGCGCTGGGGCGCGGGGCATTGGGGTATTCGCTCAAGGAGGGGCAGCTGGGGTGAGGGGGCGATTCGTCATTTTGACGAAGATTTTCAAGTTATCGATAAACGATAAAAGCATAAATTGGCAAGGTGTGCTGCAAACCCCCTAGTTGGAGCGAAAACCGGGGTTTTCCGTACAAATTGAAGCGGATTCGCGCGCGCGTTTTCGGGGCTGCGTATTCATAAAATATTCATCGTCATTTTGCACAAAACAGCAGAGAGGGAGACCAACCATGTCCACGACCGAACCCAAATTGCTCAAGAACAAAATGAGCAAGCAAGACCTCTGGAAAGCCATCGGCATTGGGACCGTCTATCCTCTGCTTCACCTTGTTTTTGAGGGAATCCCCAGAGCCTTCGGCTTGTCCTGGATCCCCGGCTGGCCGAAAGCTATTATGTACCTGCTCGTCATTGTGGCCTACACACTGGCGTTTGGTTGCCTGTGGGGAAATCGTCCAAAGCCAACGCCTGAGCTGACCAAAAAGCAAAAACGCACCCGCAACATCATGCTGCCGGTTTTGCTGCTGATCGTAGTTGCGATGGCAGTCGGGCGCGGGTTTTACGGCTACCCCAAGATATCGGACTACCTGCACTCCCCCAATCACAAACACACGGCGGTGGTGCTGGAGGAGCCCAACAAGCTTTACGAGATAATGAAAGAATATATGCCCTGGGAATCGAAGACGAACAAAACGGTCTATCCCGTGCGGGCATGGGTTTTCTATGAGGAAAAGCAGCGGGCCGGCTTGATAACGGAGAGTGAAACATCAAAGCAATCATACAGCTGGCTAGACGACAATACCTTGGAATTTGTTTTTACGTTTACAGCATTCGACGAGGTAGTTACGTTCACAGAACAAATCACCTGGTGAAGGAGCACCCCCATGTCCACAACGCAGGACGCCGTCCGCGCGCGCTACAGCCATCCCGAGCGGGAGGACGGGCGGCATAAGCACGACCGCGCCCACGGGATGGAGTTCCGCCACACCAAGCTGCTGCTGGATCCCTACATCACGCCCGACAAGGACGTGGCGGAGTTCGGCTGCGCCACGGGGCACTACGCGGAGCATTGGCACGGCAGGTGCAAGAGCTACCTCGGCGTGGACATCGTGCAGGCGAACGTGGATTTCTTCAATGCCAAGGGGCTCTCGAACGCTGACGGGCAGCGGACTGCCCGTGCGCAGCTGGGCGACGCCACCTGCTGCCCGGAGTTCACGGACGGCTCCTTCGACGTGGTGCTGTGCCTCGGGCCGATGTACCACCTCCCGGCGGAGGAGCGGGCCCTCGCCATGGCGGAGATGGCGCGCGTGTGCAGGCCCGGGGGCGTGCTGGCGTTTTCTTATATCTGCAAGGCTGGCGTGCTGATGCAGGCCATGACCAACCGCGTCTGGCGGCACAAAATCCCCTGGCATAAGCGCCTGCGCTGGTGCAACACATATTACCCCAACCGCAAGGGGAACGACTGTATCTTCGCCGGGGTGAACGATGTAGATAACCCTTTTTTCTTCGCCATGCCCGAGGAGATGGAGCCCCTGGCTTCGGACTGCGGCCTGAAAGTGCTGCAAAACGCCGGGATCAATATCACGCTCAACGAGGCCCAGATCAACCATATGGACGACGAGCAGTACGCCTGCTGGCTGGAATTCGCGGAAGCCATGCTCCAATGGCCCTCGGTGACGGGCATGGCCAGCCACGCGCTGATGGTGTGCGGGAAGGAGTAAAAAAATTTTCACCAGCTATTGACATTATGCATAAAATATGCTATACTTCGAATAATCAATTGATAATATACAGGAAAGAGCTGTTTTATGCAAGAATTATCCAACAGTCAGATTTCTCACGCGCAGCGCGCGCAGGTGCTGGTGGAGGCCCTGCCGCACATCAGAAACTACCACGAGAAGGTCATCGTGGTGAAATACGGCGGCAGCGCCATGCGCAGCGAGGAGAAAAAGCGCCAGGTGATGGGGGACATCGCCCTGCTGCACCTGGTGGGGATGCGCGTGGTGTTGGTGCATGGCGGCGGGAACGAGATCACCGAACTGCTGGGCCGCCTGGGCAAGCGCAGCGAGTTCATCGACGGCCTGCGCGTTACTGACAGGGAGACCGCCGAGGCGGTGCAGATGGTGCTGGCAGGAAAAATTAATAAAGGCCTGGTGGCCCTGATGGAGACCTACGGGCGCCACGCGATAGGCCTCTCCGGCATGGACGGCCAGATGATCCTCGCCCGGCAGCTGGACCCCCGGCTGGGCTTCGTGGGCGAAATCGTCTCCGTGGACCCGCTGCCCATTCAGGCCGTGCTGGAGAAGGGCTACATCCCCATCGTCTCCACCATGGGCTGCGACAAAGAGGGCAACGTCTACAACATCAACGCCGACACAGCCGCGGCAGGCATCGCGGCGGCCCTTGAGGCCGAGAGCTTCATCTCCATGTCCGACATACCGGGGCTTTTACGCGACGTGAACGACGAGAGCACCCTTATCCGGGTGGTGCGCCTGGGCGACGTGCCCGCCCTGGAGGCCGAGGGCGTGATCTCCGGCGGGATGATTCCGAAGGTGGAATGCTGCGTGAAGGCCCTGGAGGGCGGCGTGCGCCGCGTGTTCATCCTCGACGGCCGCGTGGAGCACTCGATCCTGATGGAGATTTTGACGGACGCGGGCAGCGGGACGATGTTTGTGGGGTAGACATAGACACCCCCTCCGGCGCGGAGCGCGCGTGCTCACGGCCTCTATGGCCTTTGTGGCCGCAGCGCAACCACCCCGCCGCTGCGGCGGCATCCCTCCTAGGAGGGGAATTGGGATTAGGCGCAAGCGCCTTCTCAAATTTACAGATCTGTGCTTGCACAACTAATGAACGACTAAGGCCCCCATTCCCCTCCTAGGAGGGGTGGGCCCGCAGGGCCGGGGTGGTTGTGCGGAGCACCATCGCGGAGCGACGTTCCTCGTGCGATAAACGAAAATGTGGGCTGCAAAGGAGACCCCATGCACCTCTTCCCCCACCCCATCGCCTCCTGGAAAGACTGGTCACAGCTCTACCAATCCATCCCCTCCTTTACGCCGCTGGCCGAGCATATCCTGCAAAAAGAAGGCCTGCCTGTCGCCCCGCTGGAGCACCTCACACCGGGAACCAACGCCGTGTTCCGGGTCGGGGATTATGTGCTGAAAATCTTCGCCCCGCCGGAGAGCGGGTTCAACCTGACCCTGGACGACCTGAAAACGGAGCTTTTCTCTATGCAAAGAGCTGAGAAATTGGGCGTTCACGCGCCAAAACTCATCGCCAAGGGCATGATTGACGATAAGTACAAATTCGCCTATATGATCATGGAATATATCGAGGGCATAGAATTTGCGCGGGCCGTGAAGACTATGACGGACGAGGAAAAATTCAAATTTGGCCGGACATTGCGCAGCATCACGGACACAATGAACACCCCCTGCGAAGCGTTCAATGCCATTGATGTAATTCACGATAAAAGCCGCCAATGGCGTTGGGACAAATTTCCCGAACAATTCAGGAAAGAGCGCCTTGCCTATATAAAAGCACATGAATTTGGTGAAAGGGTATTCGTTCACGGCGACATAGGCGGAGACAACATGATTCTATCGACCGACGGAGAAATATATGTAATCGACTTTGCCGATGCTGTATTGGCTCCAATCGAATATGAGCATGAGCTGATAGCGATCGATGTTTTTCAATTTGACCCCGCATTATTGCATGGCTTTTTTGGAAACTATACAATAAATGAGCTAGCAGAACTATGCTTTAACGGCGTATTAATTCATGATTTCGGCGGCGACACGATTGAAGAGCATATCGGGAAGCCGAGCGAGTTGCATTGCTTGGATGATTTGCGAAAAAGGCTGAAACAGAAACTAGATGACAAGGTGAGAGGAGCGTTCGCGTGACCATACGCATCATGACCATAGACGACTACGACGCCGTGTACGCACTGTGGGCCGGCCTGCCGGGCATCGGCCTGCACACGCACGAGGATTCCCGGGAGGGCATGGCGTATTACCTGCGGCGAAATCCGGCATCGTGCTTTGTGGCGGAGGAGAACGGTGCTCCGCACGGCCCCTATGGCCTTTTGGGCCGCAACAACCACCCCTGCCCCTCCACGGAGGGGAATTGCCGTATCATCGGCGCCGTGCTCTGCGGCAATGACGGGCGGCGGGGGTATATCAACCATTTGGCCGTCTCGGAGGAACACCGGGGGCAGGGCATAGGCCGGGCGCTGGTGAACGCCTGCCTGGCCGCCATGAAGCAGGAGGGCATACGCATGTGCTCCTTCGTCACCTACTGCGACAACGACGAGGGCAACGCCTTCTGGGACGCCTTGGGCTCCATGCGCCGGGACGGCTGCCTCTACAGAAATCTGGAAACGGGGATATAAATATGACCACACAAGCAACCGCCGACCAATACCTTGCGGCCACCTATGCGCGCTTCCCCGTGGCCTTCACCCATGGGGCGGGCTCCCTGCTTTGGGATGATGAGGGCAAAGAGTATATCGACCTCGGCAGCGGCATCGCCGTAAATACCCTGGGCCTGGCCGACGAAGGCTGGGCCGACGCCGTCTCGGCGCAGCTGCGGGCGCTGGCGCACGCCTCGAACCTGTATTACACAGGGCCCCAGGCGCAGCTGGCGAAGGCGCTCTGTGAGCGCACGGGCATGAGCAAAGTATTCTTCTCGAACTCCGGCGCGGAGGCCAACGAGTGCATGATCAAAACGGCGCGCAAGTGGTCGAGCGACCGCTTCGGCGAGGGAAAGCGCCCCGTGATTGTCGCCCTGGAGGGCGGCTTCCACGGGCGCACCTACGCCACCCTGGCCGCCACGGGCCAGCCCGCGCTCCACGAGGGCTTCGCGCCCATGCCTGCTGGCTTTCGCTTTGCAAAGCCGGGGGACATCGAAGACATGCGCGCCAAGCTGGACGACAGCTGCTGCGCCGTGATGATCGAGCTGGTGCAGGGCGAGGGCGGCGTGAACGTCCTGGAGCCCGGCTACGTGCGGGCCCTGGCCGCGCTGGCGAAAGAGCGCGGCCTGCTGCTCATGATCGACGAAGTCCAGACGGGCAACGGCCGCACGGGCACGCTGTTCGCCTTCGAGCAATACGGCATCGCGCCGGACGCGGTCAGCACGGCCAAGGGGCTGGCGGGGGGCCTGCCCCTGGGGGCGACGCTGTTCGGCGCGCGCACGGCGGGGGTGCTCACCGCGGGGAGCCACGGCTCCACCTTCGGGGGGAATCCCGCCTGCTGCGCCGGGGCGCTGCATGTGCTGTCCCGCCTGGACGAGGCCTTGCTCAGCGAAGTGCGCGAGAAACACGAATATATTTGCGCGTCTCTGGAGGGCGCGCCGGGGATATTGGGCAGCACCGGCCTGGGGCTGATGCTGGGCATAGCGACAGCCCGCCCGGCGAAGGAGATCGCCAACGAATGCCTGGCGCGCGGCGTGGCGCTGCTGACAGCAAAAGAAAAAGTGCGCCTGCTGCCCGCGCTGAATATTCCCATGGATTTACTGGAAAAGGGGCTTGGGGTGCTGAAGGAGGTTGCGGGGGCACACAGACTGTAGGGGTGGCCTGCGGGCCACCCGCACTCACATCCTTACCTCCTCCTCACAGGCACCCAAATCTCGCTTTTCCTGTCCGGCTTGGAAATGTCATAGCTTTCATGCCAAGTGAGGGCAAGGGAACTGGTGTGCTCGTATTCGGAGATCGGCAGCCATTCGGAGATTTGTGCGTAGATATGCGGGAAGCTCGCGAGACTGCTGTCCTTCGTGTTGTCCATGGCGGAGAAGACAAGCCATGTGGAGGCCTCATAGGGGACAACGTCAAACCGGCCTTTAAACCGCGCGGGCATGGGCTCCTCCATCACCACGCCAACAACCATCGGGACGACCTCCCCCTCGGCGGCGGGAATGACGTTCTCGGAGCTGCTGTAGGCGCACACGACGCCCTTCGGGTCAACCCGGGAATACTCCGTCAGGACGAGCAAATCGGCCTGCGAGAGCTTCTTCCATACATCGGCGGTGTGGGGATTGGGGCCGTGGTAGATCATCGGGATATGGCCGGTTTTGCCCATGAGATAGAATTCGCCGCGTTCGACGATGCGATAGTCCATTGATATGCCTCCTTTGAGTGTCAGGTGGAAGAACAGGGGCGGGAATGCTTTTAGCGTGGCTGGGTTTTTGCGATACGAAGAAGGAGAGACACCGAACACGGCCTGGAACGCTTTGGCGAAGGCGTCGGGGGATTCGTAGCCGCACTGGAGGGCGATGTCGATGATTTTCTCATCGCCGGCGCGCAGCAGTTCCGCCGCGCGGGTCAACCTGCGCCTGCGAATATACTCGCCCAGCGGCATTTCGGCGAGAAAGGAGAACATGCGACGGAACTGGTATTCCGTGCAGCCCGCAATTTTGGCAGGTTCGGCGAAGTCGATCTCGTCGAACAAATGCTGTTCGATGAAACGCATGGCGGCGTTCAGGCTTGCGGTGGTGTCCAACCCAATCCCTCCTCCCAATTGTTTTGCAACATGAAGACCATCGGATGCAACCCATGCAGACTCAATTCAGTCATCTGTGTGCATTGTGTCCCCAATGCATCGCACAAGCTCGTAATGATAAAGACTTGGTCAGTTAGTATGATTGCTTTGCCATTTGTGATTAAAATTCTTTTTAGTTCTTTTAAAAAGCAAAAGTATAAGTGATAAATATCTTCAACTGCAATTTGTTTGCCCCAAGGCAAGTTTGTTACTACCGTACTAACACTGCGATCTTTCATCATTGACCTTGTTGCG
>WRDW01000043.1 GCA_009779995.1 Oscillospiraceae bacterium | reverse complement strand
GGGGAAGAAGCCCCGGTGCGCCAGGGTGGCGTAGAGCCCCGGCGCGGCGTGCCCCTTGCTGAGCACAAACCTGTCCCGGCCCTCCCAATGGGGATTTCGCGGGTCGATGTTCATCTGCTCGAAGTAGAGCCAGGTCAGCAGCTCCGCCGCGGACAGCGAGCCGCCGGGATGCCCGGCCTTGGCCTGGTAGACGCCCTCAATGATGCCTATGCGAATCAGGCAGGCCAGGCGCTGAAGTTCAAGTTTGCGTTGTTTGTCCATGGTTCCTCCCGTTTATGAAAAGTGTTATGATTTTTCTTTTTTGGGCTTCAGGCGGCCTTCCTCCCCAAAGATAAGCCGCCCGGCAAAGCCAATGATTGCGTAGAATAACAGTATGCCGCCAAACCCAACCAGTAACTCCACAGAAAGCATCCTGCCGTTTCGCAGATAGATTTCCGGCAAATTGAGCGAGGGCAACATGGCAGCGCCCAAAATTGCGAGAGAAATGCAAATGCGTCGAAAAAACGCATGTTTCCTTTGCTTTTCGTTGTGTTGCGACTCGCGTTTTTTGCCGATTTTGAAATACCAGATGAGCGTTCCTGCAAGCAGGATAACCGCCATCAGGCCCCAAGACATGATGCGTCGGAACGGCGGATGGCGAAGCAGCTCGGCGAATGACATGGAATCTCCTCCTCATACAATGCGTATCCCGGTTCTCATGATTTCCGCCGCGAAGGGGTTCCCTGCGTGGAAATCCGACGGCATGAAAGCGTGGGGCTCGATGCGCAGGTCTATTTTCCGGCGGGTTTTCATCAGGCGGAAGGTATCTTCGATGGAATCGCCGGAAAAATCATCCGCGACAACCGCGATGTCGATGTCGCTGTCCTCCCCCGCCATTCCGGCTGCCGTTGAGCCGAACAAGAACATCTGCCGCAGCAGAAATTCTTTTTTCACTGCGTTGGCGTATTGCTGCGCGATCCCGCGCGCTATGGTTGAATCAAGTTTTTGAGCCATGCGAACACCTCGTTTATTTCTGCCGCCCGTTTTTTGGTATACTCATTGGTGCACTTTTTATAGAAGGCCTGCTTGTAATCCGGGTAACGCGCGTTAATGTTGAAGGTAGAGATGAGGTCAAGCAGGTCTTCCTGCCGGTCGCTGACCTCCAGATGCGCTTTCTGCGCGAGAAGCAACAGGTCATGGCTTCGGGGGACGGCCACGCCCTCTTCACTGTTTTGTACAACCAGGGCTTTCAACAATTTTTCTATCACGATATGCCCCATGAAAAGAGCCCAATGGTTATCTCTGCTTTTTAGCAGGTTACAGAAAGTTTTTTCGTCCAGTTTTGAGCCGGATAGCCAATACTCTACGAGTTCATCTTTGGTCACAGCTTCCACCTCCTATGCTCTTCAGAAATCCCATATAATAAGCGGGCAGTTCCGCCTCAACCTCGATATAATCACCCATTCTAGGGTGCACGAAGCCAATCAGCCTTGCGTGGAGGCACTGGCCGTTGAGGCCTTTCACCCCGGCCAATTCATTGGCCGTGCGCTGGGGACCGTAGAGGGGGTCCCCCGCCACGGGGTGGTTGATGTGCGCCATGTGTACCCTGATCTGGTGCGTACGGCCTGTCTCCAGGCGCAGAGACATATCCGCGAAACGATCATATTGCGCTTCGAGGGAGTAGTGCGTGCGCGCGGGCTTGCCGGACGGCCCGGAACGGGACGATGTGACGGCCATCTTCTTGCGGTCGCGTTCGCTGCGGCCTATGGGGGCGTCGATCACACCCTTGGGGGACTTCATTGTGCCGTGTACAATCGCGCGGTATTCGCGCGTGAATGTGTGCGCGGCGATTTGTTCAGATAAAGCGGCGTGGGCGAAGTCGTTCTTGGCGACGATTAAAAGGCCGCTGGTGTCTTTGTCTATGCGATGGACGATGCCCGGGCGCAATACGCCATTGATACCCGACAATTGGCCTTCACAGTGATGCAGCAGCGCGTTGACCAGCGTGTGCTCAGGATGCCCCGGCGCGGGGTGCACCACCATGCCCTGGGGCTTGTTGACCACCAGCAGGTCTTCGTCCTCAAAGCGCACATCCAGGGGGATGTGCTCCGGCTGCGCCGCAATCGCAACAGGATCGGCGAAGGCGCAGGTGAGCGTGTCCCCCTCGCGCAGGAGGGCGCTTTTCTTCGCCTGAGCGCCGTTCACGCGCACATGGCCCTGCTCTATCATCCCCTGGGCAAAGCTGCGGGAGCGGCGCAGCAGCTCGGCCAGGGTAGAGTCCAGGCGCGCGCCGTGGTAGTCCTCGGGCAGCGTGACGCTGAAGGCGGTCTCGCTCATGGCAGGGCCTTGTCTTTGCGCTTATGCTCTGTATACTCACTTCGGACGACCCAGAAGGTCACCAGGGCTACCCCGCAGGTGATGCATATATCCGCGAAGTTGAAGATGGCGAAGCGCGTGAACAGCAGCTCGATGTAGTCCACCACGAAGCCCTGCGCCATGCGGTCGAACAGGTTGCCCGTGCCCCCGGCCAGGATCAGCGCCGCGCCGCAGAGGGGCAAAACGCCGCCGATTTTCCCCAGCAGCAGCCACACGGCGCCCGCGAGCATCACCAGGGCCGTGGCCACGGAGATCACGCGCATGGCAAGCCCCGATTCCCCAAACAGGCTGAAGGAGATGCCCGTGTTTTCCGTGTAGCGCAGGCCCAGCAGCCCCCGCACGAGCACCCTTGCGCCCGGCGCAAGCAGCGCGCTCATCCACAGCTTGATCCACTGGTCGAGGGCCACCAGCGCCGCCGCGGCGGCCAGGGTCAGCAGGCGCGTGGATATCTTCGGTTTTGGCATAGCGGGCATATAGATATATCCTTAGAATGCTTTTTGGGTGACGCGGCAGCCCCGCGTCTCTACAGCTCCAGGTAGACGCGCTCCTCGTCCAGGGCCTCCAGCTCAGCCAGGATGTCCGGGGCCACCAATGAAACCACCGTTTCTTTGGAGGCGCTGTCGACAGAGGGGCTGAGGGGCAGGGACTCAGCAATCGTGGCTTCAGGGTCGAAAGCGGCGTCGGGTGCGGGCATTTCGTACGCCGGTTCGGGTTCAGGTTCGGGTTCAGCCGCAGGCGTGACATCCTCATCGTCGAAGGGAAGCTGCTCAATGAACTCCATCTGCTGCGTCACGGCCTCGATCAGGTGGTTGCGGAAGCGCGCGCCCTCCTGCTTTAGGCGGGCGCAGGCCTGCTCCTCGCGCTGGGTCTCGGCTGAGATGCGAATGAGCTCCTGCTGCGCCCTGCTGCGGGCCTCCTCGAACAGGCTGTCCGCCTTGGCCTTGCTCTGCGCCAGGATGTTCTCCGCGCGGGCCTGGGATTCCAGCAGGCGCTTTTCCACCTCCCGCTGGGCCTCGGCCACCAGGGCCTCGGCCTCCCCGCGGGCCTCGCCGCGCTGCCGCTCGGATTCCTCCTTGGCCTCCTGGAGCAGGCGCGCGCCCTCCTCCTGCGCGTGGGAGGTCAGCTCGTCGGCCGCCTTCTGCGCGAGGATCATCGTCTTTTGGATGAGGTCCCTTTCGGCGCGCAGCTGGTTGAGGGCGTTGGCCAGGGCCTCCACCCGCTGATAGAGCTCGTCGTTGCTCTTTTGCAGCTCGGCGGCGCCGCCGCCCGCCTTCTCGAAGGCCTCTGCGGCCTCCTTCATGAATCCGTCCACGTCGTCGCTGTAATACGACCCTTTGCCCGCACTGCGGAAACGATGCTTTTTCACTTGTTCCGGCGTCAGCATGATGCTACACTCGCTCTCTTTCTTGATGGGGATGCCTATTTAACGTCGCTCCGTGACAGCGCTTAGTCATCATATATCCCGGTCACGCCGCCCTTCACCTCGTCGAAGAACTCGCCGTCGGCGCTGACCCCCTTGGGGGTGATCATGAACACGCGCCCGGCGATGCGCTTGACCATGCTCGAGCAGGCGTATCCCACCCCGCCGATGAAATCCAGCACGCGGCGCGCGGTCTCGTCGTCGCAGCTCTCCAGGTTGAGGATAACGATCTTGTTCTCGGTCATTCTGTCGGCGACTTGAGTAGCCGCAGTAAAATCTTTTAGTCTTTTAAAGATCACGTAGGCCTCGCCGGAGCCCGCCGTATTCCCCGCCATACTGAACCCGCCGCCTGTGCCGCCGCCGGAACCGCCGCCTGTGCCGCCCGGCCCGCCGCCGAATTCGCGGGCGGGGGGAGCGCTTTCACGCGCTGTGTAGCTTCCGGCCGCCCGGGTAAATGTGCCGCCCGCGCTCTCGCCGCCGCCGGCCGCGGCCCTGGCCTGCGCCCTGCTGCTCATATCGATGACGTTGTCCCTGCGCGGCGTGGCGCGCGCCTGGGGACGGCGGCCATAGGTGCCGTCCATGGCGGCTTCGTCCTCCTGCTCCTCCAGCGCCTGCTCCTTCTCGGCATAGTCCTTTTCAGGGATCGTTTCCCCCCGGAACACCCTGTCCAGCCAGCTCTTCTTCGCACCGTTCGTCGCTCCCATAGCATGTGCCTCCAATCGAGTTATCGATATTCCCTGTCCCCAAAAATCGCCGAGCCCACGCGGACCAGGTTGGAACCCTCCGCGATCGCCAATTCAAAATCGCCGGACATCCCCATTGAAAGAACGTCCATAGATATATTATCCATTTTTTTTCCCTGAATGTCAAGGAAGAGGGAGAACATTTGCGAAAAAAACTTTTTCGTCCGAGCGTTCTCCTCCAAAAAGGGTGGAACTGTCATCAACCCCCGGATCAAAGTCCCTGGAAATGCCGCGATTTCGGCCAGAGCCGCCTGCGTCTCCTCCGGCAGGAAGCCGAATTTCGCCGGGTCGCGGCCGATATTCACCTCCAGGAGGACAGGCATTTCCCTGTTTTGCTTCACGCATTCCGCCGAAATCGCCCGGGCAACCCTGATGGAATCGACAGATTGAATCATGTCTGCGCACTGAACGGCCAGGGCGGTTTTGTTGCTCTGCAGGTGGCCGATCAGGTGCATTTCGCAGCCTGTCAAATCCAGGGCGCTCCGCTTGCGGGCGAGCTCCTGCACGCGGTTCTCGCCCAGCAGGCGCACCCCGGCCTCAATCGCCCCGGCGATCACCGGCTCCTCTATTGTTTTGGTCACGGCCATCAGGCGCACCCCGCCCACCGATCCGCGCGCATGAAATTCGGCCTCCCGTACGCGCTCAAGCACGCGCTCGTATCGTTCGCGCAGCGTCATGACGCCTTCCCCCCCGCCAACACCGTATCATGTATTTTCAGCCCCAGGCCGCGCTGCTCCCTGTAGGTGATGCCCTCCCCCGTGAGCACGAGCAAGCCGCCCTTCTGCTCCCAGGCCAGGTTTTTCCCCGTGACGATCGTCTCGGTGAACAGCTTGCGTTTCGTGGTCACCACCGAGGACGGCCCCGTGGCGTCGATGGGCTTCACGTCGCTCTCGGCCACCAGCACCAACTCCTGCCCGACGAGCAGCAGCCTGTTTTCCGCCGCCTCGATGACCGTCAGCTCCCCCTGCACCGCGATGCGGTCGCCCTCCACAGCGAAGGTTTCGTTCGGGAGGCCCCAGGCTACGATCATGTCGGTGCCGTCGTCGTAGAGCACTTCCACCTCGCGCAGCTGCAGCTGCCCCGCCCGCACGATGTACACGTACCGCCTCGCCGGGTTTTCGCCCGGCCCGGGGAAGCGCAGCGCGGAGGAGGGCACCCGCAGCCCGTCCGCCGTCTCCAGGACGATCTCCGCCGCCGCGCCCCGCAGGCACTGGATGGCGTCGTCCTTGTCCTCGCAGGAGAACACCGCCAGGGCCTCCTCGCCGCCCCGGCGTATCCTCTCCACCCGCATGGTGAAGGCGCGCGCGCTCTCCTGGGGGAACATCACTTGGTAGCGCGCGCCCTCCTCCAGCTGCTGCGCCTGCCCGCCGGGCAGCACCGCAGCCATGTACCAGCGGAAGCCCGTGACCAGTTTCGCGCCGCCGGAGGCGTTTTCCAGGGGCGCGCACTTCAGCAGGGCCCGCAGCTCCTCCACGGTATTCACCTGCGCCAGGGCCTGCGGTGTATACACCCGTTCGAAGCCGTCCGCGGCGGGGTAGTAGTCCCCGCTGCCGGGGGCCTCCAGCCGCGCGAATCCCGCGGGGTCCGCCCGGGCGCGCAGGTCGGCAAGCTCCCGCTTCACCTCGGCAATCTCCCCGGCGAAATCCACCGGCCGCCCCAGCGCGGCCTCCAGGGTGGTGGCCCGTTGTAAAAAGACCTCCTGCCGCGCGGAAATCCCCGCGAAGCCACCGCCGTCCAAGGCCCGCAGGAAATCCGTGAAGCACTCATCCACCTGCCGCCCGAGCTGCTCGGCGCTCAGAGCCTGATAGCTCCTGGCCTCCTCGGCCTCCTGCAGCCAGCGCAGGCGCTGCTCCAGCACCATCTGCCGTTTGAGGACCCCCGCGGCGGCGTCGTCCGGGCACACCAGGGCATAGGCCTGCCCCTTCCCCACACGCTCGCCTGGCTGCGCAAAGGGCACCGCCGTGCCCCCCGCGGCCCCTGGCAGGGGCAGCTCCTCCCGCACAAAGAAGGCCTGCGCATTGATCTTCACTGGTTCGCTGCCGTACTGCGCAAGCTGCGTCACCCAGTGGCCTGAGCGCCCGAACAGGCTGTCGCCCAGCGCCGCCAGGCCCCAGATGAGCAGCACGGCGGCCGCCGCGCCGTAAAAGATTTTCTTCCAGTGCAGCCGCAGCACCGCCAGCGGCAGCGGCTCCTCCTCGCCCGGCAGGGTTTGGTCGGGTTTGTTCGGCATCACAATGCCCTCCTTGCATATTCCAACGCACGTTCCGGCAAATTATCATCCTCAATAAACAGTTCAATGCAGCTTCCCGGCAATCTCTCGTTCCACTCCCGCGCCATGCGGCGAAACCAGCTCAGCTGCCGCTTGGCATAGCGCCGGGTTTCGCGCTTGAGGTTCGCCACGGCTTCCTCCAGAGAGCACTGCCCCTGGAAATAGGGCTCCAGCTCCTTGTGGCCTATGGCCTGGGCGGCTGTGCCTTTTGCCTCTTGCCTTTGAAAGCTTGCCTCTTCCAACAGGCCCATCGCCAACATTTGCTCCACCCGGCTGTCAATTCGCTCATATAGAAAGCTGCGCTCGCGTGCGTTGAGAAAAAACATCCGGGCGTCATAGGGCGAAGGCGACTGCCGGGAACGCAAATTTTGTTGGGTGATCGTCACCCCGGTGGCGCGGTACAGGGCCAGGGCGTGGGAGGCGCGCTTATGGTCATTGGGATGGACTTTGGCGGCGTGGACAGGGTCGATTTCGTTTAATTCCCGCCATGTGCCTGTGCTGCCGTGCTTGAATTCGCCCTCGGTCAGCTGCAAATTCTCTGTCACAGCCTGGATATACAGCCCCGTTCCTCCGCACAAAATAGGCAGCTTTTTTTTTGCGTGAATCTCCCGGATGGTCGTGTGCGCCAATAGCGCGTACTGGGCTACAGAGAAGCGCTCGCCCGGTTCAACAATGTCTATCAAATGGTGCGGCACGCCGCGCATCTCCTCTTTCACCGGCTTGGCTGTGGCGATGTCCATACCACTATATATTTGCATAGAGTCTGCTGAGACTATTTCGCCGTGCAGGGCCAGGGCCAAGTCAATCGCCAACGACGTTTTACCGCCGGCTGTGGGGCCCGCGATGACGAGAAGAGGAATGTTTTTCTCTTGGAGGGCTTCGCCCTCCAAACCACCCTTACCTTCCAAAGCGCTTTTCCAGCTCCTTTTTCGTGATCGTCACCATTACGGGCCTGCCGTGGGGGCAGTGGCGTATCTCCGGCATGGCCAGCAGCTTTTCCACGAAGCGCTCTCGCTCGTAGGCGGTGGTGGGGTCGCCGGCCTTCACCGCCGCGCGGCAGGCGGCCGAGTGGAAAATCCAGTCCAGGGCACCGGTGGTCAGGTCGCCCTTTTGCGCCAGCAGGAAACCCGCGATCTCCGCCGCCTGGGCGTTTAAATCCGCGCCAACAAGCAGCAATGGGCATTCGCGCAGCACGATAGCGTCCGCGCCGAATTCCTCGATGAGAAAGCCCGCCTGTTCCAGCAACGCATTATTTTCCAGCAGCACGGCGGTCTCCTCACGGCTCAGGTGCAATGGGAGAGGCTCCAGCAGCACCTGCCGCTGCACGGCCCCCTGCCCTGCCTTCAGGCGCTCATAGAGGATGCGCTCGTGGGCGGCGTGCTTATCGATGAGCATCAGCTCGTCGCCGATTTCCGCGAGGAAATAGGTGTTGAAGAGCTCAATGCAATTCACAATTGACAATTGATAATTGATAATTTGAGGAACGGGGGGCAAATCTGAAAATGGTCTTTTGATGAGCGAGGGTTCGTCCCGCTCGGGGGCAAGGGGACTGGAGAATTCGCCGGGGTCGCGAAGAAAGGATGTCTGTAGGGGTAGCTGCCCACAGCCACCCGCTAAATCATCAATACGTGTTTGTTTTGTTTCCAGCGGGCGGCTGAGCGCAGCCGCCCCTACAGGCATTGCGACGCCTGCATTGAGCGCCTGATAGGCGCCCTGGTACACCGCCGAGAAAACCGGGCGGTCGTCGGCGAAGCGGACTTCTGTTTTGGCCGGGTGCACGTTGACGTCCACCAGGCCGGGCGGCATGGTGATGTGCAGCACGCACGCGGGGAATTTGCCCTGCATCAGGCTGTGCTTGTAGGCCTCGCCCAGCGCCGCCGAGGCCGTGGGACATTTGATGTACCGCCCATTCAAAAAGAAGTATTGCATATTTCTGTTCGGCCGCGCGGCGGCGGGCTCGCACACAAAGCCTGTGACCTCAACGCCATTATGCGCGTTTTTCACGCCCAGGAGGGTCTCATAGAATAGCTTGCCCAGCACCGCGCGTACAGCGCTGGCAGGACTGCTATCACCCGGCGTCTGGAAGACCTGCTTGCCCTCGCGAATAAAAGTAAAGGCGACATCGGGCCTGCTGAGAGCCAGGCGCTCCAACGCCGCGCCCACAAAGTTGCCTTCGGTCACGTCCTTCTTGAGAAATTTAACTCTTGCGGGGGTGTTGTAGAACAAGTCCCGCACGATGAATGTCGTTCCGGCGGGGCAGCCCGCGTCCTCGAGGGAGATCTCCTCGCCGCCCGCGATTTCATAGCAAAAGCCGTGTTCGTCGTTCGCTGTTTTGCTCAGCACCTGTACTTTCGCGACAGCCGCGATGCTTGGCAGGGCCTCGCCCCGGAAGCCCAGGGTGAGTATTTTCTCGAGATCATCAGCTGTGCCAATTTTGCTGGTGGCGTGGGGCAGAAAGGCCTTGCGGGCGTCCTCCCGGGCGATGCCGCCGCCGTTGTCCGCCACGCGGATATAGCGCACCCCGCCGCCGCGAATCTCCGCCGTGACGGCCGCAGCCCCGGCGTCCAGGGCGTTTTCGCACAGCTCCTTGACCACCGAGGCGGGCCGCTCGACCACCTCGCCGGCGGCGATGAGGTCGGCAACGTGTTTGGGGAGGACTTGGATGGGCATGGGAAGCTCCTTTATCGTTTGGTCAAGGGAATCCACATTTCGAACACTTTCTCTTGACTGAAGCGCCCGTACCAGCACACGACATAGGGCACGCCGTCCCAAACCAGCCGTGGATACGCGGCCTTGTTTTTCTCCAGCCATTTGTCGACACCGTCAAACTGACGCTGCATGTTTTTCTTGCAACTGATGTCGAAGACAGCGTATGTCGCCGCCGGGACTTCCAGGATTTCGTAGGCAGGCGCAATATCCCGGTCTTTCACCTGTACACCGGCAAAGATTTGCTCCCCCTCCGGCGGGTGAAAGCGCACCTCGAAGCCGGAGTCGTCCACCGCGTTCGTCAGCGGTTCTGTCTGCGATTCGAACTTCTCCCAGTGGTTCACGCCATTTTTTTCGCCGCCGACATGGAAGCCGCCCAGCAGGAATTCGCCTTTTGTAGTAATCTTGTTAGGTTTCATCATATCTCCCTCGCTCTCTTAATCAGCTCATACAGCCTTGTCAGCGCCTCGATGGGCGTGAGGGTGTCGGCGTCAATCGCCTTGATCTCCTCCACCAGAGCCTGACCCTGCAAGTCAGAGAGGCTGTAGCCGGTTTCATCTACAGCTAAAACAGCCGCCTGGCCTGTTGCCGAGAGCTTGGCAATCTCATGGGCCTCCAGCTCTTTCAAAATTATCTTGGCGCGCTTGATGACGCTCTCCGGCACGCCCGCGAGCTTTGCCACCTCCACGCCGTAGCTGCCATCCGCCGCGCCGCGCACGATGCGCCGCAGGAAGGTGATCTCGTCGCCGCGTTTTTTGACGGCCACGGCGAAGTTGCGCACGCCCTCGCAGGAGCCCTCCAGCTCGGTCAACTCATGGTAGTGCGTGGCGAAGAGGGTCTTCGCGCCGAGTTTTTTGGGATTGGCGGCGTGCTCCAGCACGGCGCGGGCGATGCTCATGCCATCGAAAGTGGACGTCCCTCGCCCGATCTCGTCAAAGATAATTAAGCTTTTCGCCGTGGCATTTTTGAGTATTTGCGCCACCTCGTTCATCTCCACCATGAAGGTGCTCTGCCCGCTGGCGAGGTCGTCCGAGGCCCCTACGCGGGTGAAAATTGCGTCTAACATGCCAATCGTAGCGCTCTGGGCGGGCACGAAGCTGCCCACCTGGGCCATCAGGGCGATGAGTGCCACCTGCCGCATGTAGGTGGATTTCCCCGCCATGTTCGGCCCGGTGATCACCATGCAGCGGCAGCCGGTTTGGCTTATCTCCGTGTCATTCGGTACGAACGGGTGGTCGTCCAGCATCTTCTCCACCACGGGATGCCTGCCCTCGGTGATCTGTATGGCGTCGCCCATGGTCACTTCAGGCCTGCAATAGCCCCGCGCGCTTGCGACTTCCGCAAATGAGCATATAGCGTCAAGCGCTGCCGCCGCCCCGGCGGCCCTTCGAATGCGGGTATATTCCTCGGCCAGCGCCTCACGCACCTGGGAGAAAATCTCGTACTCCAGTTTTACGGCTCTTTCAGCCGCGCCCAGAACCTTCGCCTCCAGCTCTTTGAGCTCCTGGGTGATGTAGCGCTCGCAGCCCGCGAGGGTCTGCTTGCGCACGTAGTGCTCGGGCACAAGCTCCCTGTATGCGTTGCTGACCTCAATATAATAGCCGAAGACCCGGTTGTAGCCGACTTTGAGCTTCTTGATGCCGCTCTTCTCCTGTTCATCGGCCTGAATTCTCGCCAGATAGCCCTTGCCGTCGCGCTCAATGCCACGCAGCTCGTCCAGCTCAGGGAGATAGCCGTCGCGTATCATGCCGCCTTCTCTGACTGAATGAGGCGGCTCCTCTACAATGGCAAGCTCAATGAGCTCGCACAGGCTTTCCATGGGGTCAATCGCGTTCGCCAGTTGGCGCAGGTAATCGCTTCTTGCTTCTCTCAGCGCGTGTTTGATGCTCGGCAGCAGCCGCAGGGAGGCCGCCGCCGCCCGCAGCTCCCGGGCGTTGGCCGTCTGGTACACCACGCGGCTCATCAGGCGCTCCAGGTCGTGCATCCGTGCCAGGGCCTCCTGGAGGTCCAGGCGCGCGTCCAGGTCCTCCAACAGCTCCTGCACGGCGTTCAGGCGCTTGACAATGCGGGGCAGGTGCACCAGCGGGCGCTCCAGCCAGGCGCGCAGCAGGCGTTTTCCGCAGGCGCTGCGCGTCCTGTCCAGCACCCACAGCAGGCTGCCGCGCTTTTCGCGGCCCCGCATGGTCTCGCAAAGCTCCAGGTTGCGCCGGGAGCTCGCGTCCAGCCGCATGAACTGCGTTTCGCTGTAGCACTCCACGCTGTGGATGCTGCCGCGGCCCTCGCTGCGCTGCGCCTCCCGCAGGTAGCGCAGGCACGCGCCCAGCGCGCGCAGGGCCAGGGATTCCGTAAGCAGGCCCGTCTGCTCCAGGTATTCGCGCTTAAAGTGCCGCAGCGCCTCCTCCGTGCAGCCCATGAGATCAAATTCGTCGTCCGCGCAGACATCCATTGTCGCCGTGCCGCGCTGGTTGAAGAACTCCCGCAGGCGCCTGTTTTCAGCCGCCGCCGCACTCAGGCGAACTTCAGTTGGCAGGTATTTCGCCAACTCGTTGACAATTTTGCCGGACATATCAGCGCCATGCAGCTCAGTTGCTTCGGCAGTGCCTGTCGAGATATCGCAGAAGCACAGGCCGGCCCCATCGCCCTCCAGCAAAATGCAGCACAAATAATTATTTTTGCCCTCGTCCAGCATCTCGCTCTCGATCACCGTGCCGGGGGAGATCACGCGGATCACATCGCGGCGCACCAGGCCCTTGGCCTGGGAGGGGTCCTCCATCTGCTCGCAGATGGCAAGCTTGTAGCCCTTCTGCACCAGCCGGGCGATGTAGCCTTCCACGCTGTGGAAGGGCACGCCGCACATGGGCGCGCGCTCGGGCAGGCCGCAGTCCCGCCCGGTGAGCACCAGGTCAAGCTCCCGGGAAACCAGTTGGGCGTCCTCGAAGAACATCTCGTAGAAGTCGCCCAGGCGGTACATCAGTATGGCGTCCGGATGCCGGTTCTTGATCTCCCAGTACTGCCGCATCATGGGCGTGAGTTGCTCGTAGTCCATGTGATCTCTTTCTGCCATCATCCGCTTGTAGGGGGCGGCGTCCCCGACGCCCCAAGCAGTTTCCTATACGCCCGGGGACGTCACGGAGGCCGTCCCCTACGATTGTTATCAGCCGCAGCCGGTACAGCCCCCGCAGTTGCCGCCGCCGCAGCCCGCCTGCGAAGGCTCGAACACCGCCGGGTCCTGCCCCTGGGCGCAGCCCTGCAAAACGCCGGTCATCCATTGTAATAGCCCATTGAGGCCCTCGGCGGCGGCCTTGTGTTCCGCCATGCCCTCGTTGCCCATGATCTGGTCATACAGCGCCTCGAATTTGGCGTTGTATTCCTCCATGAGGGCAGCGTCGGCGTCGTCCCTCTTCGCGGCCTCATGCCTGTACTGCATCCGCAGCAGGCCGAGCGCCCGCAGCTGTTCACCCAGGGCCTCGTCGGCGTCGTTGGCCTCTTGTGCCGCCACGAAGCGCACGTATTCCGGGGCAAGCTGCAATGCAGCGCCGAGCTCGCGGGTCAATTGTTTGATGTCTTGCATAAAGCTCTCCTTATTTCTGCATTCTGCATTATCATTTCTCATTTATAACGCCATCCAGCAGCCAATTCTTCGCCTGCAATATCTTGACCTGAACAAAATGCCCGATGAGCGCCTCCGGGCCGTCAAATTCGATGATCTGGCTGCCGCCTGTGCGGCCCATCAGGGCCAATCGCTTGCCTTTGCCTTCACAGAGCACACGTTCACACTGGCCTATCCTGCCCGCGCAGCGCTTGGCTGCGATGCCCTCCTGCAAAGAAGTAAGCTCCTGGAGCCAGCGGACTTTTTCCTCGTGGGAGACCAAATCCGGCATGGAGGCCGCGCGTGTGCCCTCCCGTGCGGAGAAGATGAAGGTGAACAGCGAGGTGTACTGTGCGTGTTCTACAAGGGCTAAGGTCTCACGGAAGTCTTCATAGCTTTCCCCGGGAAAGCCCACGATCACGTCGCCTGTCAGCGAGAGATCGGGCATCACCTGCCGTGCATAGCGCACGACGTCGAGATATTGCTCTGATGTGTACTTACGGTTCATCTCGCGCAGGATTCTGTCGCAGCCGCTTTGCACGGGCAGATGCAGATGCCGCGCGATGTGCGCCCCTGCGGCCATGGCGTCCAGCAACTCGTGACTGCAATCTTTTGGGTGAGAGGTCATGAAGCGCAGCCAGTAGTCGCCCTCCAGCTTGTCCAGCTCGCGCAGAAGCCTGGGGAAGTCCCAGCCCTCTGACCTGTATGAGTTCACGTTTTGACCTAAGAGGGTGATCTCTTTATACCCGGCATTGATAAGCCCCCGGGCCTCCTCCAGGATGGCCCGCGGTGTGCGCGAGCGCTCACGGCCGCGCACCAGGGGCACCACGCAGTAGCTGCAGAAGTTGTCGCAGCCGTACATCACCGGCAGCCAGGCCTTGAAGCCGCTCTCGCGCCGCAGGGGCAGGCCCTCCGTTATTGCACCCGGCTCGCCTGTAATGTCAATTATACGCCTGTCCGTTGAATACAGGCGATAGAGCAGTTCCGGCAGGCGATGTATCGCATGGGTGCCGAAAAGCAGATCAATAAACGGGTAGTGCGCCCGGAGCCTGCGCGCCATATGGGCCTGCTGCACCATGCAGCCGCACAGCGCGATGCGCATGGTATTGCTCTCCTGCCGCTGCGTCTTCAGGCGGCCCACATTGCCCAGCACCCTGTCCTCGGCGTGCTCACGAATCGCGCAGGTGTTCAGCAGCACGAAATCGGCCCGTGCCGGGTCGTCGCAGAGGGAGAAGCCCATCTCCGCCAGCATCCCCTGCAGGCGCTCGCCGTCGGCCTCGTTGCCCTGGCAGCCGTAGGTGTGCACATAGGCCGCCGGCTGCCGCCCGAATCTCTCGGCCAGCAGCGCCCGCACCAGCGCGGCGTATTCCCCTTGCCGGGCGAGGGCCTGCGCGTCAACCATCTGCGGCAACATAGTCTCCTCCAGTTCAGTATCACAATATATTGTAGCACAAAATCCCGGCGGGCACAAGACCTGCCGGGAATTATTTTGAGATTTTTCGGTTTACCGTATAGTTCCATACCATACTGCTTGCACAAACTACGCCCGCATCCATATCCAGCCGAAGAACACGATGAACAGTATCCAGTTGAGGAAGGTCGCCTCGCGGTTGGTGCCGGGGATGAGGTTGGGCGGCGGCTGTGTTGTCGGCGGCCTGGTTGTGGTGGTTGGCGCAACCGTGGTCGTCGTCGGTGTAACTGTGGTGGTGGTTGGTGCAACTGTGGTCGTGGTCGGGGCAACCGTTGTCGTGGTTGGTTGCGTGGTGGTTGTGGTTGGCGGCCTTGTGGTCGTGGTCGGCGCAACCGTGGTTGTGGTTGGCGCAACGGTGGTCGTTGTCGGCGCAACCGTGGTCGTGGTCGGCGCGGTTGTTGTGGTTGTTGGCGGCTCAGTCGGCGGCTCAGTGCCCACTGCCAGCGCGCCAAACTCCGTGTGCTCAATCGCCTTGCTGGCTGCGTCGGCGGTTACAATCTGGAAATCCAAAGCATAGAGACACCAATTACCAAAGATAAAGCCAGGAGATTCAGAGTCAGTATATTTGCGGTAAGTTGCCCAAATAGCGCAGCCCGTGTTTGTTGCTTCTCTGTCAAAATTGGAAACATAATCGTAGGGGTTCATTTTTGCATACCAAATAGCCGCTTTGGCTTCCCGTTTGAAAGTGCTTGCATTTAAATCAGTCGGGCCTTTGCCGGGCTTAAATTTGAAATACACCTTGCCAAGCGATAGCCCGCCGGTCGGTTGCAGCAATTCATAGTCAAGCAGCTCACCTTGCTTTTCTATTGGGTTAAACCGAGTGTTGACATTGTTTTGCAATAAATAAAATATGGAGAAGCACCCGTCCTCATTGCTCCAGGTGGTTGGCTGGTTTCCCACTTCAAAGCCATCGTAAGACCATGAACCGTCCGCCCAGCCACGTCCTGAATATGTAATTGAATTATTTGGATAAAAAGAATCTGGCCAGTCGGCTCCTATTGCTGGAGCAGCATAACAATCTCTTAGGTATTCAGGGACGGTTCCATCCGCAAGGCACATTTGCAGTACATTCTGGTCAAAATCGACATCCAGGTTGATCTCGACGATTGCCGTGTTGTAAAAGGCCTTTGCTTCCAGTTGGTAGACGCCTGCGGTTGCGGTTTGCGACCAATCCAGCCTGATTTTGGCGCCGTTGAGATCGCCGTAGAGCGGCGCGGGAATCGTTTTGCCGTTTGACTGCACTGTTGGCCCGGTCCAAGGTGCGGCATTTACGGGCAAAGACGTTAGCCCATACAAGCCCAGCGCTGCCAGTATGACAGCCAGGAGTACAGCCGCTACCCGTTGCCTGTTCGTTGTCCTCTTCATCGTGGTTTCCCTCCATACTATTTTTTATTGGGTCTTTCCCGAATAAAAATAACACACTCCACGATGAAATGCAAGGAAAATTTATGCAACAGTTACATAACTGTTACTATATACAAAATTTCTGGCGTCAGCTACTATTTATTTGACGGTTATTGCACCGTTGAATAAAATTTGGGAGGGGCAATGGAATGCCGACGAACAAGACGCCGTTCACGTTTAACATGGAGGACGAGTATTTGCAGAAGATGAAGGTGATCGCCAAGGAGGAGACGAGGAGCCTGAGCAATCTGCTGGAACACCTGTGCAAGCAGCATATAGCGCGCTTTGAGAAAGAGCACGGGGAGATCATGCTCGACCGCTGATAGGCCATTTTATGCGAAAACCCTCCCGTTTCCGGGAGGGCATTATCGCCTATGAAATTACTCAGCGGCCACGGGATAAATGCTCACCTTCTTGTGGTCCTTGCCCATGCGCTCGAAGCGCACGGTGCCGTCGGCGGTGGCGAACAGGGTGTCGTCCCTGCCCCTGCCCACGTTGGTGCCGGGGTGGATTTTCGTGCCGCGCTGGCGCACGAGGATGTTCCCCGCCAGCACGAACTGGCCGTCGGCGCGCTTTGCGCCCAGCCGCTTGGAGGTGGAGTCGCGCCCGTTGCGGGTGGAGCCCATTCCTTTTTTATGTGCCATG
>WRDW01000042.1 GCA_009779995.1 Oscillospiraceae bacterium | reverse complement strand
TTCAAACGGAGGATGATGGAACATGAAGGCAACGGGAATTGTGCGGCGCATCGACGACCTCGGCCGCGTGGTCATACCCAAGGAGATCCGCAGGACCATGCGCATCCGCGAGGGCGACCCACTCGAAATCTTCACCGACGCGGACGGCGAGGTCATTTTCAAGAAATATTCCCCCGTGGGGGAGCTCAGCTCCACCACCCGGCCCTATGCCGAGGTGCTCTTCCGGGGCACGAACCTGCCCATCGTGATCACCGACCGCGACCGCGTGATCGCCTGCGCGGGCCTCTCGAAGAAGGAGGCCATCGACCGCCGGGTGACCAGCGCCCTGGAGACGGTGATCGAGAACCGCGTGGGCTTCACGGCCTCCCCCGGCGGCGAGCGCCTGCGCCCCGTGGAGGGCCTGGAGCGCGAGGCGGCGGTGGCCTGCCCGATCATAGGAGGCGGCGACGTCTCGGGCTGCGTGATCATGCTCATGAACGAGAACGGGGCCATGCCCACTATGACGGAGGTCAAGCTCATCCAGGTGGCGGCGTCGTTCCTGGGGCGGCAGATGGAGGAGTAGGCGGGCGCAAAGCCTGTAGGGGCGGCATTCTTTCCGCCGGACCTTAAAAACCGCCGCAAGCCAGTGATAGGCTCGCGGCGGGTTACTCAATGCGATATACCGTAGGCGTTTCCTCGATAGTTGGTTCACTTTTGAACCATAGGAGGAAATTGCCTTTTTTTGGTTGTGGCGAGAGCGGTGGCTTGGAATAAGAATTCTGAAGATATACAATCGCTAATTCTTGTTGCCGATCTCTTTCGCGCTCTACACTGTCATGTAGCCGAGCTTTTTCCCGTTCTTCGCTTTCGTGTTGCTGCTTTTCACGTTCGAGTTGTAATTCATAGGCAATCAGAAGCTTAAGCTGCTTTGTCGTGTATTTCTTTGATGAAGCGTCAACCAAAGTCTTTGTGAGATCGACTGCAGGCGCGAGTACAGACACAACCCATTCCTCCTTTCCCAATTAGGTTTCCCTTATCGTGTGCTTCCATATTCCATCATATGCTGTGAATTGGCATAATTTATTATACCATCTTTTTTTACATTTGTCAATCACGACAACAAGATTCTACCACGGTTTTACGCAATTGTATACTTCTTATTCGCTCATGTTGCCCATGAGGTTCGGCTAATCTCGGCATCAAACGCAAGGAAATCCTGCGAATACATAGTGATTCAGCCAATTTAGTCACTTTTTCGGCCAGATTGCCCACCAAGCTACCCATGAGCCCGTCCATCTGGGACTCTAATATCCACGGAAATAGATGAATTATTATCGAAAAGAGACTGAATAAGTGGCATTTCCATGTCATTTTTGCAAAAGACAACTGACATTTCTGTATGTGTGCGACTTTCAAGCTACTATTTTCTCTGATATGTTCTTGGGCATTAGCAGTGTGCAGGCAAATAGTTCCGCCTCCGCCTCCGATACAGAATGAAATGACCAAGTTCATGGGCGTCTATTCAGCGCACACCGAAGCGCAGGTCTCCCCAGTGGCGACGGCAGGGAGCTTTTGTGCATTTCGCCAACCCTTTTCCACCGCCGGCCCCCGCAAAAAAACACCCCGCAAAAACCCTCGCGGAAACATGCGAAAACAGCCCCAACCCCCTGTTTCGACACGAAAACAGGGGGGTTCGCGTATACCTGGCACACAGGCGCAATTATCGTTTCTCGATAAGCGAATTTTTTCGTCAAAATGACGGAAAGGTCTCCCCGCGCGTGGACACCCCCCGGCCTGACGGCCTCCCCCCTCGCACGCGAGGGGGGCTATCTGTGCTCTTTTCGAAAGCTGCGGATGAACCGCAAAAAAGCCCCCCTCGCGCGCGAGGGGGGTAGGGGGGGTCTGTCACTCCTCCTCCTGGGTCAACGTGAACGAGCACACCTCTATCTGTACCAGGGCGCGGCGCAGCAGCACCTGGTCGTTCTTGATCTCCAGGTCGTCGCGTTCCTCCTGCAGGCGCTGCTGCGCCTGCTCCTTGTTCTGCTGCGCCTGCGAGAGGTCGATGTCCTGCGGCCACTCGGCGTCCCGGGCGAGGATGGTGAGCACGCCGTTTTCGATTTCGGCCAGGCCGCCGTAGACCGCGATGCGCCGCTCGGCCTCCCCGGAGAGGATGCGCACGGGGGCGTAGGTGAGCACGGCGCTGTGCGGCTCATGCCCCGGCAGCACGCCCATATCGCCGCTGGTGCAGCGCATAACGACCATATCCGCCGGCTCATCGACCTTGACGCCCGCCGGTGTGATGATTTTCAGTTGAATTTGCTTGTCAGCCACTGTGCTTCACCCGCTTGATCACGTCAGCGATAGTGCCCGCGTTGAGGAACAGCCCCTCCGGGATGTCGTCGCATTCGCCCTCCAGGATGCGCGCGAAGCCGCGCACTGTCTCCTCTATGGGCACGTATTTGCCGGGGATGGCCGTGAATTTCTCCGCCACGAAGAAGGGCTGCGAGAGGAATCTCTGCACTTTGCGCGCCCGGCTGACGATGCGCTTGTCGCTCTCGGGCAGCTCGTCCACGCCGAGGATGGCGATGATGTCCTGCAAATCCCTGTAGCGCTGCAGGATGCTCTGCACTGCCCTTGCTGTATTATAATGCTCAGAGCCCAGGGTGGCTCTGTCCAGGATGCGCGAGGTGGAATCGAGGGGCGAAATCGCCGGGTAGATGCCCAGCTCCACCAGCTCGCGGGAGAGCACCGTGGTGGCGTCGAGGTGGGCGAAGGTGGTGGCGGTGGCGGGGTCGGTGAAGTCGTCGGCGGGGACGTAAATGGCCTGCACGGAGGTGACCGAGCCGCTCTTCGTGGAGGTGATGCGCTCCTGGAGCGCGCCTATCTCTGTGGCCAGGGTGGGCTGGTAGCCAACGGCGCTGGGCACGCGCCCCAGCAGCGCCGAGACCTCCGAGCCCGCCTGCACGAATCTGTAAATATTATCTATGAATAACAGGACGTCCTGCTGTTCAACATCGCGGAAATACTCCGCCACGGTCAGCCCCGTGAGGCCCACGCGCATACGCGCGCCGGGGGGCTCGTTCATCTGCCCGAACACCAGCGCCGTCTTATTTATTACCCCGGAGCGCGTCATGTCGTTGTAGAGGTCGTTGCCCTCCCGGGTTCTCTCGCCAACGCCCGCGAAAACAGAATAGCCCCCGTGCTCCTGGGCGATGTTTCTTATCAGCTCCATGATGAGCACTGTCTTGCCCACGCCCGCCCCGCCGAACAGGCCTATTTTGCCGCCCTTGGAGTAGGGGCAAAGCAGGTCGATGGCCTTGATGCCGGTCTCCAGGATCTCCGTGGCGGTGGACTGCTCGGCCACCCCCGGCACCGCCCGGTGGATGCTCCAGCGCTCCGCGGTCTCCGGCTCGGGCTTGCCGTCGATGGCCTTGCCCAGCACGTTGAGCATACGCCCCAGGGTCTTCTCCCCCACGGGCACGCAAATCGGCGCGCCGGTATCCACGGCCTCCATGCCGCGCACGAGGCCGTCGGTAGGGTGCATGGAGATGCAGCGCACGGCGCTGTCGCCCAGATGCTGCATCACCTCCAGCACGAGGGTCTCCTCGCCATGGTGTATTTCGATGGCGTTGTACAGCGCGGGAAGGCCGCCCTCAAAGCGGATGTCCAGCACCGCGCCGATGATCTGCGTGATTTTGCCTGTGTTTCTGGGCAAGGGTTTCTCCTTTGCTGGTTATATTCGAGGGGAGGTGCGAATCCACGACGAAAGTGGTTTGCATAGCCCGTGTCGCTCCGCGATGGTGCTCCGCACAACCACCCTGGCCTGCGGGCCACCCCTCCACGGAGGGGAATGGGGGATTAGTCGGAAACGGGCTATGCAAGCACAAGATAAAAAAACGCGATGTCGCTTTGACCTAATCCCCCATTCCCCTCCGTGGAGGGGTGCCTCCGCAGAGGCGGGGTGGTTGCGCGGAGCACGCGCGAAGCGCCGGGGCGCACCTGCTACTCCTCCAATACATTGGCGCTGGCCACCAGCTCGCTGATCTCCTGGGTGATACCGCTCTGCCGCCTGCGGTTATACAGCCGCGCCAGGCCGTCCGTGATCTCCCCGGCGTTGTTGACGGCGGCGTCCATGCTCACCATGCGGGCGGCCTGCTCGCAGGCGGAGGACTCCAGCAGCGCGGCGTAGACCGCGGCGGCGAGGTAGGCCGGAATCGCGTGTTCCATGAAATGGGCCGCGCCGGTGTCGTAGCGCATTTCGGCGGCTTGGGGCTCCTCTTCAAAGCGCAGGGGCAGCAGGCGCTCCACCTGGGGCTCGTGCGTGAGGGCCGATTTATATTGCGTGTAGGCGATGAACACCTCGTCCACCTCCCCGGAGGTATACAGCTCGCCCAGGCGCACGGCGATGCGCGCGGCGTCGTCGAAGAAGGCGGTTTCCAGCACGTTGTCCACGCGGCGCAGCACAGCCTTGCCCGCGCGCCTGAGCTGCTCGTAGCCCTTGAGCCCCACGGCGGCGACGGCCTCGTTCCTGCCCTCCATGTGGGCCAGCGCGGCCTGCACCAGGTTGGAATTGTAGCTGCCGCACAGCCCTCTATCCCCGGTGATCACCAGGTAGCCGCTGCGCTTCACCGCGCGCCGCTCGAAGAAGGGGCTGCCCGCGCCGGGGCAGCGCGCGGCCATGGCGCGGGCCTGTTCGTAGAAGGGGCGGGCGGCCTCCAGGCGCGCCTTGTCCCGCTGCAGCTTCGTGGCGGCCACCATATTCATGGCCTTCATGATCTTCGCCGTGGCGGCCACGCTGTTCATCCGGCGCTTGATGATCTTAATCGACGGCATGGCGCTCCTTGAAGGCCTCCAGGGCCCCCCTGATCTTCTCCTCCAGCGCCTGCGGTATGACCTGCGAGGCGCGTATCTCGTCCAGTATGTCGCTCTCGTTGTCCTCGACGTATTCCAGGAAGTCCCCCTGGAATTTGCGCACCCTGTCCACGGGGACGTCCGAGAGCAGCCTGTTCGTGAGAACGTACAAAATCAGCACCTGCTGCTCCACCGGCATGGGCCGGAACTGCGGCTGCTTGAGGATCTCCACGATGCGCTCGCCCTGCCGCAGGCGCTCCAGGGTGTCTTTACTGAGGTCAGAGCCGAACTGCACGAAGGCGGCCAGCTCCCGGTACTGCGCCAGCTCGATGCGCAGCGGCCCGGCGATCTTCTTCATCGCCTTGATCTGCGCCGCGCCCCCCACCCGGGACACCGAAAAACCGGGGTTGATGGCGGGGCGTATGCCGTCGTTGAATAATTCTGTTTCGAGGTATATCTGCCCGTCTGTAATTGAAATCACGTTCGTAGAAATATAGGCCGAGATGTCGCCCTCCAGGGTCTCGATCACGGGCAGGGCGGTGAGGCTCCCGCCGCCGCGGGCGTGGCTCATGCAGGCCGCGCGCTCCAGCAGGCGGCTGTGCAGGTAAAACACGTCCCCCGGGTAGGCCTCGCGGCCCGGAGGGCGGCGCAGCAGCAGGCTCAATGCCCTATAGGCCACGGCGTGCTTGGAGAGGTCGTCGTAGACGATGAGGACGTTGCGCCCCTCCTCCATCCACTCCTCGGCGATGGCGCAGCCCGCGTAGGGCGCGATGTATTGCAAAGAGGGCGGGTCGCTGGCGGTGGCGGCCACCACCGTGGTGTAGTCCATCGCCCCGTGCTCTTCCAATGTCTTCACGACGCGCGCGACTGTGGAGGCCTTCTGCCCTATGGCCACGTAGACGCACAGGACGTCTTTGTTCTTCTGGTTGATGATGGTATCCACGCACAGGGCCGTCTTGCCGGTCTGGCGGTCGCCAATGATGAGCTCGCGCTGCCCCCGGCCAATGGGCACCAGCACGTCCACGGCTTTGATCCCCGTCTGCAATGGCGTATCGATCTCGCGGCGCTCCACCACGCCGGGGGCGACGCGCTCGATCTTGCGCGTGGCCGTGTGGGCGATGGGCCCCTTCTCGTCTATGGGGCGGCCCAGGGCATCCACCACGCGGCCGAGCAGGGCGTCCCCCACGGGGACCTCGGCCACGCGCCCGGTGCCCCGCACCGCGCCGCCCTCGCGCACCTCGGCGTCCGGGCCCATGAGCACCGCGCCTATGCTGTCGCTGTCCAGGTTGAGGGCGATGGCCTGCAGGCCCCCGGCGAGCTCCAGCAGCTCGCCGCTCATCGCGCCGGGAAGCCCCGCCACCCGCACGATGCCGTCCCCGGCCTGGACGACCGTCCCGACCTCCGTCACGCGCAGCGCCGGGCCCTCGGGCTCCGCGATGCGCCGTTTGACGGTGCTGTCCATCACAAGGCCGTCCACGGATATATGCAGCCCGCCGATGAGCGAGGCGTCCGTTTCGGGCAGCACCCGCACGGCCTTGCCGAGTTTTTTCGAAAGCGCGGCCTCCAGGGCGGCAACTTGCTCTTTTTTTAATGCCGTCGGCGAAACGGTACGCGCCTGTACATGCTCGCTCATGAGGCTCCCTCCAGCGCGCGCAGGGTCTCCTCAAAGAGCCGGTCGCGGGCCGCGTCGTCCAGCGCGGCGGCGGCGAAATTCCCCGCCAGCGCCGTGGCCGTCTCGATAATTTTGACCCTGTTGTCCTCGCGGGCGCGTTCGCGCTGCGCCGCGATGTCCGCCTCGGCGCGCGCGCGCATGGCGGCGATGTCCTGCGCCGTCACGGCCTCCAGCTGGCGGCGGCGCTCCTCCGCGAGCACGCGCGCCTCCTCCAGCAGTGCGGCCCGCTCCCCCTCGAGCGCCTCCAGCTTGCGCTCGTAGAGCGCTTTGAGCTCTTCCGCAGCCGCTCTGTCCCCCTGGGCGCGGGTCAATTGGGCCTGTATGCCCTCCGTGCGTTTGGCCAGAAATTTACGCACGGGTTTGTACAAAAGGTAGGTCAGCACAACGGCCAGCACACAGGCGTTGAGCAGCTGTATCGCGATCTGAACCAGCGTTTGTGCGTCCAATGCAAACAAACGATCCATGGCTGCCTCCCTTCGTTACGCCGCGTTCGCCAAATAAATGGGGATCAGCGGGTTGGCGAAGAGCAGGATGATGGCGACCAGCAGGCCGTAGATGCCGCTTGTCTCGGCAAAGGCCATGCCGATGAACATGTTGCTCGTCACGGAGCCCGCCGCTTCGGGCTGCCGGGCGATCGCCTCTATAGCCGCCACGGCGATTTTCGCGTCCCCCAAAGTAGTGAGCACGCCGTTGAGAAGCGCGATGACAGCCGCGATTTGCGCCACCGAGATGATGAGAGCCAAAGGGTCCATTGTGTTTCCTCCCGTGAATATCTTTATGGATTTACTTATGCATTATTCCCCTGCCTGCTTCGCCGCCGCGCCGATAAACGACAGGCTCAGCACGCAGAACACGTAGGTCTGCAGCGCGCCGAAGAAGACGTCGAAGATCGCATGAGCCGCCGCGGGGATGACGAAGCGCAGGTATATAGGCAGCTGGTAGACCAGTCCCAACAGAATCATGCCCGCCAGCACGTTGCCGAACAGGCGGAAGCTCAGCGACACCGGGCGCGCCAGCTCCCCGAGGAGATTGAGCGGGAAGAAGATGAAGATGGGCTCGAAGAAGCTCTTGAGATACTTGCCTTTTCGCTGCGTGAAGCCTATCACCTGGATCAAAACGAAAGTGGCCAGCGCCAGGGCGAAGGTGGTGGCGAAGTCCGCCGTGGGGGGGCGCAGCCCCAGCACCCCGCTGAGGTTGGACGCCAAAATAAAGGCAAACACCATAAAGAACCAGTTGCCGAGGTACATGTATTTCTCGCCGACGGCATTTCGCACCACGCTGCCGAAGGCCTCCACCGCCAGCTCCACGGCGTTCTGAAAGCCGGCGGGCACGGGCTTGAAGCGCCGCAGCAGGATGCGCACCGCCAGGGCGAAGAGGGTCAGCGCCGCCATGATGGCCCAGGTGTTCACGATCGTCTGCGTCAGCCAGATCTCGACGCCGAACAGGTGGAACACGTGCAATACTTTGTTGTTGAAGTCCAAAAATTCACCTCTTGCTTTGGGGTGCGGGCGGCTTGGAAAGCCGCCCCTACGGTCTTGTGCTCCGTTTGCCCTTTGTGCTACCTGTAGGGGGCGGCATTCTTGCCACCCGAATCATCATTTCCTCTTTTTCTCGCTCATTTTCAGCGTATAAACGGCCAGCTGGTACGCCAGCGCCGCCGCCGCCGCGCCCCAGAATACGGCGATGGGCAGGCCCCGGCGGTTGGCGAAGGCGGGCCCGGCCAGCGCCAGCGCGGTGAGCAGGAACCGCAGCATTCCCTGGAGGCGCGCGTAGCTCGCGGCCTTTGCGTCGCCCTCCATGGCGGCGAGCTTGTTCACCGTGCGCTCGAGCAGGAGCACCTTCGCGGCATTGACGGCCGTCCCCAGCAGGGCCCCGCCCGCGAAGGGCAGAAAGCCCCAGGACCTATAGTATACCGCCGCGCCCCCGGCCAGAAGCGGCAGCGCGCAGAGAATGAGCCACAGCATTCGCTTTGCGGGAGGGGATAGTGTCATTGAGAGCCTTTCTCTGCATGGCGGTTGGGTATAGTCATTGAAAGCCTTTCTTAGCAAGCGCGAGCATGGTGCGGAAGGCCGCAACTAGCCCCAGCAACGAAAACAGCAGCAGCAGCCAGGGCGGGGTATCCAGCAGGCGGTCGAGCCAGCGGCCCAGGAACACCCCCGTGAACAGGCAGCCCGCCACCGAAATGCCCAGCTCCGAGCACAGCGTGATGGCGCGCAGGGCGGCACGCCCCTTTTTTGCCGGCGCGGGGTACGCTGCGCCGTGCTGCTGGGGGTTTTGCATAGGTGTCTGTCCTCCGGCGGCGTTCTGTTGAAAGATATTGCCAATTTAGAATTATTAATTTAGTATAACACGTATACAGAAAAAAAGCAAGCGTTATGCGCGGTTGTTCACAGTAATTTTAAATATGGGCGAATAGAAACCGTGAAAATGGCTGCCCGCGCCGAAAAACGCTATTGCTATTTCCCGCCGCCTGTGTTACAATGAAACCCAAACAAATGACAGGGGGATGGCAGCGATGTTCGAGCCGACGTTTGCCTCGCTGGGCGGGTACGAATGCCCGGATTGGTTCCGGGACGCGAAATTCGGCATATGGAGCCACTGGGGGCCGCAGAGCGTGCCCATGTGCGGGGACTGGTACGCCCGGCACATGTACGTGGAGGGCTCGCAGCAGTACCTCTACCACCTGCGGCACTACGGCCACCCGTCGAAATTCGGCTATAAGGACATCGTCAAGCTCTGGAAGGCTGAGGCCTTCGACCCGGCGGGCCTCATGGCGCTGTATCACAGGGCCGGGGCGCGCTACTTCGTGGCCCAGGCTATGCACCACGATCATTTCTTCAACTACCCGTCGAAGTTGAACAGGTTCAATTCGATGGACATGGGCCCCGGGAAAGATATTGTGGGCATGTGGAAAACAGCGGCGGAGCAATACAGCCTGCCCTTCGGCCTCACCGAGCACCTGGGGGCGTCGTTCAGCTGGTGGGCCGTGAACAAGGGCAGCGATAAATCCGGCCCCTATGCGGGCGTGCCCTACGACGGCAGCGACCCGGCCTACAGCGACTTTTATTTTGAAAACACAGAGCACATCACAGAGAACGGCAATATCCACCTGTGGTACACCCTCAACGAGAAATATCACGCCTACTGGCTGGCTGTGATGCGCGAGCTGATCGGCCTCTACCAGCCCGATCTGCTCTACACGGACGGCGCGCTGCCCTTCGGCTCCCACTGGTGCGAGGACGAGGCCTCGAAGAAGACCTACGCCGGGGACGCGCTGTATACATGCGGCCTGGAGGCGGCGGCGCGGCTTTACAACGCCTCGATAGAGAAATACGGCGAAAACAGGGCTGTCTATACTCAAAAGGACAGAAGGCCGGAGATCCACCGGGTGGGCGTGCTGGACATCGAGAAGAGCCAGCTGCCCGGCATCCAGGAGCGGCCCTGGCAGACCGACACCTGCATCGGCGGTTGGTTCTACGACGCCAAGCGGCCCTTCAAAAAGCCCGGCCACATCATCGAGATGCTTGTGGACATCGTCTCGAAGAACGGCACCATGCTGCTCAACATCCTCCAGCGTCCCGACGGCGCCATCGACGACGAGGCCCGCTGGATTTTAGGCGAGCTGGCCGGGTGGTTCGCCGCCTGCGGCGAGGGCATCTACAGCACCCGGCCCTGGCGCGCCTGCGGCGAAGGCCCCTCCGGCGCGTCAAGCAAGCCCTTCTGCGAGGACGAGGTGGAGTGGACTTCTTCCGACATACGTTTCACCCGCAAGGGGAACACGCTCTATGCCTTCCTGATGCGCGCAGCGTCCCCTGCGGGGCCGGATGAGAACGGCGTGGCCGTCATCAAGAGCCTAACGCCGGATGAGCGCGTGCGCGCCGTGCGGCTGTTGGGCGGCGGCGCACTGGAGTTCGCGCAGAGCTTCGGCGTGCTGACCGTGAAGCTGCCGGAGAAATTGCCGACGGGCTATGTCAACTGTTTGGCGCTGGAGATGGAAGCAATTGACAATTGATAAATGGCAAAGACAAATGATAATTCTGCATTCTGCATTCACCACAAGGAGGACGCCCCATGATAGCCACCTACCTCTACCCCTTCTCCCGCGCGGTAACAGCGGTGATCGTCTTCTTCACCAGTATTTTTTCCGGGGCGGGGCTGGGCGCCGCGCTGGGCAATGCCCCGCCGAGCCTCCGGCCGCCCGCGTGGCCCGTGTGGGTGCACGAGCACTGGGTGTGGGAGAACGAGGGCACCCAGGACTCCATCACCGAGATGGTGGAGGGCTACCGCGCGCGCGGCATCCCCGTGGGCGTCATCCAGGTCGACCGCCCCTGGTCCGTGGGGGTCAACGACTTCGTGCCCGACCCCGCGCGCTACCCCGACCTCGCGGAATATGTCGACAGATGGCACGGCATGGACCTGCGGGTGCTGGTGTGGGCCACCAGCGCGGTCAACGAGGATTCGCCGAACTTCCAGGAGGCCTTCGACAGGGGCTACTTCCTCAATGGCGGCAAGACGATCAAGTGGTGGGTCGGCACGGGGGCCTTCATCGACTATGACAACCCCGAGGCCGTCCAGTGGTGGCACGGCCAGATGGATAAAGTCCTCGACATGGGCATAGACGGCTGGAAGGTGGACGCCGCCGATTTCCATATGGTCAAGCTGATTGTCCCCTGGGGCGCGCGCGGCCCTCTCTGGTGGAACAAATATAAAAAGCAGTGCTACGAGGACTTCTTCTACTACACCCGCGAAAAGCTGGGCAACGACAGGGTGGTTTCCGCGCGGCCCTCGCAGGATTTCCTGGACATCGGCGTGCCCATCCGGTTCACCGGGAGGGACATCAACTTCGCCGGCTGGGTGGGGGACCAGGATCACAGCTGGGAGGGCCTCAAGCGCGCCTTGGACGACCTGTTCGTCTCCTCGCTCTATAACCACGTCAGCAGCGGCGCGGACATCGGGGGCTTCCGCTCGGGCAAAACCGGCACGTATGACCCGCCCGTGGACGTCTTCGTGCGCTGGGCGCAGCTGGGAGCCTTCCTGCCCATCATGGAGAACGGCGGCGGCGGCGAGCACAGGCCCTGGGTGCTCGACCCGGATGGCGATACCACCGAAATTTACAGGAAGTTCACCCTGTTGCACCACGCGCTCATCCCCTATATCTACAGCCAGGCGGCCTACGCCTACGAGCTGCGCCAGCCCACGATGCGCCTTGTCCCCGGCACGTACCAGTACACCCTGGGCGAGGACATCCTCGTGGCCCCCATCGTGAGCGAGAGCAACGAGCGCACGATCAAATTCCCCGCCGGGGAGTGGATTTATCTGTTCGACGAGACGAAAGTCTATCAACAGGGCACCCAGACGCTCACCTTCCCCATGGACGAGTTCCCGGCCTTCATCCGCAAGGGAGCGATCCTCCCCATGCAGGGCGACGGCATAACGACAGTTCATATTTATCCCATAGAAGGCGCTGGGCAGTTCGGCCTCTACGAAGAAGACAAACCCGGCGCGATGCTCTCCTACGCCATGGACGGCAATGGGCTGACTTTCAAGTCCACGCCAACGGCGCGCAAGCTGCGCGTCAGCGTCCACGGCGCGGAGGGCGTCACCAGCGTAGACATTGCGGACGCCTCGGCGGGGGTGGAGATTGTGGTGAAATAATTGGCGGTGAGCAACGCAACCGGTAGGGGACGGCCTCCGGACGTCCCTGGGCCCAAAAGCGATGCTTATGCTTGGGGCGTCGGGGACGCCGCCCCCTACAAAAATTCTTCCGAAAGGACCCACCACCATGCCAGATTCACTCACCCTGCATAAAAAAGCCCAGGTCTTCGAGCACGACCTGTTCGCGCGCTTTTGCCTCGATGGCCAGATTCTCTGCAAGCTGAAGAACCCCACGCCGGAGTTCCCCTTTGTCGCCTACAACATGCCCGACGACGCCTATATGACCGGCATGATGACCGCCGCGTTCTCGTTCAAGTACGCCGTCACCGGCGACCCGGAAGACAAAAAAACGGTCTCCCTGCTCCTGCGCGGCCTGGACAGGCTCTGCCGCGCCAGCGGCAAAACCGGCCTGCTGGCCCGCGCCTGGTGGCCCCTGGATAACCCCGATTTCATGGAGGGCGGGCACGACTGGCACGTCAACGAGGCCATGAACCTGCGCTGGAACGGCGACGTATCGACAGACCAGATGGACGGCGTGTTCTTCGGCTTCTACTTCGCCTACAAGCTGGCCGCCGACGAAGAAGAAAAAGCCCTCATCGCCCGCCGCGTTTCGGAACTGACCGACGCGCTGATCGAAAACGATTTCCGCATCATAGACGTCGACGGCGAGATGACCGCCTGGGGGAACTATACAATAGAGCACCTGCTGCGCGAGGAGCACCTTCACGGGCTGCTGCTATTGCAACATTTGAAGATCGCGGCGCACGTCACCGGGGACGCGAAATACGGCGCGTTCTATCGCGAATTTGCCGTGGAGCGCCGCCTGGCGGACTACACCGTGATGGCCTGGCGGCCCGTGCCCCCGCCCTTCTCCAACCACAGCGACAACGTGATGCACATCATGGAGCTGCTGCCCCTGCTGGACCTGGAAACCGACCCGGCGCTCTACGCCCTGTATTTGCAGGGGCTGCGCGTGCTCTCCCGGGGCTACGGCGGGGAGGACATCGCCCTGCCCGACGGCACGACGCCCTACGAGTTCTTCGAGCGCTTCTTTATGACAAGCGACCTCGGCATCCCCGAGAGCATGAAGGCCTTCATGGTCAGCGCCGTGAAGGGCTTCTGGGCGGGGAATCCCCTGCGCCAGGGCATACGCGAGACGGGCACGCCCATCTTCAACTTCGCCTTCACGCACTACTTCGATGAGGCCGAAGACGACATCCCAATCACGGCCAAAGACACGCTGCGGCTCTTCCCCCTGCGCATCAAAATGAATCCCGACACGATTGCGAAATACGAAGCGCAGTTCGGTTTCGCCTACGACCCCGCCCCGCGCTCCCCCGCGCCCGGGGACGAGGCCCCCATCCCCGTCGACCGCCGCCGGAAGGACTGGTCCGCCTGGGTGCAAAACCCCTACACAGAGCCCGCCGACGGCCCCGACGACCTGATCTGGGAGTTCAACGGGCACGATTATTTGTTTGGGTATTGGATGGGGCGGATGTTTGGGTTTGTGGGGGCGGATGAGTAATTTAATGAGAAAACCCTTGCAATGCGCGGGGGTTTTTGCTATACTGTTCATGCAGAAAATTATAGGAGGAAATGCATCATGACAAAGAAGCTCGTCGCGGCCTTGCTGGCCGTTGTGATGCTGCTGTCCCTGGGCGCTGTGGGGGCCTTCGCGCTTACGGAGGAGGAGGCCAAGTTCGCCGAGGTGTATGCCATTGTGGAAGAATACAACAAAACGCACGGGGGCACAGGAGCGCTGGAGGTTAAGCTGGAGAATTATTCGAGTGAAGTTTATTATCGTTGTTATGTATCCGGGGAGGTACGGGGCGCAACCAAGGGCATAACCTTTCCCGATGGTTTTTTTGTGCTTTGGAGCGCAACACTGACCGGCATGACAGGCGGTGAAGCTATGGTCAAAAGCCTGTATGAAGTTTCCGTGTATGCAGGAATGATTACATCAAACGCAGTTGCCGTGGAAAGCAAAAATTTTCAGATTTCCGGCACTGCTGTCATCACAGGCAACATTGACGTACATTCCTTTGGCTCCAACCGTTCCAGTGCTATACATATAAGTGGTGGAACTATCAATGGGGATGTGCGGCTGCAAGGCAATAATTTGTTGTTAATGTATGGCGGCGTCATCAATGGCGCGGTATCCAGCGGACGCAGGATTTCTGTACATGATGATGCGGTCATAAACGCAACCGAGATTTCAGCGGACTACATTGATCTTTACAATGGTGCGCGTATATATCTTGATGCCGCCGGGACGGTGCGTACCAAGCGAATTAATGTGTGTGAACCCTCGCTCATCGATTTTGAAGACCGCCTGCAGGATTGCATCCTGGTAAAGAGCAAGCCGATCAACTACCTTTACTCCGGCTCCGGCGAATATGTGCTTGATAAAGAGACCTGGACGGTCATCGGCGACGTTGATTTAGGCACATACATGACAATCGACCGGCTGGGTGCCCTGGTCATTCCGCAAGGCTCGAAGCTTACGCTGACGGACCTTTATATAAGCGATCGCGGCGGGAAAATCGTCGTGGACGGCGAATTGGTTAACCCGGGCGATAGAGCCGTCCATATTTTTGCGTCAGTCAGCGGAAAGAATGCGGCGGCATTTATCAAAGGCGCAAAAATTATTCCGATTCTGAGCTTTTTCAATTGGTATGCCGGCCCGCTTGTGCAGTCCATTTTGCGCCAGGTATTCTTCGGTTCTGTTCTGCGAGGATAGCGAAAGCATTCACATATTACACCCCAGAAAGGAGCACCACCATGGCATTTTTCGACAAACTCGGCAGCGCCGCGCGCAATCTTGGCGACAAGGCCGGCAGCGCGGTGGAGACCGCCAAGCTCGGCACCAAAATCAAGGACGAGGAGAAGGCCATCGCCGAATGCCAGCGCAAGATCGGCGAGTTCATCTACGGCCTGCACGGGGCGGGGGAGAACCTGCCCGAGGAGGCCGCCGCCCTGTGCGCGCAGATCGACGGCCACAACGCCGCCATCTTCGAGACCCGCGCGGAGATCGAGCGCATCAAAGCGGAGGCCGCCGCGCCCGTGGCCGCGCCGCCCGCGGCAGCGCCGGTGTACGCGCCCCAGCCCTACGCCCAGCCGCAGTACGCCCCGCAGCCCATCCCGCAGCCCGTGGCCCAGGAGATTCCGCAGCCCGCGGCCGATCAGGTGTTCTGCCCGGCCTGCGGCGCGGGCTTCCCGGCAGGCATGGCCTTCTGCAGCGCCTGCGGGACGAAAATCGCGTGAGAAGACACCCCCCGGCGCTTCGCGCCACCCCCCTCTAAAGAGGGGGGCTATCTGTGGTTCATCCAAAGCTTCCGCAGAGAGCAGAATAAGCCCCCTTCGCTTGCGAGGGGGGTAGGGGGGTGTCCTTGCCCCCCCCCCAAAAAAAAATTTAAAAAACCCTCATTTTTAGTGAGGGTTTTTGCAATCTCGCGCGACTAAGCATTGAACCCAAAATATAGAAAGAGGAGAAACCCCATGAAGAAACCGCTCGCGCTGCTGCTCGCCCTGGCCCTGGCCTTCGCTCTGGCCCTGCCCGCCGTGTTCGCCGAGGAGGGCGAAACGCAATCGCAAGTCAACTGGGACGATTTTTACATCGTCACGCAGCCGCAGAATCAGACCGTCAAGTATGGCGAAAACTTCACCCTCACCGTTGAGGTAAATGTGCCGGATGGCGTTGAGGTTGAGTATTTTTGGAGTAATATTTACCGCAACTATGGCTACCGCACAACAGAACCTATGATTTTGGTTGGCCCGGATTTATCCCTGTATCCCATGCGTGAGGCATCGCATTATTTCAATTTGCAGGCATCCGTCACGTATACATGCAAAATAACTGTGGGCATAAGAGATGATAATGGTGTTTTCCCTTACAACCAAAGAAGAGAGTTGGAAACAGAGCAGTTCCGAGTGGACATGGAAAACAAAAATTTCATACCGATACTATACAACCTCACCATTATGCCATTCATCTCTGCGATTGGAGGTCCCTTACTTCTCATGATGTATATTCCTCCTCTCGCTCTCGTCTATCCGTTTTTAGTTCTGCGGGCGATTCCTCAGCTTTATATCGAAGCTCTCAAGATCATATTTGGACTGCAATAAAAATACCCCCCCTCGCCTGCGAGGGGGGGCACGCTGAGACAAAGGTGCTCCTAACACCCCTCCGCGTCCTCGTCATAGGCATAGAGCGCACCCCTGGATTCTATGGGCTCGGCCTCCAGGACGTCGGAGATGTCCAGCTTGTCGGCCAGGCTGCGGTATTCCAGGGCGATAATGTTCTCGCACAGCTCCACGAAGTTGTAGTCATAGCCATTTTTGCGCCGCCACAGGTCCTTGCGGTAGACCCCGCTGGCCATGTATCACCCATGTCATATACCAAACTAAGAAACCACAACCACAATAGAATATCCAAAGAAAAGAGTACCAGGCAAGCAAGCCCGGTGCTCTTTTTTTGTCTTTCCCGGCGTTGACAACCCTGTTCTAGCCATGTTGGGGAGCGCATACAGATAGAACATCACCCACCGACGCCCGGAAAACCTTATAGCACAGCACTTTGTAGCAGAATTTTGGTTATGTGAAAGTGAGGTCACGGCTCTTTTTTCTGCGCAAAAATACCCGTGACCTCACTTTCACAACGTAATATTATTC
>WRDW01000041.1 GCA_009779995.1 Oscillospiraceae bacterium | reverse complement strand
TGCCGCTGCTGCGCACTTAGCATGATCACCGTGTTCTCCATATGACACCTCCTACAGTTCTTACCGTAAGTTTATCATATGTTGCATTGATTGTCAAGTATTAGTGCGGACTAGGTAGTAGGGGGTGGCGTCCCCGACGCCCCAAGCGCAAAGCTATGCCCTTTTGGGCCAGGGACGTCCGGGAGGCCGTCCCCTACGCATTGCGCCCGATGAAACGGGGCTTCACTCGCCCCTCCACTTCCAAAAATACTTCACCATGCTCTGCACCTGCACCAGGGCCAGACGGAGATCCTTCTTGCTTTCGCGGTTCCATACGTGCTGCACCACGGCGGCGGGATAGTATAACACTTTACCCTCTTTTGCAAGCATGCGCGAGATGTCGCTGTCCTCGAAGTAGAGGAAGTAGCGCTCGTCGAAGCCGCCGATTTTTTGCAGGGTCTCTGTTCTGATGAACATGAAGCAGCCCGTGGCGTTTTCGATCTCGAAGGGCCCGCCCGTGCCGCCGGCCAGCATGGCGTATTCCGCGAGGATTTTTTTCGCCAGGCGGCCCCTGCGCAGGCGGCTGGCCGCGAGGTATTTCGGCGTGGGGTTGCGCTTGCCGAGGATCTGGTCGTCGCCGGACTCCGGGAACACCACGCGCGGGGAGAGCATCACCACCTCCGGGTGGGCGTCCATGTAGAGGGCCATCTTGGTGATGGCGTCCTCCGCCAAAACGATGTCCGGGTTGATCACGGCATGGTATTTGCTGCCGTTGGCCGCGATGCGGGGCAAGATCAAATTGTGCCCCGCGGCGAAGCCCACGTTCCAGGGGATGCGCAGGATTTCCGCCAGGGGGTCTATGCCCTTGACGTAGTCCACGGTGCCGTCGCGGGAGCTGTTGTCGATCACGTAGAGATGGAAGGACACCCCCCTGGTGTGCGCCCGCACGGTGCGCAGGGTGGTCTCTATGGTGGATATGCTGTTGAAGGTCACGATGCTGCCGGTCACCAGGTAATCGGTCATCGCCAGAGCTCCTCCAAAGCCAGTTTCGATTTCGCGGCCTCACCCACCGGCCGCACCTCAAAATTCAGGTAGACGTCCTGGCTGTAAAATTCCATGAATCGCGTGAAGTCAATGATGCCAGTGCCAACAGTCTGGTGGCTGCCATGCTCGTTTCTGTCATGAATGTGCATCTCCCGGATGACATGCCTATTCCTGCGATAGAATTCGTAATCATAGGGCTTCGCCACATCCAGCGTAAGCCACAGCCCCCGGCCTTCGTCGATCAGCCGCTGCGCCGCGCGCAGGATGATCTCATTGAAATGATAATTCTCCAGGCAGATGAGCACGTCCCCGGCGTTCGAGAGAATTTCCAGCAGGTTCTCGTAGAGCACGTCCTCATAATACCCCCCGTGGGCGCGCAGAAAATCGCCGCCGCTGCCGCCGCTGCGCTTGAACGCCGATGTGTCCCCGGCGTGGATGGTCATGTGCCGCGCGTTTAGTGCGTTGGCCTGTTCCAGGATGCGCCGGAACTGCTCCAAATTGCCTTTGCGCACATGGGGGTAATCCGCGAAGAGGCTCACGTTGTCCCCCGGCGCGTGGAAGGTCAGCTCCACGCCATTGCCCTCGGCATATTCCCGGATTCGCTTTAATTTTTCGGACGAAAACCCATCCAGGTAATATTCCGGCACGCCCAGCTCGAACTGCGCGAAGTCGAAGCCGTGCGTCTTTGCGTCGGCGATGCCCTGGAAATAATCTTTGGCGTATACTGCGTGATAGCCTGTTTTCATGTTGCCTCCGCTTGGGCTGTAGGGGTGGCATTTTTGCCACCCGCTGACGACGCACCCGGCGGCAAAAATGCCGCCCCTACAGCAATGCCTTCGCCATATTCCACCGCCACTGGATTTTCTGCCGCAGCGTGCTGCCCCGGCCCGTCTGCGTACTATCATGCCTTCGGTGCAGAAGATACGCCTCGTCCACAACGCGCACCGTGCCGAAGCGCTCCGCCCGCAGGGAGATCCACTGGTCGTGCATGGGGATGCCCTCGGGAAAGGGCAGGAGGTGAGGCAGCAGCGCGCGTGTAAATGCCATGCAGCAGCCTGTGTACGTGTTTTTCGCCAGGTTGCGCAGGACGCCGGGCGTTGCGCGCTGGATTTCGCCCGTTTCCCGCAGGGCCTCGTCTGTAAGCTTTGCGCCGTGTACGAGCAGCTCGGGCTTCGTGATGTCAAGCGCCGCGCGTGTGCGCTCGAGCTTGCCGGGGAGCCACAGGTCGTCCTGGTCGCACAGGACGAGAATGTCGCCCCGGGCCTGCCCCAACAGGAACTCAATGTTTTTGATCACGCCCTGTTTTGGGCCCTGCATGTATCTGATACGCCTGTCGTCGAACGACTGCACGGCATCGCGGGTGGCATGATGCCCTTCCGGGCTGTCGTCGGAGACAAGCAGCTCGTCGCCAACGTCCAGCTGTGGCAGGATGGACGCGATCTGTTCGGCGATGTATTTTTCGCCGCAATAGGCGGCCAGCAGGACAGAGATCATTTCGATATGCTCAGGATTTCCATGTGCACGGCCCCGCCGGGGGTCTCCACCTCCACCACGTCGCCCACGGCGTGGCCCAGCAGCGCCCGGCCTATGGGCGATTCGTCCGAGACGCGCTTTTCGTCCGGGTTGGCCTGGGCCTTGCCTATGATCTGGAACTCCAGCTCGTCGCCGTAGGTTTGATCGTGTACTTTCACAAGAGAGCCCACGCCGATGACGTCCGTGCGCACGTCCTCGTCGTCGAGGATCTGCGCGTTCTTCAGCTCGTCCTCCAGCCGGGAGATCTTCGCCTCCATGATTGCCTGCTCGTTCATGGCCTCGTCGTATTCCGCGTTCTCCGAGAGGTCGCCGAAGGAGCGCGCCTCCTTGATTTTTGCGGCGGTCTGCTCGCGCCCGGTGGTGCGCAGGTGTTCGAGCTCCTCCACCAGTTTTTTATAGCCCTCTGCGGTGAGGAAGGTTTGGTTGGCTGCCATAGCTAAACTCCTTTTTCGCATGATAAAACATTTGTTGAGAGAATATGCGCAAGAGCACACAAACCCAACCCGGCGCGGGGAAAAATGCACACCGGAACAGGCCTGCGCGTTTTTGCTTTCCTGCTTATTATACACGATTTAGGAGAAAATGTCAAGCTTGAATATCGCCCGGCCCCGCGTGACACAGAAAATTTACAAGTTCAAATTTTGTAAAAAAGCTTGCATTCCCCTCATTTTTATGCTAAGATAAAACTATCAACCGAATAACCGCGCAAATTCGAGCCCGCAGCCTAAAGTGCACGTCTCCCGCAGGAGACGGTCACCATGGCGCAGGGCCGATGCGTATGTTTGGAAACGAATATGCGTTCCATGCTTGAGAAGAATCTGCGATGAACCCCCCCTTCCTGACGAGGGGTATTTTTGGCGCAGACCGATTCTCTGGTCTGTATTTTTTTCATTGCAAAAACAAAGGGGGATATTCATGAAACGAATACCTATATTCCTGCTTGCGATAGCGGTGCTCGCCGCCCTGGCCGCCTGCGGGAGGGCGCGCCCCACCGGCGGCGAGCCAGCCTCGGCGGAGACCACCACCACACAGCCCACGACCGCGCGGCCCGCGGTCACCACGCTGTTCGCCTTCCCGGCGATGCCCACCACCGTGGGAGAGTATACCTATTTTGTGGACGTGCCCATTCAGGCCCCGCCCGCCACGGCCAGGACGACCGCGCGGCCCGCCACCGCCGCTTTGCCGGGGGCCAGCTCCACGGCATTGACGACCACCTCCGCCGTGCCGACGACCACGGCCAGGCCGGTCACAACAACCACGACAGCCACAACCACCACCAGGCCCACCACCACAGCGCCCACCACCACCAGGGCCCCGACGACGGCCGCGACGACCACGCGGCCGACCACGACCACGACGTTCAACGACACCACGGGGGTCACAACCACGACGGTCCCCAAGCCGACAAAGGGGACATTTGATGTCAGTGTGGCGAAGGCGAAAGCTGTAAACAAGGAGAACCGCGCAGACGCGCAGCTCGAAAACTCCATAGGCGAGGTTTCTTCACGCACTTTCTACGGTGTGCGGCTGAAGGACTTCCTGACCGCGCAGGGCGTGGACATCGTATCCGGCGCCACTCTCGTTGCCACCTCCAGCGACGGCAAATCCGTGACGCTCAACTATAACGAGATCATCTCCAACAGCACGCTGCTGGCCTGGGACGACACGGGATCGCCGCTGGCCCAGCCGCGCCTGTGCCCCTGCGGCAGCACCGGGGAAAACGCGAACCTGTTCTTGAAGGACGTGGTCTCGGTGGAGCTGAAGTGACCATGCTCAAAAAATGGCTCTCTAAATTTACCCTGTTCCACCTGATCCTCATTGCCGCCATGGCGGCGCTGGGGGTTGCGGTGAAGCCTGTGGTGTCCACGCTGGCGCATGTGGTCACCGGGCCGCTTTTCATCCCCGGCGGAGCCGTCGCGGGGGGGATCTACATGCTCTTCCCGGTGCTGGCGGCCTCCCTGACCGGGGCGCGGGGAGCGGGGGCGCTGTGCGGGCTGTGCCAGGGATTACTGGCCATGGCCCTGGGCATGGCGGGCTCCCAGGGGGCGCTGAGCCCCTTGATCTACACCCTGCCGGGGCTCGCTATCGACGTGATGTTTTTGGCTCTCGCCAGAAAAGAGCCGAACCTGCCCGCCTGCTGCTTCGCCGCGCTGCTGGCGAACGTGGTGGGCACGGTTTCGATGAACTTCGTGGTGTTCTCCCTGCCGCTCATCCCCTTGCTGCTGGGCCTCTGCGCCGCCGCGCTGAGCGGGGGCCTGGGCGGCGCGGCGGCCTGGGGGATCACGAAGCAGCTCAGGGGGTGGGGGATTGTTAAATGAGAATGCAGAAATTGAAAAAATCGACTGTCGCCGTTATCTCCGTTCTGGCAATTCTTGGTGCAGCTGTGGCGGTGCTGGCTGTGCTCAATAGTAGGGAAGCCATAGAAAAAAAGCGGCGGCTGGACGACGCCGTATTTTTGATCATCGCAAATGAGATAGAATGCAGGGTCTCCATAGAGGACATCGAGGCCCTGGGGCCGCGGGAGATCGAGGCCAACTACAAAAAGAGCGGCAAAGACCCGGAGAGCCGCGCGTTCGCCGGCGTGCCCTTCGCGGCGCTGCTGCGGCACAAGGGCATAGCCACCGAGGGCTTGCGCAGCGCGGTTTTTTCCGCCGCGGACGGCTACGCCTCGGCCCTTGCCATGGAGAAAGCCCTGGACGAGGAGAACTGCTTCATTGTGATTGATGCCGGGGAGGAAGGTCCCTATCGGATGATACTGGCGAAGGATCCGTTCAGTCAGGACTGGTGTAAATTATTGACGGATGTGACGCTGAAATAGTGGTTTGGAGGGCTTGCCCTCCGAGAAAAAAATCCCGTTCGTATGAAGGGCGGGTGGCATGAATGCCGCTTGGGTGGTTTGGAGGGCTTGCCCTCCGAGAAAAAAATCCCGTTCTTATGAAGGGCGGCTGGCATGAATGCCGCTTGGGTGGTTTGGAGGGCTTGCCCTCCGAGAAAAAAATCCCGTTCGTATGAAGGGCGGGTGGCATGAATGCCGCTTGGGTGGTTTGGAGGGCTTGCCCTCCGAGAAAAAAATCCCGTTCGTATGAAGGGCGGGTGGCATGAATGCCACCCCTACAGGTTGTGCTTTATGGAACATGCACTGGAAGCAAAACGCTTCACCTTGACCTACCCCGGCATGGAAACACCCGTGTTCGCGCCCCTGGATTTCGCCGTCGCCGAGGGTGAGGCCGTGGCCCTGCGCGGGGATTCCGGCGCGGGGAAGAGCAGCCTGCTGCTGTGCGCCTGCGGGCTCATCCCGGGGAGCGTCGAGGCCGCAATCGCCGGGGAGATACGGCTGTTCGGCAGGCCGCCGGGGGAATATACCCGGGCGGCGCTGACGCAGACTGTGGGGCTGGTGTTCCAGAACCCGGAGGCGCAGCTGTTCTGCGGCACGGCGGCGCTGGAGGCCGCCTTCGGCCCGGAAAACCTGTGCCTGCCCCCGGATGAGATGCGCGCGCGCGTGCGCGGGGCGCTGGAGACCGTGGGCCTGTGGGCGCGGCGCGGGGACGCGCCATCGGTGCTCAGCGGGGGGCAGAAGCAGCTGCTGGCCCTGGCGGCGGTGCTGGCCCTGCGGCCAAGGCTGCTGCTGCTGGACGAGGCCCTCAGCCAGCTGGACGACCAATCTGCCGCGCGCATGATGGGCGTTCTGGCGCAATTGAAGCGCGGCGGGCAGACGATGCTCTTCGTAGATCACGATGACGCGCGGCGCAAGCTGCTTGCGGACAGAGAGATTTGGCTGTGATTTACCTGGGGCGTCGAAGATGCCGCCCCCCTACCATAATATTACAAAGGAGAACACCATGATCGAGCTTCCGGAGGCGCAAACCCTGGCAAAGCAGTTGACCGAGGCCTTCGCCGGAAAGACAGTCGTCAAAGTGGAGGCATTACAGACACCCCACGGCTTCGCGTTCTTCCGGGGGGAACCGCAGGGCTATGCGGCGGCGCTGGAGGGCCTGAAGGTCGTCGGGGCCAAGGCCCACGGCGGGCGGCCCGAGCTGTATTTTGAAACGCCTTGCGGCAGTGGATCGCCGAAAGACAGCGAACCCTCCCAAGGCGTTCTGCAGCTGTGCTTCAACGACGGCGTGAACATGCGTTACCTCGCCCCCGGCGATAAACGCCCCGCCAAGCACCAGTTTTTTATGGCGTTTGACGATGGCAGCGCCATGGCCTGCACCGTGCAGATGTACGGCTTCTTCGGGCTGTATTTCAGCGAGGCGGAGGTGCTGGAGGACTTCTACCACCGGGTGGCGGTGCAGCTGCCCTCGCCGCTCTGCGAGGCCTTCGACATGGCCTATTTCGACGCCCTGCGGGCGAACGCCGAAGGCGGGGAAAAACTCTCGGCCAAGGCATTTCTAGCCACGCAGCAGCGCATTCCCGGCCTCGGCAACGGCGTGCTTCAGGATACTCTGTGGCGCGCGGGCATACACCCCAAGCGCAAGCTGAAGACCATCTCGCGGGAGGAATGGGAGAATCTTTTTCATTGCGTGAAGGACACCCTGGGCGAGATGACCGCCAAGGGCGGACGCAGCACCGAGAAGGATCTATACGGCCAGCCGGGCGGCTATCAAAGCATACTCAACGCCAAGACCCTCGCGCTGCCCTGCCCTGCCTGCGGCGGGGCCGTCACCCGCGCGGCCTACATGGGCGGGAACGTGTATTTCTGCGCGGCCTGCCAGCCGGAGGGGTGATCATGGACTACACCGAGCGCTTCACGGGCAAAGCCGCAGCCTATGACCAGAGCCGCCCGGACTACCCCGCCGAGGCTCTGTACTGCTTCGCGGCGCAGTGCGGCCTCGCGCCGGGCAGCACGGTTGCGGACATAGGCGCGGGCACGGGAATGCTGACCCGGCTGCTGCTGGCGCGGGGCTATGATGTCGCCGCCGTGGAGCCCAATCCATCCATGCTGAGTACGCTGCGCGCGCAATTGGGGGAGCAGCAGTGCCTGCGCATTGTTGCCGCATCGGCGGAACAGACCGGCCTGGCGGACGCATCTGTCGATGCCATTACAGTGGCGCAGGCATTTCACTGGTTCGATCGGACGGCCTGCAAGGCGGAGTTCGCCCGTATTTTAAAGCCCGGCGGGAAGGTTGCCCTGTTCTGGAACTTCCGCGACAGGGATCTGCCCCTCACCCGCACACACGGCGAACTCATGAAACAATATCGTGTGCGCGAAGAGGTGTTCCTCGCAAACCCGCACGAGGTCTACGCCGATTTTTTTCACAAGTATGAGATTTTTCGTTTTAGGCACGTACAATATCTTGACGAGGCCGCCCTGCTGGCGCTGACCTTCTCCCGTTCCTACGCCCCCGCCCCGGGCGACCCTGAGTACGCACAGCTTGAGCGCGCCGTGAAGGCCCTGTTCGCGGTGCATCAACGGGATGGCACAGTGGAATATTGCTACCGCACGGCGGTGGTCGTCGGGGCGCTGTAGAGGTGTTTGGGCGCGACGCCTTCGGCAGGGCGTATTAACAGCAGGCGCAGAGCAGCTGCGCCTCTTTTGTTTTTCGCCCGCGCTCTAATATGCCTTTAATCTCGGTATATTAAGATGGTTGTACATGATAAAACCGAACAGGGGGAACCATCCATGAAATCTATGAAACGCATCCTCGGCCTTGTGCTTGCGGCGCTGCTGCTGCTCTCGCTGCCGCTGTCAGCCGCCGCCCATGAAGCCCCGGACCTCACGAAGGCGGACGTCAGCGACCCCGAAAAGTACCCCATTATCAGCTTTGGGGGCGGGTTCCATCCGCTGTATGTGGACGACGAAAGCGGGCAGCCGCGCGCCGTATTCGATACGGAGGCGATGGGGCCCGCGCTGGATACCGGGATACCGGCGATGGGCGGTGCCATCACAAAACTGGACCTGAACGGCTTCGTGGACGCCCTGAAGGGCGTGGTGGAGGACGTGTTCGGCGAGGCCCGCATGGACGAGGACGGGGAGAGCATCCTGCCCGGCGTCCACGCCAACATCACGCCCGAGTGGACGAACCCGGAGCTGCGGTATATGTACGACGACGAGTACATCCGGCAGAAGGTGGTCACCTGGGGCTGCGACTGGCGGCTGGACCCCCTGGAAAACGCCGTGAAGGCCCGCGAATACATGCGGTGGATTAAAACGCAGCGCCCGGAGGTGGAAAAATTCAACCTGGTGGCCTTCAGCGGCACGTGTTCCGTCCTGCTGGCCTACCTGCACCTGTTCCCGGAGGATATAGGAACCGAGGTCGCCAGCGTGGTGTTCCAGGTATCCACGCACAGGGGCACCACCATGTTCGGGCAGATGGCCAAGGGGGACTACTGGATCGACGCGCGGGCACTGGGGCAGACCCGCGGCATAGGCTTCTTCTACATGGATTTGACCTCCCTGCACCCCCTCCTGCGCTTCGCCTACGAGACGGGGATGTTGGATGCCCTGCTCACGGTGGGGGCGCTGATGCAGATCCCCATCAAGGGCCGCATGTACGACGAGATCATCACCCCGGCCCTCTTCCACATGCCGGGCATGTGGATCTATGTGCCCCGGAAGGATTTTGCGCAGGCGAAGAGCTTTCTTTTTAAGGGGAGCGGCAAATACGCGAAGCTGGCGGACAAGCTGGACGGCTACTACGAGATGTCGCTGCACGACGAGGCGCTCATCCAACATGCCGCCGAGCATGTCAAGGTGGGGGTGCGCGCGGGCTACGGGTTCTGCATGACCCCCGTGGGCGCGGGCACCGACGTGCAGGGGGACTACGTGGTGGACACCCGCTACGCGAGCCTGGGCGCCACCTGCGCCCCCATGGGCACGCCCTTCAAGCGCAATTACCAACAGCTGGAGCCAGGCGAAGGCGGCCGCAGCTATGTTTCCCCCGACCGCCTGGTGGACGCCTCCACCTGCCTGCTGCCCGACCGGACCTGGTTTGCCAAATACCGGCTGCACGACGACCCCGACACCTACGGCGGCTGGATCGACTGGTTCCTGGAGACCGACGAGCCCAACGTGTTCGGCAGCGCGGATTTCCCGCAGTTCGCCGAGCGGCTGGACGCCGACGTCTACGTGCCCGTGGAGGCCCCCACCCCGCTGGAGGAGGCGGGGATCGCCCTGGACAGCGCCGTATCGCGGGCAATGGCGCTGCTGCGCCGGGTGCTGCTGCTGCCGCTGTTCTGGACGAAATGGGTGCTGTGAGGATTTGCCGGCACAAAACGCGCGCTGAAAACGCTTGATTTTTGTGGGCATCTGTGATATAGTGTAGGTATCTCATCATATATCAGGGAGGAATTGTCTATGAAATCGATGAAAAGCTCTTTCAGCCTCGCGCTGGCGGCGCTGATGCTGCTGCTCGCGCTCCCGCTGGCCGCCCGGGCGGCCGCGCAGCCCTGCGCCTGCGATACCATCGTGCAATTGATGGTGATGGGCAACTATGCCACGCCGATGTATTACGCCGACGGCGACGAGCAGGGCAGGCAGGCCATGCTGCCCATGCAATTCCTTATGAATGAGCGGGGGGAGAGCCGGCTCCCCATCACCAGGAAATGGGAATGGGAATTCGACGCCGCGCAGGACCACAGGGAGAACCCGGAATACTACTTCGTCTTCGATTACCGTGTGGACCAGTTCGAGAACGCGCAGCGGCTGCACGAATTCGTTGAGGCGGTGTGCCTCGCCACGGGGCACGAAAAGGTCGCCATGACAAGCACCAGCCAGGCCAATTCCGTCATGATGACCTACCTGAAGGAACACGGCTACGGCCGCGCCCGCAGCCTCATGTTTTATAACGGCAGCTTCCAGGGCACAACCTTTATGGGCGAGGCCCTGACCGATTTCCAAATCGGTTCCCTGGCGGATTTTGCCGAATTTCTCGCCTGCACCAAACGGGATTCCGAGATGATGGCCGCCTCCATGAACCTGCTGACCACCCTGCCGGGCGCAAACCGGGCCCTTCGGCTCCCGCCGGCGAACCGTCTCGCCGAGGCCCTCGCCGGGAGGGTCATAAAGCACATGCCCTATATGTGGACATTTTTTCCTGCGGGCTACTACGAGCAGGTGCGGGATAAGCTGCTTGTCGGCCCGCAGTACGACTACCTGCGCGCCCGGCTGGATAAATACCACAACGAGGTACAGCTGCATGTTCCGGAACTGCTTGCAAACGCGCAAAAGGCCGGTGTAAAAGTCGCTGTGGTGGCCTGTTACGGTGTAAGCGCGATTCCCCTGACGGCCAAGACCGACTATCAGAACGATTCGCTCGTCGACGTCGCCTACTCCTCCGTGGGCGCCACGGTCGCCCCCATCGGCCAGGTTTTGCCGCCCGGCGATTCCCCCTACCGCTCCCCCGACGGCATCATAGACGCCGCAAGCTGCGTTCTGCCGGACAAAACCTGGTTCGTGAAGTACAAGGGGCATTGGTGGAGCGACGATGTCTTCCGGGAGTTCCAGCAGTGGTTCATCCACAGCGATGGCCACCCCACCGTGAACAGCAACCCTGTGTACCCGCAATTCATGTACGTGGGCGACGGCGAGCTGCACGCCCTGGCGGACGAACCCGAGCGCCCGCCCCTGCCGGACACATTCGTACCGGCTATGGCGGCGCTGCTCCGGGTGTTGGCTGGCTGATTTTCATCGCACAGGCGCAGCAACCCTGCGCCTATGCGTACAATCGCGTTACCTGCGCTCCACATGTACCCCGGCGATGCCGCTGGGGTACTCGCCTATGGCGTAATACGTAATTTCGCCCTCGCCGAAGACGGCCACGACCCCGCCGAAATCGCCCGTGCACATGATCTGCCGCGCGCCCGCCCTGGCGTAGCGGCGCAGCACGGCGACGGCGCCCCCGCCCGGCCCCGAGGTGACAACCACCGCGGACGCCTGCAATGTGGATACGAATTTCCCCGTGCTGGAGCCCTCGTGGCCGTGGTGCGGGGCTTTGATCAGGTCAACCTTGCCGATTTGCGGGGCCAGGCGGGTCTCCGTGCCTGCGTGGTCGTTCATGTCCCCCCCCAGGAAGGCCCGCTGCCCGAAGGCCTCCGCCAGCACGCCCATGGAGTTCGCGTTCTCGTCGCCGGATTTTAAAGACGCCTCATTATACTCGCCATTGAAGATCGTGACCGTAAAACTCCCCAGCGTGAATGGCCCTTCCGGGATGTCCTGAATCAGCGGCACGTCCCGCGCGGCCAGGGCGTCCACCATCTGGCCGTAGACCTCCTCGTTATCCCAGCCCAGCTCGTAGCCCAGCTTCCCCGCCGGTTCGTAGCGCTTGAGGTAGGCTCGGCCCACGGCGACATCCGGATCGAGCAGCAGGGTGTCGAAGCCGCCGATGTGGTCCGAGTGCGCGTGGGTCCCCAGGATGAAGTCCAGCTTGCCGCCCGCCGCGCGCTTGATGTAGTCGAGCACGTAGAGCTCGAAGCCGTCATAGGCCAGGGAGGGGTCGTTCTTCAGGTTGTCGCTGTCCTCCGCGGCGTCGATCAGGGCGAACAGGCCGTCGCTCTCCAGCAGGATGGCGTCGCCGCCGCCGGTGCTCAGGAAGTGGATGGCCGTGCGGCCCGCGCCGGGCTCGTAGGGCGGCAGGCCCTCCCGGGTGAGGTGCTTCGTGCCGTCGCCCACCTGCGAGATCAGCAGCGCCGCCGCCGCCACCGCCGCGACGATGCCCGTCCCCGCGAGGACCAGGCCGGTCTTCACGGCCTGCTTTGCCAGCCCCAGCAGCAGCAGCCCCAGCAGCGTTGCGATCTGCAGGGCGCACAGGGGAATTGCCACCTTCGCCGCCAGGGCCGCGCCCGCGTGCGCCACGTTGTTGAGGACGTACGTCACGCCGATGAGCAGCGCCAGGAACACCGCGAAGGACAGCGCCGTCTTCCAGATCAGGGCCACCGGTTTGCGCTCGCCCCGCGCCCGCAGTGCCCACAGCGTGAGCAGGAGCACCCCGGCGCACAGCAGGGCCACGGCCACGGCGTAGGCCGTCGGCTGCCAGTAGACGAAGACAAAGTAGAACCAGGCCATGGCGGCGGCCAGGCCCGCGCCTAGGGCAAAGGCGAGGATGGGCTGCAAAATGCTGTGCTGTTTGTTTTCCATGGGGCGCCTCCTGTGAATTATATGATTGTTTGGGCTTTATTGGAATGTTGCTGGGCGTGAAGGCATGAGCCGCATCTGCGTCTGCCCCAGCTTGATGCGCAGCACGTGATACCCATTATATTCGCGTACCGTTAAAAAGTCAAGAAAAACGTTCCTACACACAACAAAACAAAATCCCCCCGCAAGATTGACAAGCCCCTTTTTTTTCGCTACAATGGTCATATCTTGGGCGAGGAGGTCTCTTCATGCGGAGCAAAACCAAATATGACGTCAGCGGGGAGCAGGTGCAGGCCGTCTTCACGGAGGCGGGGCTTGGCCCGGTGACGAAGTACGAGTCGCTGTCCGACGGATGGTACAACAACGTGCTCGCCGTCACGGCGGGCGGTGCGGACTACGTGCTCAAGGTGGCCCCGCTGCCGCAGGTGGCGGTGCTCACCCACGAGCGCGGGCTCATGCGGCAGGAGCTGCGTTTTTACGCTCTCTTGCGCGAACGCACAACTGTGCGCACGCCGCGCGTCGTATGGGAGGACTTGTCGAAGACAATCATCCCCTGCGATTACTTCATCATGGAGTTCCTGCCGGGGCGGCGCCTGGACAAGGCCAAGCTTTCAAAAGAGGAGAAAGCCAGGGCCGACAGTGACATCCGGGACATCCTGGCGCAGTTCCACGCCATCGCGGCCGAGGGCTTCGGCTACGAGCAGATGGGCCTGGAGGAGAACTGGCATCTCGCCCTGCGCAAGATGACGCGGGCCCTCGTAGGTGACTGCGCGCGCTTCGGCAAGCGCTGCCGTCCGGGGGAAAAGCTGCTGGGCTATATCGAAAAGCATAAAGCCCTGCTGGAGAGCGTGCCCGGCGCGCTGGTGAACTTCGACCTGCACGCATTGAACATCTTCGTCCATGAGGGGAAACTCACGATCTTCGACCTGGAGCGCTGCTTCTGGGGGGACAGGCTGGGCGACTTCGTCTATAAAGTTGTGCCGCCCAAGGGTCTGGGAAAGCAAGAGAAAATTCGTTTTTACCTGCTGATGGCCTACCTGGCGGTGATCATGCACACGGAGAAATATTCGCGCTACAGCCCCCGGAACGCCATCTGGTGGATGGACGTGGCGGGCGTGGCGGTGTTCGGCACGATAGGCTTCGCCGCCCTGCGCAGGCTCTCGAAAAATAAAGGCGGCAGGAATGCCGGCCCTGCGTGAGAGCATATCATTCAGTGACATCAACACAAGGGCGGTGACGCTCATGCCCAGCCCCGGGCAGGTGGCGACCTGGGTGCACCTGGCCGCGCTGGAGCTGGCGCGCGGCAAAAATGCGGACGAACTGGCTCTGCTGGGCGCGGCGCTGAGCCAGCTGGGGAGCGTATTGACCACCCTGTCGGCGCAGAAGAGCTTATTTGAAGAGAAACAGGCGTAGGGGACGGCCTCCGTGACGTCCCCGGTCCGAAAACACGGTCTTTCTGCTTGGGACGTCGAGGACGCCGCCCCTACAGTTTCTTCTGCGCCGCCAGTGTATTGCGTTCCCAGAAAACCCCGTCCGTGTAGCCCTGTATCCTCGGATCGGCTTCGGCCAGCTCCAGGCGTTTTTGCGCCAGGGCGCAGTAGGCCTCCTCCCGCTCTATGCATAAAAACGAGCGCCCGAGCTTCTTTGCAACCACGGCTGTCGTCCCAACGCCCGCAAATGGATCAAGGATCACGTCCCCGGGGCTGGAGCTTGCCAGGATCAGCCTGGCGCAGAGCTTCTCGGGCTTTTGCGCGGGGTGGTCTGTGTTCTCCGGCATGGACCAGTAGGGCACGGTGACGTCGTCCCAAAAATTCGACGGATAGGTGTCGCGATATTTTAGGCCTGAATCAGCATCTTCTGTCCAGTCCCTGGGGTGGTTTTCTATGCGGTAGGGCGCGAGCACCCGGCGGCGTGTCATCACGGCCTGCGCATTGAACGTATAGTGCTTCGGCGACACCGTGGCGAACCAGACGTCCTCCATGGCGTTTTTCCAGTTTTTCTGCGCGCCCCTGCCCTTTTCCCGCTGCCAGGTGATCCTGTTCTGAATAAAAAAATACCCGCCCAATATCCCCCCTATGACCATGCTCGTGCGCCAGTCGCCGCATACATAGATGCTCGCCGTGTCCTTCAGCGCGGGCCGCACGGCCTCCAGCCAGCGCCGCGTGAACGCGGCGTAGTCCTGTTCACTCATTTTTTGGAAGGCGCTGTCCCCGTAGGTCTTTCGCAGGTTGTAGGGCGGGTCGGCGATGAGCAGGTCGGCGCACTTCTCCGGCAGGGAGGGCAGCAGCGCGAAGGCGTCCCCGCAAAGGATGGCGTCCGCCGTCCCCGGCGCATACGCGCGCGGGCACAGCGAGGCATAGCGCCGGGCCTCCTCTTCGCTCAGCGAGATTGTTTTGTTGCGCGCGGAACGCTGCATGAGCTCACCTCAAATGCAGTATATCACAAGTAGCAGGCTTTGTCAAAATGCAAAATTGGCGTTTCCATATCCTGTGATTCAGAACGCACGTGCGGGTGTAAGGCGCTGAAAACCCTTCATGCGCCTTGACATACAACCCAAAACTCTCTATAGTTACACTGTAGGGGCGGCATTCTTTGCCGCCCGGATTTCAATGGCGGCATTCTTGCCGCTGTACGCGAGGGGGAAGACAGGTTGAAGCGGGCACTGGTCGTCATAATCATGCTGCTGGCCGGTATCGGCCTGTTCGCCTATCCCGCGGTTTCGGACTATATCTTTGCCCGCAACTGCTCCACCGCCACGGCGCATTACGACGACTCCATCGCCAGGCTGGGCGCCGAGGCCCTGGAGCGCGCGCTGCGGGAGGCGGTGGCCTACAACGAAAACCTGGAGGGCAACCCGGTGCACGACCCATTCCTGGTGGGCACCGGCATGGCGATGTCCGACAACTACTTCGAGGTCCTGGACCAGCACGGCGACGGCACCATGGGCTATGTCAGCATCCCGAAGATCTCCGTGAAAATCCCCATCTGCCACGGCACGGCGGAGGCCATCCTGCTCAAAGGCGTCGGACACCTGGAGGGCTCCTCCATGCCCATAGGCGGCCCGGGGAGCCACAGCGTGCTCACCGGCCACACGGGCCTGGCCAACGCGAAGATGTTCACGGACCTGCGGCTGCTAAAAGAGGGCGACTTGTTCTACCTGCACATCCTGGACCAGACCCTGGCCTACAAGATCGACCAGATCCTGACCGTGCTGCCGGAGGACATCGAGCAGCTGCGGCGGCAGGCCGGCGCGGACTACTGCACCCTGGTGACCTGCACGCCCTACGGCATCAACACCCACCGCCTGCTGGTGCGCGGCGTGCGCACGGAATACGTGCCCGAGGCGGTGCAGTCCCCGCCCGCCGCCGCGGCGCTGGAGCGCCTGCGGGACTGGGACATGCTCATCGGCCTGGGCGTGGGCTTCGGGATCCTGGTATGCATCATCATTTTCATCCTGATCTGGCGCAAAAAACAAGAAAAAGAAGAGCAAACTCTCCAACATACTCCAACGCAAAGGAGTGACAACCCATGGGAAGCCATATCGATCCAAACCCCTGGTGGCAGGAAAACGCGCCGCAGGCGCGGCAGGAAATACCGCCCGGGGCGCAGAATCCGCAGCGCAAGGTTCTGGTGGGAAGACGACGGCCGTGGCTGACCATCCTGGCGCTGGCGCTGCTGGCGGCGGGCCTCGGCGTGCTGTTCTATCCCAAGGCGATGGACATCAAATACGACAGCGGGACCGCGAGCCTGAAAAAAGAATTTCTCCAAAATCCGGGCGTCGATTACAGCGCGCTGTACGCCTTCCTCAAGGCCGAGAACGAGCGCCTGTTCCAGACCGGGCAGAACGGGCTGGCGGACGCCTTCTCCTATGAGCAGCCCTCCGTCAACCTCTCCGCCTACGGCATTCAAGATAATATTATAGGCTTCGTCTCCCTGCCCAGCATTGGCATTGAGCTGCCGATTTACCTCGGCGCCAACCCGAAGAACATGATGAAGGGCGCCGTGCACCTCACCGAGACCTCCTATCCCATCGGCGGCCCGAATACCAACAGCGTCGTCGCCGCGCACAGGGGCCAGACGGTGAAGCAGTTCCGGGAGATCCACAAGCTCCAGGTGGGCGACGAGATCATCGTCACGAATTTCCGCGAGACGCTTGTCTATCAGGTCATCTACTACAAAATTATCCAGCCCGACGAGACGGGCGAAATCCTAATCCAGCCGGGCCGGGAGCTGCTTTCTCTCTTCTCGTGCCATCCGTTGGGGGATAACACCCCGCGCAATCAGCGATATTTGGTGGTTTGCGAGCGGGTGGGGTGAGGGCTGGCATCGCTATGCCTCGTCCCAACTGAAAAAAACTGTTAACAAAAGTCGAATACTGTGCTAAACTTTAGAAAATAAATGAAAAGGTGGAATGTTTATGAAAAAGTTAGCGTGTTTCCTGTTGGCCCTGGCATTGCTCGCGGGGTTGAGTTTTGCCGTTGCGGCGGAGCCAATCCTGCCCGATGTCACGATGGAACTGGATGAACCCGTATATCTGGAATGGGCGGGAGCCGGCTATGCGGGCGCATTCCTCTTCTACCCTGCGCAAAGCGGCTGGTATGTCTTCGAGGGGAGTCATTCTCCGGGCGTTGACGCGCTTACCGTCGTCGGCGTTTCCCACGTGGAGGGCGACATAAACCAGGCGTTGGGGGAACATGGGCGCCTGCTGCTGTATAACAAAGCAGGGACCCAGTTCCTGGCCAGCGCCTATACCTCCGCAACCAGGATCGCCTATTTGGAAGCGGGCGCGCAATATGTCGTAAGCGGCCTGGCTTTGACCGAGGGCGGGGGCGCGGGCCTTCCCGCGGATACCTTCCCGCTGGTTGCGCGCAGGGCGGTGCTGACCGGCAAGGGCAATGTGTCGCCCCAGAATATCACGATCAAGCTCAACGGCGAGCCCGCAAACTTTTTGGATGTATTCCCCGCGGCGGTACCCTATGACCTGCTGCGTCTGGAGATCCTGGGCGATGCCCTGGGCCAGGGCTTCAAGGGCGTGAAAGCGGGCACGTCCACCCTGGTGTTCTATGACTGGGAAGGCAACGAGGTGGGCCGCTCAACCGTGACAGTGAACGCGCC
>WRDW01000040.1 GCA_009779995.1 Oscillospiraceae bacterium | reverse complement strand
TCAGTGACAGCCATTGAAGGCTCTTTAATTTGCGCTTCGAATTGACATCTGAGCCAGTCTGTGCTATACTCTTTTTGTCCGATGAGGTAAGCACGATAAAGGTTGACACGATCCATGTTCAGGGTGCTGCCATAGCCGCCATAGACCGCATACTTTGCCAACTTGTGCAATCCCAGCTTCACGAAATACTCAATGAATGGGCGCTGATGAAATCGCTGCAGATACGGCAGAACCTCCATCGGCTCACGATCGTGCAAATAGAACGCCTGCAACTGGCTGTATTGCCAGGGCGTCCCGGCAAGCACGCCGTCGAGGCCGCGCAGCAGCAGGCCGGTCACGTCGCCGGCGTAGAGGGGCCGGGACCAGTAGGCCCAGCCGTCCGTGTCGTACACCCAGCCGATGAAGTCCAGCTGCTGCTGGGGCGTCGCGGCCATGTACTGCGCCATGGGGATGATCGGGTCGTGGGCATGGCTGAACTCGGCGGTCTGTTTGACCTTTGCCTTATCTTCCGCTGAGAGCGTCGCATAGGTCGCGCCGGTGGGGGAATAATCGCCGGTGTCCTGGAAAATGCCGCCCGCGCTGGCCGGGAAGAACCACTTCCGCCCGCCGAGGGTACAGGTGAACCAGTCGTGGAACAGCTCCAGGGCGTCGTTGCTCAGGCCGCAGTCGGCGACATTCTTGCCGTGGGGATGGTCGGCGTCGTCGCCGGGGATGTGCGTGGTCCAGTCGATGCTCGCGGGGGGCGTGTTCGTGGTCAGGTCCATGAACTCGTCGAGCTTGACGCGCACGTACATCACGCCCTTACCCGCGTTTTCGGCGTAGACCGCCTTGCCGCCCGTTTCTGGCTCGTAGTCGTCGTGCAGGGCGAGCTCCTTGTCCGCAGCCGTGCCGGAAAACTCGTTGATCTGCGTGAGCCTGTCCGACCAGGCGAAGGTGCCCACGGCCAGCAGGGCCGCAGCGGCCACCAGGGCGACGATGAGCGCGATCTTTTTGTGAGTTAGGTGTTTCATGTTCTCCTCCTTCAATTGGGTGAAATATATGGGGTTGACTTTTGCTTGGGAATTGCGTATAATAGAGTAAGGAAAGTAAGATTTCCAAGCGAATTAAGAATGGAGGTGCTGCAAATGGAAGTTGCGAGAGTCACCAGCCGGGGGCAAATCACTATTCCCATCGATATACGCAGGAAGCTTGGCGTGCGCGAGGGCGACAAGGTTATCTTCGTGGAGGACGACGACAGGATTTTCGTCGCTAACGCCGCGAGGGTCGCCTTTGACAATGTGCGAAGGGCCTTTGCGGGGGAAGCCGAGCGCCTGGGCCTGAAGACCGAGGACGATGTGGTCGCCCTGGTGAAAGAGGTGCGCCGGGAGATGTGGGAGGAACGCAATGCGGATCATGCTTGACACGAATGTTCTTGTATCCGCGTTCGTTCTGAATTCCCGCAATATGCTGACGCTGATTGACGCGCTCTGCGAGCGGTGCACCATTGTCCTGCCGACTTATGTTGTCGATGAGCTCAAGCGCGTAACCCGAAAGAAATTCTCCGGCAAGTATAAGCAAATGGAAAAATTTCTGCGGGAGCTGCCCTATGAGCTGGTCTACACGCCTGAATGGATCGAGGAGGAAGACTATCCCGAAATCCGCGACCCGGAGGATTTGCCGGTTCTGGCGTCCGCGATCTTCGAGGATGTGGACATACTCCTGACCGGCGACGGCGATTTCGCGCCCGTCGACATCGACCACCCCGAAATCCTCAAGCCCGCCGAGTTCATCGCCAAGTACCTGGGTTAGCCCGCCCCCCCGCCCCCAGCCCAAAGCCAACCGCGGTTGGCTCTGCGGGCCGGGGGCTTTTGGGTTCCTTTGTTTTTCACGTCCTCGGCCCCCAGCCCTGCACTATGGAAGCCAGGGGCCTTTAAGGGATGAATGGGGTTAGCTTGGCTCAGTGCAAAATGTCTGCTCGCACCCACAAAGCGGGGCGGAGGGCAAGGAGGTACGAGGTATTGAGTTGGCTGTCGACGTAGCCACTACCGCCGACGAAGCACGCGCCGGAGGTATAGCCGCCGGGCGACCGGATCCACCAATGCGCATAGGAATAGACCTTCGCGTTCGCGTCGCCTGCCGCCGAGCCGGTTGAGGTGATTTTGTTACTGCCGGATCTGGGGCGCTTTCCGAGGCGGAAGCGGTATGCACCTACATCCGGGGAAAGAAGCTGGGAGGCAGAAGCGGCATGCTGCCGGAATTTTTGTCTCTGCTGCTGCGCAGGGCGAGAAAAATATAGGCCAAACAGAATAGAAAAAACAGAACGCCAGGCGACTTGCTTAGGCGTTCTTTTTTATGCCCCGCAGGAGATCCTGCGGGCTTTTCTTTCCCCCTTCATGCCAGAGGGGGAAAGCATTTGACTCCATACATCATAGCAAATTCGGGGGTGAAATGCAAGATTTTTTTGAAATTCTATGTTCTTCATGGGCGCAATTTTCTGATGCAGAAGATTGCGCCCATGAAAACCATAGAGCCCCGTGCTATTCGGGGTCAAAAATTGGGTCACGAAAGGAATCAATAATTATGGCAAGACGAGGCGAAAACATACGCCAGCGCAAAGACGGACGCTGGGAGGGACGGTATATTAAGGGCCGCGCTCCCGATGGGCGCGCGCAGTATGCATCCGTGTATGCAAAGGGATTGTTTCAGGAATAAGTATGTCCTTATTGGATTCATTGTATTTTTTCCAAAGGCCATGTATTTTTTTTGCTGTGATGCTAACTTCGTCCTCGCTCATTCTATGGGCCTGGATAAACGCAATTAGTAGCCAGTGCATCCAAATTCCGGTATTAAGCGTATGCCCTCCTTCATTAAGCGGTCGTAACGCGCCTTTGACATAACAACCGCTATCGGCTTGCCGTTCTTTTGAATGAACGCGGTATTGTCGGCTTCTACAAGTTCTCGCAGTAATTTCGAGGACTGGCCTCGGTTGAATTCAGCAATATTTAAATGTCCCATAATCGGCTTTGGTTTTTTGTCAGCCATCTGCAAGAGCGGCGCAAAGGACTGGGGTTTACTCTCAGAGGCTTTGCCGCTGAATTGGAGATCGCGCCCGCATATATGAGCGACATCGAAAAGGGGCGCCGATATCCGCCGGAAAAGAAGCTGGACGACATCGCCAGAATTCTGAAACTTCAAGGCGATGACAAAGACCGCCTACTGGACTTGGCGGCTATGGCAAAGTCAAACACAGTATCCTCCGACCTTCCCGAATACATCATGGAGAAGGATTTAGCGAGAGTCGCGCTTAGAAGGGCGCGTGAAACGAAGCTCTCTGATGACGGGTGGAAAGAGGTTATTGACCTGATTAACAGCAAAAGTGAAAGTCAGACAGATTAAGGCGGTGGTTTGTTGTATCATATTCTATTCAGCGGAGCGCCTTGAAAACAAGGCAGTTGAAATTTTGCAAAAATATAAAAATGGCGAGCTTCTGCTCTCCCCGCAAGCGATGGATGTTGACCGCTTTGCCGAATTTCACCTAAAGGCAAAAATCGATTTTGCCAATCTGTCGCAAGATAGGTTGACATTAGGCTGCACCTGCTTTAACGACGGCGTGCTTATGGTGTGGGATGATGAACGCACCGAGGAAGTGCCGCTTAATGTGGAAAGGGGTTGGATTTTGGTCGACAACGATATCCTCGATTGTGAAGTCGAGGGTAGAATCCGTTTTACTATAATTCATGAATGCGCTCACTGGATTCTACATCCACGTTTCTATTATCAGAAGCCCGGAGAAAAGATTCCGCGAATCCAGTGCACGATTTTTCAAATTGAGGACAAAGAAAGGCGGCTCCCGATGACTGACGAGGAAGTCAGAGAATGGCAGGCTGACCGTCTCGGCGCGGCATTGATTATGCCCGCAAATACTGTGAAAATGTTGCTCGCGGGTAAATTAGGGCTGAGTGATGTCAATACTCTGGGCGTGAGCCTCGACCCCTTCACCGACAACCACCACTCCGCCGCCGTTCTTGGCAAAGCAAAATTCCTCAATCCGGCGAGTTGGCGCTGCGCCATGATATGGTGCGCGGTGATGGGCTTGCCGCTGTCGCTGGAAAACGTGGGCGCGGCACTGGGGCTGGAGAAACAAAAGCTGACCGAAGGCAAAGACCTCATCCGCTATTTCTGTAAACCGCAGGGTTCGAGGGAACTCCACAGCGATTTTCGGCATAGTTCGAGCCGTTTGATAGTAGGTCACTTTAAGACAAAAAAGGGCACCGTGAGGTTGTACCTTACGATGCCCTTAGATTTGGTGACCCGGACGGGACTCGAACCCGTGATGCCGCCGTGAAAGGGCGGAGTCTTAACCGCTTGACCACCGGGCCGAATCGCGGGAGGAGGGGGGATTGCTTGGTAGCGGCAACTGGATTCGAACCAGTGACACTCCGGGTATGAACCGAATGCTCTAGCCAGCTGAGCTATGCCGCCATTTTTTCAGGATTCCAAAGCCTAACTATTATACACGCATTCGCGGGGCTTGTCAATAGATAAATGCCGCCATAGGCCATAAAATTTGTAAATTTGTAAATTCGCATATAGTTCATTAGACGACAAGAATGTGCCCAGCCATGAACGGCTGCTGCCCCGGCTGGTCTACTACATGGATTGCAACAGAAATTTCTGGATGCCCTATGAAGTGCCCGCGGACCGCGACGAATGCTGGTGCTGGGAGGGCTGCCCCCCGCCCACGGGGGCGGCGGGGGCGAGGTAGGTGGTTGATGCGCAGCAAGCCCCCTCGCTTGCGAGGGGGGGGACAGCGTCGGCGCTTCACAGAAGCGCTGACGCAGGGGGGGCCATATGGGGCGAGATTCGTATTACAGGTTGAACCACTGCCCCACCTCCACGCGCCCGTCCGGGAAAATATCCAGCGCCGTGCAGCCGCGCACCCGGTGCAGCGGGATGCCGTAGACCCGGAAGGAGTAGCCGCTGCCCTGTGCGTAGACATAGCGCATCCCACGCCACAGGATGTCGAAGCTGTTGTAGTGGTCGTGCCCGCACACGATGGCCCAGATGCCCAGCGCCCGCGCGCGCTCCAGAAGGGCTCCGCCCTGCGCCCGCGTGCCGCCGGGGCAGATTTTTTCATGGCTCGCGCCGTGCAACAACTGTGCCTCGCCCTTTTCCCAGGCCTCTAAGGCGTCCTGATATTGCTGTATGGGCACATGAAAGAACACGACGCCGGGCGTATCCGGGTACTTCGAGGCCGCGCGCGCCAACCAGTCCAGCTGGTCCGGCTGGATATGCCCGTGCCCCCTGCGCCCGCCGCCGCTGTCCAGGAAATACAGCAGCTGCGCCGCTTTCCCCTCTTCGTTGATGACGGCAATCGCCTGGTTGCCGCTGCCGGTGACGCCCGGCAGCTCCGCATTGCCCAAAAAGCGCTCGCTTTCCTGATAATACTCGATCACCTCGCGGCGGGGCAGGTCGCGCTCGTGCTCGCCCTCGTGGTTGCCCAATACGGCAGTCCATGGCACGCCCATGCCGTCCATCGTATTCACAAAAGCACGTGTACGCTTGCGATTATCGGGCACGATGGCCGTATCCCCCAGGACGGCCACCAAGTCTGGCTCCAGCCTGCGCACGTTCCTGCGCATGAAGAAATTGGTCAGCGCGGCGCTGAGGGGCGCCTCGCCGTTGTAGTGCAAATCGGTGAACAGCGCCAGCCGCAGCGGCCCGCCGCCGCTCATGCGCAGCTCGAATATGCCCATGTCGTTCATTCGCATAGCCCCCTCAAAACCTTCGCGTCCCTTGCGCACTGCGCCGCGCTGTCGCCCTTCACGAATTCCAATATGGCTGCCTTCGGCCGCGCCAGTTGCAAGTAGTCCCGCCACCGTGCCGCGCCGGCCTGCAGCGGCAGCCGCCTGCCCGCGCGCGTCCAGTGGAACACGTGCACGTGCGCCAGCCAGGGCAGCACGGCCTCCAGCTCGGCGAGATTTTTTTCATGGGAAAGCGCGGGGTTCGGCTGCCAGTAGGTTTTTACGTTTTCCCGGTCTATGGCCTCCAGCAGCGCCAGCGCGCCTTCGGCTGTCTCGGTCAATGTGTTCCTGTGGTACTCAAACGCGATGGTAATCTCATGCGCTTTCGCCGGCGCGGCGATGCGCCGGGCGTCTTCCACGGCGCGGTTGAAATCCCCCTGGGCCCACACCCGTATCACACCGGCCTGAAGCGCCAGGGCAGTCTCCAGCACGGGCGCAAATGCCGCCCCGCCGCCAAGCTTATAATATGAGCCGTAGGAAAGCACGGCCAGCCCGGCCTCTGCCGTGGCTTGCCGGATTTCTCCTGCGAGCGCAGCGTCGCCGGGCGGCGCGTGGACGTCCCCGCCCCACTCGACGCCCTCCAGGCCGCTGTCGCCGGCGATCTGTATGATCTCCCGGAAGCCCAGCCTGCGGAAGGTCACGGAGGTCAGGCCGGTCATATTGGCTGCTCCCCTCTGTAGCGCTCGTACCTTCGCAGGGTCAATTCGCCGGGACGGCCGTCCGGCGTGCCGTCGCAGCCCTCCATGGGCTGGACGGCCAGCCGATTGGGAATGGTCATTTTCCCCATCGCAAGCGGCGTGCCGAGCGCATCCAGGCGCTGCGACAATGGAATATCCACGCCGCAGGGCCTCTATTGTGGGATAGTTAAATTTTTTCATTCCCATCATCCGAACAGCGGCGAGAGCAGAAACGCCGCGTCGCACAGCAGGGCGAAAAAGCCGCGCACAAATCCCGGCAGGCGCACCAGCTTTTGCGCCAGCTCGGGCTGGTCGGTGATCAGCCCCACCGCGCCCTGGCCGCTGCCGCCGATGAGGAACAGGATGTCGTTGGCCGTCCAGGTGCGCAGCTCCACGCCGATTGCCGCGCACTTGCGCGCGATCCCGGAGGACATCGCGGCGAACTGCGGGTGCAGGGCGTCCAGGCCATACTCTACGCAAAATCCCACCGGGTCTTTACGCACAACCTTGTCGAACTCGCCGCCGGGGTTGTACAGCAGGGCGATATAGGCGTTCCCGTCAGCCTCCTTGCAAGCCAGGATGGCCTCCATGTCGAAGCTCTGGAAAATCACTTTGCCCATCAAGTCGAATTCTTTCACAGCCTGCACTGTTTTCGCCGCGATGCCGCCCTCGTTGTTCTTCAGCTCGATCAAAATCACAGCGACATCCTTCACGCAATTGAGAAATTCCTCCAGCGTGGGGATTTTTGTCCCCGCGAACGCATCGCCGAATTTCTCGCTGTAGCCGAAGTCGCAGCCCTTCAGCTCCTCCAGGGTCATCTCGCTGATTTTCCCCTCCCCGTCGGAGCATCGATTGACGCTGCCGTCGTGGGAGAGCACCACATACCCGTCTGCCGTGACGTAGACGTCGCATTCCACGCCGTGGGCGCCGAGCTCTATGGCCTTTTCAAATGTGGGCAGGGTGTTCTCCGGGGCATAGGCGTTCGCCCCCCGGTGCGCGATGACCTGCGCGGGCGGCTGCTTCCGCAGTGCCGCCCCGGTGAGCCCCAGCAGCAGGGCCGCAAAGGCCAGCAGGGCGAGGGCGATGATCCAAATGCGTTTGCGCTTGTTGGGCACGAGGTGTACCTCCTTAAAAAAAGCTTGACAATATGTCTTATATAGAGTATAATGAGTTTGTGAAAGGGAAGCGCCCCCGGGCGGCAACCCGAGGACGCAGCACCGCCCAGGTTGCGGTTGCACCTCTTTCCTCTTTAACGATTTAACGATTTAAGAAGGAACCGCCCAGCTTGTTACGGCCGAGGGCGGTTCTTTCTTTTATGTGTTTGGCCGCGAGGCCAAGCAAGTGCAGGATTGCTTGCGCAACCGCGATGGCATAGGACGGATCCGCCGCCAACGCCGTGTATATTTCCACCACTGCCTGCACCAAAGCACAAAGTGCTTTCATCAAAGGCGCCATCTCCTTTCTTTAACGTTCCGAACCACCAGAGACGCAAAGAGAAAAGACGACGCAACCGCCACCCTGAACAGGGCCACATCCAGTATATCACAGGAATTGCCGAAATGCAACAACTATTTCAACAAAAGAGACGCATTTCGACATGCGTCTCTTTTCACATTTTGCGTCTACTCCCCGCTGATCGCGTCCATATACTGCCTGGCGAACGGGCTGGAGGTGTTCATCACCGTCACGTCGCCGTAGCACTTCATGCCGGTGCCGCTGGGCAGCAGCTTGCCGATGATCACGTTTTCCTTCAGGCCGATGAGGGGGTCGCTCTTGCCCTTGATGGCGGCGTCGGTGAGCACGCGGGTGGTCTCCTGGAAGCTCGCGGCGGAGAGGAAGCTCTCTGTCGCCAGGGACGCCTTGGTGATCCCCATGAGCACGGGCGCGGCCTGGGGCAGCACGGCCTCCTCGCCCTTTTCGGCCAGCAGGGCCTCGCAGGCGCGGCGGAACTCGCGCTTTTCCAGCAGGGTGCCGGGCAGCCAGGTGGTGTCGCCCGGCTCGGTGATTTTCAGCTTGCGCATCATCTGCCGGATAATCACCTCGATGTGCTTGTCGGAGATGTCCACGCCCTGCCCGCGGTAGGTGCGCTGCACCTCCTGGATCAAGTAATTGTGTACTTCGTGCACACCCAGCACAGCCAGGATGTCGTGGGGGTTGCGCGCGCCCTCGGTGATGTTCTCGCCCTTGCGCACGCGCTGCCCGTCCGTAACTTTTATGATCTGGTCGTAGGGGATCGGATAGGCCTTTTCTTCCGGGGCCTCGGGGTCGTCGCTTGTAATGATAATATTCTTGGCCTTCTTGATCTCCCGGAAGGACACGATGCCGTCGAGCTCCGCGATGAGGGCCAGCAGCTTGGGCTTGCGGGCCTCGAAGAGCTCCTCCACGCGGGGCAAACCCTGGGTGATGTCGCTCTGGTCCTTCGCGCCGCCTGTGTGGAAGGTGCGCATGGTCAGCTGTGTGCCCGGCTCGCCGATGGACTGCGCCGCGATGATGCCCACGGCCTCCCCCACGGTCACGGCGTCGCCCGTGGCCAGGTTGGAGCCGTAGCAGCGGATGCACACGCCGCGCTCGGCCTCGCAGGTGAGCAGCGAGCGTATCTTGATGCCCGGGCGCTTGCCCTCGGGGGCGTTCTCCCGCACGAAGGCGGCCACCTTCACGGAATCGGCCTCCGTCATCAGATCGTGTCTGCCCTGCACCAGCGCGCCCGTCATCTCGTCCACCAGGTCGTCCACCAGGAAGCGGCCCATCAGGCGCTCCTCCATGGGTACGATGCGCTGCCCGTCGGCGTAGACGTCATAGACCTCGCTGCCGTCCCTGCAGCCGCAGTCCTGGTCGTGGATGATCACATCCTGGGAGACGTCCACCAGGCGCCGGGTCAGGTAGCCTGAGTCCGCCGTGCGCAGGGCCGTATCCGCCAGGCCCTTCCTCGCGCCGCGCGACGCGATGAAGTATTCCAGGATATTCAGGCCCTCGCGGTAATTGGACCGAATGGGAATCTCGATCGTCCTGCCCGCCGCGTTGGCGATCAGGCCGCGCATCCCGGCCAGCTGGCGCAGCTGGCTCTCCGTGCCGCGCGCGCCCGAGCGCAGCATCATATTGAAGGGGTTGAACTCGTCGATGTTCTCTTTCAGGGCGTTGGCCACCCGGGCGGTGCAGTCGCCCCAGGCGTCTATGGTGCGCTGGGAGCGCTCGTCGCCGCTCATCAAGCCGCGGTTGAACTGCCGGGTGATGTTCGCGATGGTCTTCTCTGTCTCCTCGATGATGGTGGCCTTCTGGGGCGGGATGGTGGCGTCGCCCACGGCCACCGTGATGCCAGAGCGGGTGGAGAACTGGTAGCCCTGGGTCTTGATTTTGTCGAGCACGTCGGCGGTGCGGGAGGTGCCGTGCACGCGGATGCAGCGGTCGATGATCTTCCCCAGCTGGTTCTTGTTCACCAGGAAATCCACCTCCGGGGCGAAGAGGTTCTCCGGGTCGCTGCGGTCCACAAAGCCCAAATCCTGCGGGATGGGCTCGTTGAAGATCACGCGCCCCAGCGAGGTCTCGATGATCTTCGAGATCTGCCTGCCGCCGCCGAGCTTGCGCGTCATCCTAATTTTCACCTTGGCGTGCAGGTCCAAAATGCCCTCGTCGTAGGCCATCTGGGCCTCGTCCACGCCGGAGAACACCTTGCCCTCGCCGTTCGCGCCGGGCCTGATGTAGGTCAAATAATAGGAACCAAGAACCATGTCATTCGTTGGCACGGTCACGGGGCGTCCATCAGAAGGCTTCAAAAGATTGTTCGCGGCCAGCATGAGCAGCCTGGCCTCAGCCTGTGCTTCAACCGAAAGCGGCACGTGCACGGCCATCTGGTCGCCGTCGAAGTCCGCGTTGAAGGCGGTGCACACCAGGGGATGAAGCTTGATGGCGCGCCCTTCTACAAGCACAGGTTCAAACGCCTGAATGCCCAGCCTGTGCAGCGTCGGCGCACGATTCAGCATCACCGGGTGATCCTCGATCACGACCTCCAGGGCGTCCCAGACGTCGTTGTGGCTGCGCTCCACCATCTTGCGCGCCGATTTTACATTTCCGGCCTTCTCCGTCTCAACAAGCCTTTTCATGACAAAAGGCTTGAATAATTCCAGGGCCATCTCCTTGGGCAGGCCGCACTGGTGGATCTTCAGCTCCGGCCCGACCACGATCACCGAGCGGCCCGAGTAGTCCACGCGCTTGCCCAGCAGGTTCTGCCGGAAACGCCCCTGCTTGCCCTTGAGCATGTCGGAAAGCGACTTGAACGCCCGGTTGTTGGCCCCGGTCACGGGCCGCCCGCGCCTGCCATTGTCGATGAGCGCGTCCACGCTCTCCTGCAACATGCGCTTCTCGTTGCGCACGATGATCTCCGGCGCGCCCAGCTCCAGCAGCTTGGTCAGGCGATTATTTCGATTGATCACGCGGCGATACAGGTCGTTCAGGTCGGACGTGGCGAACCTGCCGCCGTCCAGCTGCACCATGGGGCGTATCTCCGGCGGGATGACCGGCACCACGTCCAGGATCATCCACTCGGGCCGGTTGCCGGACTGCCGGAAGGCCTCTACGCACTCCAGGCGCTTGAGCAATTTCGCGCGCTTCTGGCCCGTGGCGGCCTCGAACTCCGCCATCAGCTCGCTGTAGAGCTCCTCCAAATCAACGCCCGCCAGCAGTTCCTGCACCGCCTCGGCCCCCATGCCCGCCTGGAAGTCCTGCTCGTAGCGCATCCTGTATTCCGCGTGGGTCTTCTCGTCCAGGGTCTGGCCCTTCAGCAGGGGCGTATCCCCCGGGTCGGTGACGATATACATGGCAAAATAGAGCACCTTCTCCAGGTTGCGGGGGGAGATGTCCAGCATCAGGCCCATCCGGGAGGGGATGCCCTTGAAATACCAAATATGCGAAACCGGTGCCGCCAGCTCGATATGGCCCATGCGCTCGCGCCGGACCTTCTGCTTGGTGACCTTCACGCCGCAGCGCTCGCAGATTTTGTCCTTGTAGCGCATACGCTTATATTTGCCGCAGTGGCACTCCCAGTCCTTCGTGGGCCCGAAAATGCGCTCGCAGAACAGGCCGTCCCGCTCGGGCTTGAGTGTGCGGTAGTTGATGGTCTCGGGCTTCTTCACCTCGCCGAAGCTCCAGGCGCGTATCTGCTCAGGGGACGCCAATCCAATCCTGATTGACTCAAAGGTGATGTTCTGCTGCTGTTCCATATGCCCTCCCCTTTTTATAGTTGACAGTTGACAGTTGACAGTTGACAATTTTTGCGACAGGACAATCTATCCAACTGTCAACTGTCAATTGTCAACTATAAACTGAAATCATTCCTCCGGCTGGTAGTCGTCCGCGTAGTCGTCCAGCAGTTCTTCGTCGGCTTCCTCCTCCTCAGGGAGGACGTAGTCGTCCGCGCCGTCGAGTTCCTCTTCGTCCTCGTCCTCTTCGTCGTCGGGCAGGGCGGAGAGGTCGGGCCGGCTTTCCTGCCTGTCGGGCACGCCAAAGCCGGGCTCGTCCTCGAAGGTCTGCTTCAGGTCGATCTCCTCGCCGTCCTTATCCAAAATACGCACGTCCAGGGCCAGCGACTGCAATTCCTTCACAAGGACTTTAAAGCTCTCGGGGATGCTGGGCTGGGGCACGTTCTTGCCCTTCACGATGGCCTCGTAGGTCTTCACGCGCCCAACCACGTCGTCGGATTTCACAGTTAATATTTCTTGTAGAGTGTATGCCGCGCCGTAGGCCTCCAGGGCCCAGACCTCCATCTCGCCGAAGCGCTGCCCGCCGAACTGCGCCTTGCCGCCCAGGGGCTGCTGCGTCACCAGGGAATAGGGGCCCGTGGAGCGCGCGTGTATCTTGTCGTCCACCAGGTGCAGCAGCTTGAGGAAGTACATCACGCCCACGGTGACCTTGTTGTCGAACCTGCGGCCCGTGCGGCCGTCGTAGAGCCAGCTCTTGCCGTCCTCGGAGGCCCCGGCCTCCCGCAGCGCGTCGATGATGTCGCTTTCGTGGGCGCCGTCGAACACCGGGGTCATCAGGCGGATGGCCTCGCCGGTCTTCAGGCCCAGCTGCCGTGCCGCGAAGCCCATGTGGACCTCCAGCACCTGGCCGATGTTCATCCGGCTGGGCACGCCCAGGGGATTGAGCACGATGTCCAGCGGCGTGCCGTCCTCCAGGAAGGGCATATCCTCCTGCGGCAATATGCGGGAAACCACGCCCTTGTTGCCGTGGCGGCCGGCCATTTTGTCGCCCACGCTGAGCTTTCGTTTTTGCGCTATGAAGCATCTGACTACTTTGTTCACCCCTGGTGAGAGCTCATCTGAATTTTCTCTTGTAAACACTTCGACGTTGACGACGATGCCGTATTCGCCGTGGGGCAGGCGCAGGGAGGTATCACGCACTTCTTTCACTTTTTCGCCGAAAATCGCGCGCAGCAGGCGTTCTTCGGCAGTGAGCTCCGTCTCGCCCTTTGGGGTGACTTTCCCAACCAGAATATCGCCGGATTTCACTTCCGCGCCAATCCTGATAATGCCGAACTCGTCGAGGTCCTTCATGGCGTCGTCGCCCACGTTGGGGATGTCCCTGGTGATCTCCTCGGGGCCGAGCTTCGTGTCCCGGGCCTCCAGCTCGAAGTTCTCGATGTGAATCGAGGTGTACACGTCGTCCTGGACGACCTTTTCGTTGACGAGCACCGCGTCCTCGTAGTTGTAGCCCTCCCAGGTCATGAAGCCGATCAGGGCGTTCTTGCCCAGCGAAATTTCGCCGTGGTCGGTGGCGGGGCCGTCCGCGATGACCTGCCCGGCCTTGATGCGGTCGCCAACCTCCACGATGGGCTTCTGGTTGATGCAGGTCCCATGGTTGGAGCGCATGAACTTGATCAGGTCGTAGGTGCGCTTGGCCCCGCCCTCGTCGCGCTTGACCACGATCTTGTCGGCGGAGACGTAAATCACCGTGGCGTCCTCTTTGGCGAGCACCACCACGCCGCTGTCCACCGCGGCCTTGTACTCTATGCCCGTGCCGACGTAGGGGGCCTGCGTCTGCAGCAGGGGCACCGCCTGCCGCTGCATGTTGGAGCCCATCAGCGCCCGGTTCGCGTCGTCGTTCTCCAGGAAGGGGATCATCGCCGTGGCCACGGAGACCACCATCTTGGGGCTCACGTCCATATACTGCACGCGCTCCCGGTCCACTTCCAGGTATTCGTCCCGCCACCTGGCATTGACGCGCTCTCTCGCGAAGTGGTTGTTCCCGTCCAGCGGCTCGTTGGCCTGCGCGACGACGTATTCGTCCTCTTCGTCCGCGGGCATATAGCGCGTTCTGTCAAGCACCACGCCGTTTTCGACTCTTCTGTAGGGCGCTTCTATAAAGCCATATTTATTAATTCTGGCATAGGTCGCCAGATACGAGATCAACCCCACGTTCTGGCCCTCGGGGGTCTCGATGGGGCACATGCGCCCGTAGTGGCTGTAGTGCACGTCGCGCACCTCAAAGCCCGCGCGCTCGCGGGAGAGCCCGCCGGGGCCCAGCGCCGAGAGCCTGCGCTTGTGCGTCAATTCAGCTAAGGGGTTGGTCTGGTCCATGAACTGGCTCAGCGGCGAGCTGCCGAAGAACTCCTTAATCGCCATGCTTACGGGCCGGATATTTATTAAAGTAGCCGGGGAGATTTTATCCACGTCGTCCTGGGCCTGGAGGGTCATCTTCTCCCGCACGAGCTTCTCCATGCGGGCCATGCCGATGCGGAACTGGTTCTGCAGCAGCTCGCCCACGCAGCGGATGCGCCGGTTGCCCAAATGGTCGATGTCGTCGGCCTTGCCCACGCCCGCCGCCAGGCAGTTGACGTAGTTGATGGAGGCGAAGATGTCCTGGTGGGTGATGTGCTTGGGCACAAGCTCGTCCGAGCGCTTGCGCATCTCCGCCAGCAGGGCCTCGTCCCCGAGCTTCTTCGAGAGGATCTCGAAGAACACCCCGGCCACTACCTTCTCGCTCAGGCCCGCCTGCTCCAGCTGCGCCTCGGTGAACTGCGGCAGGTAGTCGCAGGTGCGCCGGTCGGTGCCGCCGTCCAGGTCGGGCTTGCCCTTGAGGTCTATCATCCCGTTGGAGATCACCGCCAGGGTGTGGCCCTCGCCAAGCTGGACCACCGCCCGCGTGACGCCCGCCTGTTCGATCTCGTAGGCCCGCTCGTGCGTGATGAGCTCCCCCGGCTCGGCCAGCAGCTCCCCCGTGCGGGGGTCGGCCACGGGCTCGGCCAGGCGGCAGCCGGCCATGCGCGCGCCGATGGCCAGCTTCTTATTGTATTTGTAACGCCCGACTTTTGAAATATCATACCTGTGGGGTCGAAGAACAGCTGCTCGATGTGCTGCTGGGCGGTCTCCAGGGTCACCGGCTCGCCGGGGCGCAGCTTGCGGAACACCTCCATGCAGGCCTCGGCGGAGTTGGCGATCTCGTCCTTCTCCAGGCTGGCCTCAATGCGGATGTCCTCGCCGAAGAACTCGCGGATTTCGGCGTTCGATTCTATCCCCAGCGCCCGGATGAGCGTGGTAATGAAGAGCTTTCGATTCTTGTCTATCCGGCAATAGAACAGGTCGTTGACGTCTGTCTCGTACTCCAGCCACGCCCCCCGGTTGGGGTTGATGGTGCCGGAATAGAGCTCCAGGCCGGTTTTGTCGTGGCTGACGCCGAAATAGACCCCCGGCGAGCGCACCAGCTGGGAGACGATCACGCGCTCGGCCCCGTTCACCACGAAGGTGCCGCTGTCCGTCATGAGCGGGAAATCGCCCATGTAGATCTCGCTCTCCTTCAGCACGCCGCTCTCCCGGTTGAGCAGCCGCGCTTTCACGCGCATGGGGGCGGCGTAGGTGGCGTCGCGCTCCTTGCACTCGCGCACGGTGTACTTCGGCTTGTCGTCCAGCCGGTAGTCCACGAAGGTGAGCACCCAATTGCGGCTGTAGTCGGTGATCTCCGCCGTGTCGCGGAACACCTCGCGCAGCCCCACGTCCAGGAACCACTGGAAGGAATCCTTCTGCACCTCGATGAGATTTGGCATGTCCATGACTTCGCGGATTTTCCCGTAACTCAAACGGGTCTGCGTGCCTCGCCGAACCGGTGTGACGTTGCGCATGGGCTTCTCTTCCTCCGTTCTTATTCTGTCCCCTAAAAAAGCGTCGGACACGTCGCGTTTTAAAAATAACAAAAAATCGCTTGCATTTTTGTGCAGAGTGTGCTAGAATAAGGGCAACCCCACGTTAGCGCCGCACACCGGGGGGCATAGGCCTGCCAGTTTAACAGCACACGATTACTTTATTGTACTCCTTGACACGGGTTTTGTCAAGGCTTTTTTTGGGCTTTTTGGCTTAATTTTTAAAATTAACATATCATTTATATTTTTGTTATTCTTTCGGCAGAATGTATGCATTACGCATTGAAAAGGAGAACCCCCATGCCCGCTCCCATCCAGATTAAGCGCCGCCTCAATCGTATGATTGAGCTCTTCCCCGGCGGCAACCCCAACATCCCCTCGCAGCTGTACGCCATCAAAGCCCAGGCCCCGGACTTGGCAAATTTCCCCCTGCCACTGCCCTCGAAAAAATCAGATTACACCTGCTTTGCCGAGAGCCGCGGCGGCGTCATGTGGTACGGCGCGAAGACCGGCCTGACCCGCTGGGACCCCAACGCCCCCCGGAAGGAAGACCGCGTGCAGTATTTCAGCGCCACAAGGCATTTGCCCGACAATGAGGTGAAAGCCATTTCAATTGACAATGCACAATGTACAATGCACAATGATTATGAGGTTCTCTGGGTGCTCACAGCCACCGGGGCCGCGAAGATCACGATGCGGTGGCTCACCGGCGAGGAGAAGGCCGATATTCTCCTGGAGGAGAGCCTGCGGGTCGTTGATCGCCGGGGCATGATGACCCAGCGGCACTTGTCCGTTCCGGGCAGGCCCGAGACGGCAGTCCCTTATAATGAAAGCGACAACGACGGCTGCTTCGGCTGCGGCTACGCCATGGGCGAGCTGCTGCACTACGCCGTGCTGCGGCGGGAGCTCGGGGCGGATCATCCCAAGGCGATTGCGGCCAAAGCCGTCGCCACGCGCGCCAGCGAGGCCATGCTGCTGTTGCTCTTCATGCCCTGCCGCGGCGACGGCTTCACGGCGCGCACCTATATGACGCCCCACGAGCCCGTGCCCGGGGGCGGCGGCCTGTATTTCAAAAAGCTGGGCGACGGCACGGCGCGGCTGTGCACCACCGAGCGCACTTTGCGCGACGGCACCGCCGGGACGATCATCCCATGCCCCGACAAGGTGCCGCCGCGCCTGGCGAAGCTCTACGAGGACGAGGGCTTCACAGACAAGGGCCTGGTCTACAAGGCGGACACCAGTTCAGATGAGCTCACGCTGCACTTCGCGCACCTGTACTATTTGCACCTGGTGCTGGGCGACGAAGACCCCGAGCTCACCCGGCTCGCGATTGAAGGGGGCAGCGCCCTGCTGGGGCATATCCTCGACCACGGCAACGAGCTCATCGACGCCTTCGGCGAGCCCACCACCTGGGCGAAGTACAGCGAGCGCTACTTCCAGTTCGGCAGCCTAGGGTGGGTGGACGCCTGCCTGAACTCGACCGAATTGCTCATGTACCTGCGCGTGATGATGCAAATCAATCCAGAGAATGCCCGCTGGCAGGCGGCCTATGATACATTATTGGCGAGGGGCTACCAGTTCCTGGGCCAAAAGCACGCCGAACGCCTGGACCAGATGTGCGCCTTCCTGCACAACGACCCCGCCGAGGAGATCATGTACGGCGACCACATGCTGGCGACGGCGGCGTTCTGGCCGCTGATCCTGCTCGAACCCGACGAAAGCCTCAAGGCGCTCTACCGGGCGGGCTTCGTCTCCTGGCGCGGCAGCATAGGCCGGGAGTTCAACCCCGGCTACGATCTGCCTTTCGCATTGACATGCCCGGACGAGTACGTTGACTGGGCGCGCCTGGAGCAATGGTTCCACCGCAACCCTGCCAGCCGCCTGGCCTCCTGCGTGAACGTCGCCGCCCGGCACGATATGCCCGCGCGCGCGCGCCTCGCCGGCGACAAAGAGACCGGCTTCCTGCTCCCCCCGGACGAGTACCCCGTCTCGAAGTACGACCGCAACCCCAACGCCTACCGCGACGAGGAGAGCGGCGGCGCGCGCACGGTGGAGAGCTGCTATGTGTATACCTTCGCGTACTGGTTTGGCAGATGGTATGGCCTGGTGGATGACCACCCCAACGAATCTGCGGATTCGCCGGGGACCCCGGATGACCACCCCAACGAATCTGCGGATTCGCCGGGGACCCCGGATGACCACCCCAACGAATCTGCGGATTCGCCGGGGAC
>WRDW01000039.1 GCA_009779995.1 Oscillospiraceae bacterium | reverse complement strand
TGCCGCTGCTGCGCACTTAGCATGATCACCGTGTTCTCCATATGACACCTCCTACAGTTCTTACCGTAAGTTTATCATATGTTGCATTGATTGTCAAGTATTAGTGCGGACTAGGTAGTAGGGCGTTGCTTTGCAGCGCCGGGAACAAAACCTGAACAATCTCCTTGGCCTATTGGCATTGTGCCCATGGGCCCCTCACCTGCTCAATGTCAGCAGCATCTGCTTGAAAATGCTGGCCCGCACTGTGTCCCCCGCCGCGGGGGGGAGTGCGCGCAGGGCCACCGCGCAGCCCGCCGCCTGCATGAGCGCCGCCGCCTGCTCATTGATAAAGTCTTGGCTGTATAGGTTGGCGATATGCGCGCGCAGGGTGCTTTCGTCCAGCCGCGGGCCAAGGGCGTTGATGAGCGAGAGATATACAGTGCCTCTGTCCGTTTTTACCCGGCGGATGCGGATGCAGCCCCCGCCGCCGCGCCTGCTCTCCACGATGTAGCCCTGCTCGGGCGGGAAGCGCGAGGCGATGACGTAGTTGATCTGGCTGGGCACGCAGCCGAGGCTCTGCGCCAGCAGGTTGCGCTGTATCTCCGCGTCGCCGGTCTCCTCGAGCATCCCGAGGATGAGCCGGGCGATCTCGTTGCTCAGGCTGTCCATGGTTGCCCCCTTGAACTTTGACTATCTTTGACCATTACAGATATAGTATAGCGCTTCGCACCAAAGATGTCAAGCGTTTTGTGAAAAAGTATCAAAAAAAGTATCAAAAGCAACCCGCCCCGGCAAACACCGGGGCGAGTTGCTTTTAAACGTCCTTTGTTTGGAACGCCATTTTCGTTCCACGGCTTTCGCTTTTCACATCCTGCGCTGAAACGGATACGTTTCCTACGGGCGCAAATCCATCTTATCAGCTTTGGCCCCGCGCGTCAACAGCGCGCGGACGATTTCTCGCGGTAAATCGCGCCGATTTTCCCCCCGCCGGGAAAGTTTGCCGAGGCTGTCAAAATTCGCTGGCAGTCCCAAGAAACAAACCGGGTTTTTCTGGGAATCGCTTTTTCGCGTTAAATCGGGTATACTACCTGCGGCAGACTGCGCACGAAAGCGCACGAAAGGAAGGAATATTTCATGGCTCTGTTTGACCGCAGCGGGCGCAGGAGCCGCCCGGAGACGCGGCGCCTGCCGGGCAGCCGCGATGTCGAGATTGCCCGGGAATTCCCAGCCGGGGCCCCCTACGAGGAGCTCGGCTCCATCTTCGACCCCTGGGGCAGCTACACGGGGGTGGCCGCGGACGGCGGCAACCCGGTGCAGGACGCGGACGACCTGTAGGGCGCTCAACACCCCGCCGCCAGGTAAACCACCGCAATAATAAGTGAGAGCGAAAAGCCCCGCCGCAGGCACAGCAGGGCTGCGCCCAATGCCGCCAAAAACAGGCAGGCCAGGGAGGTTATCATCACAAGCCGGTGGGCGGCGGCCTCGCTCACATGCCCGCACAGCAAAAAGTAGAGCGCCCGCCCGCCGTCCAGCTGGCGAACGGGCAGCAGGTTGAATAGGCCGAAGCCCAGGTTGATGTAGCAGAGCTCCGGGGGCACGGGCAGCAAATAAAACAGACCGGCCAGCAGCAGGCTCACCGCCGGGCCCGCCATGGCGATGGCGGTCTCCTGCACGAAGCCGGTGCGCAGCCCCGGCGGGCGCTCGATGCGCATCCCCGCGGCGGTGAGGCAGATTTTGCCCGCCTTTGTGTGAAAAACGGCCATGGCGGCCAGGTGGCCCAGCTCATGCAGGGCTGCGAAGCCCAGAGCCGCCCCGAAGCGCCACATGGGCCCCGAGACAAGGCACAGCGCGGCCATGCCAACGAAGAAGGGGCTCACGGAGACGGGCACATGGGTTTTCAATGTGATGAGGCGAGTCCTCCAGGTATCTCTTGTCAACTGTCAACTGTCAACTTTCAACTCGTACATCTCCGCCCCGAACAGCGGCGCGGGGTCGCAGCGCAGGCCGTGCAGGCGTACCTCGAAGTGGACGTGCGGCCCGGTGGAGTTCCCCGTGGAGCCCACGTAGGCGATCACATCCCCGGGGCGCAGCACCATGCCCTCCTCGGCGGCGATCTCCGAGCAGTGGGCGTAGAAGGTCTGCAGGCCGCCCGCGTGCTCCATGAGAACGTACTTGCCGTAGCCCTTACTCTCGCCTGTTTGGAGCACCCTGCCGAAAAACGCGGCGGAGATCGGCGCCCCCTCCTGCGCGGCGATGTCCATGCCCGTGTGTACGCCCTCCTCCCCCGAGATGGGGTGGATCCTGTACCCGAAGGCGGAGCTGAGCTCCCCCTCGCGCACCGGCCTGTAGGGCCGCGCGGTGGACTCTATGGGCGCAATGGAGCAGCTTTGGTTTGCGTATTCCAGCGCGACGTCTATCCCGCCCGCGCCGGGGGGCATTTCGAAGACATCGCCCTGCGCCTGCGCTGGGGCTTCGGCCGCGGCTCTCTGCGCCGGTGGCTCGGTTGGATTCTCTGTCGTCTCCTCCTTGTAGGGTGCCAGCACATAGATGTCCTCCTTCAGCGAGGCGAAGGCCGCCCTGGCCGCCGCCCACACCTCCGCGGCGGACATGTCCGTCTCCATTGCCTGCGTATAGGCCCTGCGCAGCTGCCGCCAGGTGTTGGGCATCACCTTCTGCGCGCCGAACAGCGCCCCCAGCAGCAGCGCGCACACCACCGCCTGGGTGGCCACCACCCGCACCAGCGAGCCCTTGGGCGCGCCCTCCACGTCCTCGAAATTTTCGTAGGGCGGCGCGTCGTCGTAGGCCCTGTCCCACCGGGTGGAACTGTCCCGCCCGGCAGAGCCGTCCCGCCCGGCGGGCTCTTTTTTGCGCGCGGACTTGCGCCCGGCGTCGGCCTCCCGCTGCGCCGCGCGCTGTTCCCGTGCCGCGCGTATCTCACTGAAGCGCGCGTCCGTGGATTCATAGCTGTCCATTTTGATGGCCCTCCTTTAATGATTTCCCCCCCACAAATTTATGCGGGGAGAGGCGGGATTATGATTTTGCATTGCTTTTTCCGGGGCGGGGGTGTATAATGGGGATGCGTATCTTTTCGCTTGGGGCGTCGGGGACGCCGCCCCCTACAGCCATGCATCCTCCAATTGATCAATCAGAAAGGCCCCTCCCATGAAACACCTCGTGCTCCTCTACGACGGCATGGCCGATACCCCCGTGCCCTCCCTCGGCGGCAAAACGCCCATGCAGGCGGCAAACAAGCCCGTCTTTGACGCCCTGGGCAGGGATTCCGAAGTGGGCATGGTGCGCACCGTCCCCGCCGGGCAGAAGCCGGGCAGCGATGTGGCGAACCTCAGCGTGCTGGGCTATGACCCGGCGCTGTGCTACACGGGGCGCTCGCCCCTGGAAGCCGCGAGCATAGGCGTGCCCATGGGCGCGCATGACCTCACGCTGCGCTGCAACCTGGTGGCGCTCTCCGCCGGCGAGCCCTACGCGGCCAAGACCATGCTCGACTACGCGGGCGGGGAGATTTCCACGGAAGAGGCCCGAGAGGTAATTTCTATGATTGAAAAAGCCTTCGGCTCGGCGGAATTTACATATTACGCCGGTGTGCAGTATCGCCACTGCCTGCTCTGGCACAACGCGAAGAGCAGGCTGCCCGCCCTGGGGGCGCTCACGCCGCCCCATGACATCATAGGGCGAAAAATCGGCAAGTACCTCCCCAAAGGAGAGGCCGCCGCCCCCCTGCTGGATATGATGAGAAAAAGCTATAATATTCTGAACAAGCCCGGCGCAAGGGCAAACTGCATCTGGCTGTGGGGGGAGGGCACGCGCCCCGCCCTGCCCTCCTTTGAGGAGAAGACCGGCCTGCGGGGCAGCATCATTTCAGCTGTTGACCTGCTCAAGGGCATAGGTATTCTGGCGGGCATGAGGACGCCCGCGGTCCCCGGCGCCACCGGCTGGCTGGATACGAATTACATAGGCAAGGCCGAGCAGGCCGTCAAAGAGTTCCAGGCCGGGCAGGACTTCGTCTACCTGCACTTTGAGGCCACCGACGAGGCCGGGCACCGGGGCAGCGCCGATGAAAAAATCCGGGGCATCGAGCTTATCGACGAGCGCGTGCTGCCCGTCGTGCTGGAATATCTCGAAGCCCAAGGGGACTATGCCCTGCTCATCCTGCCCGACCATCCCACCCCCCTGGCGGTGCGGACCCACACGGCCGACCCCGTGCCCTACACGCTCTATCGAAAAGCCTGGAAAGGCAGCGGGCGGGGCGTCGGCTGCGTGTGCGAGGCGGCGGCGGCCACTACGGGGATTTTTTATGAAACAGGCGCGGAATTGATGGAGAGATTTTTGGGGAAATAGCGATGAAGAGACGCAGCTGTTGCCGCGTCTCTTGTCACATATTTGCCACGCCTACATCCCCTGCGCGTGTTCTTCATCGGGTGGGTGTGGCTTCCCGCGCAATTGCATTGTACAAAAAACTGGGTTTTCAGGGGATTGGTTTATTCCCCAGGTTCTTCAAAATTGATGGTGAATTTTACGACGATATTTTGAACCTGTATCTCTAGGTTGCCGCGCTGCCCAATTCTGTCTCCGCGATAAACTCGTCCCACAAATAACGATGAAGCCTCGCCAGCAATTCCGGCGCGTTGCCGCCTACGGGCCTGCCGTCTATGCACTCCGCCGCAAGGCCGAAGCAGCCCGCGCTGGACATCACGACCTCGTGCGCGGCGAAGAGCTCCTCCAGGGTGAAGGGGCGTACTTCCGTGGGGATGCCCAGCGCCGCGCAGGCCCGGAGAAGATGCGCCCGCGCCACCCCGGCGAGGATGAGATGGTCCGTCGGGGCGGTGATAAACACGCCGTCCTTGATGATGTGGCAGTTTTTGCTGGTGCCCTCCGTCACGCGGCCGCCGCGGTGGAAGACCGCCTCATCGGCACCGGCGCGCTTGGCTCGCTCGGCGGCCATGCAGTTCACCAACAGGTTGAGGGTCTTGATGTTGCAGTGCAGGTAGCGCGTATCCTCCGCCGTGATCAGCTTGAGCCTGCGGTCCAGGGGCATCACGCCGGCCGGGCGCAGCATGATCCACAGGTTGGCGCGCCGGGGGGGGTCGGGGTAGGCGTGGCCGCGCAGGGCGGCGCCCCGCGTCGCCTGCCAATAGACGAAGCATTCGCCGCTGTCCATCTTGCGCATCATCTCATTGAGGACGCCCCCCAGCTCCTCTTTTGACTGCTCGAGCTTCAGCTCCAGCGCGGCGGCGCTGTCAAAGAAGCGGTCGATGTGCTCATCAAGGGCGAAAATCTTATAATTCCGGCTGTAGCTGGCGTCGTACACGCCGTCCCCGAAATAGCATGCGCGGTCGGTCATGGGGACGGTCATCTCCTCCAGGGAGCCATAGCTGCCGTTATAATATCCAAGGGTCTGCAATTTGCTCATCAGAAGGGTACCTCCGGCTGTTTTTCATAGTATAGCATATATCTGTGGGCATATCAATCATTTTTTGAAGAATCCCCCGCCGCGTTTGACCGCGGCGGGGATTCTTGTTTGGGGTCATGCCATCAGCCCGCAAGCCGCCCCATCACATCCCCGAACCGCGCATCCTCCTTAAACCCCGCCGGCCAGGGGTAACGCTCGCCGAACAGCTCCCTCATCCGCGCGGCCATGCCTCTGTCCTGGGTGATCTTGTCGTAGGTGAGGCCCTTGAACATGGGCGAGGTGTGGGTGGTCACGCGCGGGAGGGCGTCGAAGGCGACGGCCTGGGCTATGCAGCGCCCCATGGCCGCAAAGGCCGCGTCAAAATCACCCAGAATGGCATTATAGAAAGCCTGATAGCCGTACGAATAGATCACCAGGAAGGTATTCTTGCCGTAGTCTCCGTCCGGGTAAAACAGCTCGAACATGCGCAGCTCGACGTCTGCCGCATAGAGAATCTCATTCGCGTACTGGAAAGTGTCTTCCGACCCGGGGAAGGCCTTGCCATAGAGATCGTGGTGATTCATGGCGTGGGCGGTCATCCACAGCAGGGAGGCCAGCTCGCTCTGCACGGCCCGCAGGTGGTCCTCCCCGGGCAGGGAGACCATCGTGGCCACGTGCTCCCTGCAGGCGCGGAGATCCGGCATCTCGCTGAGGATGCGCTCGGCCTCCTCCTGCAATTCGGGCCGGCCCAGGGGGCCGCCGGGCTCCAGGGGTTGGGCCAGGCTGTGCAGGTGCATGGAGAACAGGCGCTTGGCCCACATGCGGATCCTGTCGTTCGTACAGTGCGCGTCGATGTTCTCGTAAATCGCGCGGACTTCGTCGCTGGTCTTCTGCGGGAAAGCCAGCCCGCCGCCGCCGCAGTAGAGCAGGGCCTCCATATAGCGCACCCAGAGCCGGAAGTCCAGGGGGAATTCCCCCACAGCCTGTTTGAGCACGGGCAGGTGCTCCTTGGCCGTATTGGGCTTGTGGGCGTCGTAGGCGTCGATGATGTCCTGTACGCGCTGCTCGTTGGCGGCCCTGTCCACGGCCAGCAGGGCGTCAACGGAGACGCCGAAGAAGCCCGCCAGCACCGGCAGCATAGAGAGGTCGGGCCAGGATTCGTCGCGCTCCCAGTTGCTGATGGTCTGGAAGGACACGTTGAGCTGCTGCGCCAGGGATTCCTGGGTGAGGCCTTTCTCTTTGCGCAAATTGCGCAGGGTTTCGCCGAAACGGATGGTCATGTGCGTTCTCCTTTAAAAAATAGAGTATCACAGCGCTGTAGCACCATGATACTCTATTTTGTGAGGGAATGCAATATCAAGTGATGGGAGAAGAATTCAAGCGTTGCTTGAATTGCGTCACTTATACCACCAGTCCACCGCCGGGTCGCTGTCGCTCCACGAAATCAGCGTTTCGCTATAGCGGCCGGGCTCGTGGAACAGCGGCGAGAGCGCGTAGTGGATGGACGAGAATTTCTCCTCCGGCGCGGCGAGGAGCTCGTCCAGGCCCAGCCAGAACTGCTCACCCTCTATGGTTTCCGTGAGCAGCTCGCCGGAAAACCGCGCCGTCTTGTACATGAAGCAGAGATAGCGATCATCGCTTTCCCTGTTGACCCAGTGGACGACGCCGCAGTATTGGAGATCGCTTACGTCCAGGCCCGTCTCCTCCTTGACCTCCCGCGCGGCGCAGGCATGGATGCTCTCGCCGCGCTCCACGTGGCCGCCGGGGAAGGACCAGCCGGGGTATTTCAGCTTGCGGTTCTGCACGAGAACTTGGTTTGTTGCGGGGTTGTGTATCATCACGCAGGTGACTAATTCAGCATTCATAATTCAGCATTCAGCATTGACAGTATTTCCACGCCCTGTTTGAGCTGCGCGTCCGTGGGGGTGGAGAAGTTCAGCCGCACGGCGTTGATGGGGTCGCCGGGCTCCACCGCGAAGGCCACGCCAGGCACCACGGCGACTTTTTTTTCCACAGAGCGGCGGGCGTAGCCGAGCATGTCCACGCCCTCGGGCAGCCCGCACCAGAGGAACAGGCCCCCCGCCGGGCGTTGGAACTGTAGAACGGTCCCGGCAAGGCCGCCGCACATCAGGTCGCGCTTGGCTTTGTAAATCGCGCGGATGTGTTCAATGTGCGCCGCGACGTCGTAATTCTTTAGCCACTCGTCCACGATGATCTGGTTGAAGATGGGGGTGTGGACGTCGCTGGCCTGCTTGCCCACGGTCATCTTCGCGATGATCTGCGCCGGGGCGAGGGCATAGCCCACGCGCAGCCCCGGCGAGAGTATCTTCGAGAACGACCCGGCGTAGATCACGATGCCCTCCGTGTCGAAGCTCTTGATGCAGGGCAAAGCCTCGCCCTCGTAGCGAAGCTCCCCGTAGGGGTTGTCCTCCAGAATGAGCACATTGTACTGCCTGGCCAGCTCATACACCCGGCGGCGCTTCTCCAGGCCCATGGTGACGCCCGAGGGGTTCTGGTAGTTGGGGATTGTGTAAATAAAGCGAACATTGCTTTCTGCGCGCAAAATGGCCTCCAGGGCGTCCACGTCCATGCCGTCGGCTTGTAGTGGCACGCCACGCAGGCGCACGCCGTATGACCTGAATGTGTTCAACGAGCCGATGAAGGAGGGGCTCTCGGCTATGACGACGTCGCCCTCGTTGCACAGGGCCTTGGTGGCGAGATCGACCACCTGCTGCGCCCCGGAGGTGATGATTAAATCATCTTCTTCTGAGCCTATGCGCAGGCGATTGCGTATGTCCTCACGGACGCGCTGGCGCAGCGGCGCGTAGCCTTCTGTGATGCCATACTGAAGGCAGTCCACGGGGCGCTCCTCCAGCAGGCGGGCGGAAATCTCCCGCACGGCTTCGATGGGAAAGGCCTCGGGGGCGGGGTTGCCCGCCGCGAAGGGGATGATCCCCGGCTGCGAGGTGGCCTTGAGGATTTCTCTTATCGCCGAGGGGGCCAGGTTGCCCATTTTATTGGAAAAAGTGTAGGTCATGGGGTGCCTCCAGTATTCATCGGCTGCTCCATCGGCGGCTGCGTCGGCTGTTGTGTCGGAATCCCCAGCTTCGCCCGGTCCGCCTGGGCCAAATCCATGCGCCCCGTGGCCTCATAGGCCCTGGCGCGGTATTCATAGGCCTGCCTGCCGTCCGGGTTGAGCTCTATGGCCTGGGTCAGGTCGCCTATGGCCTCCGGGTACTGCCCGAGCAGGAAGGACGCCGTGCCGCGCAGGGTGCGCAGGTCGGCGCTGTCGCCCAGATAGCGTATGGCCTGCGTCACGTCCGAGACCACCTCCTGGTTCCTGTCGCCCAGGGAGAAGTTCGTCAGCCCCCGGTAGGTGTAGGCCGCGCCGGAGCGCGGGTTGGCGGCGATGGCCTGGTTCAGGTAGAGCAGGGCCTGCATGTAGTTCCCGCTCTCGTACATCGCCTTGCCCTGGGCCAGGTAGAGGTCGTCCCCCGGCGCAAGCGGGGAGGGCGCCGTGGTGGTCACGGAATACGCCGGTGGCGCGGTGGTGTGGATGGCCTGTCCGGTTTCGGTGGGCGGCTCCACGGGGGGCGGTTCGGGCCGCGGCAGGAAGAGCCACAGGCACACCACCACCGCCACGGCGGCCACAATGGCCCCCAAAATCAGCAGTGAGCGGCCGATGTTCCGTTTGGCGGGGGCGTCCACCTCCGGGTCCCAGTGAATGCAGTCCACGATTTCCTTGCTCATTTTTTCGCACCTCCCAATTTTGCGTTTGCCAATATATTTGTGTCGAACGAATAAAGAATATCTTCCTGATTTCTCGCGCGCGTAAACGCCAGGCTGATCATCTCGTCGAGCTGCTGCGCATACGGCAGGCCCGAGGGCTCCCACAGGTAGAACGCCAGAGACCCGGGAATGGTGTTGATCTCGTTGAGCCAGAGCGCTCCGGTCTGTCCGTCCATCAGGAAGTCTATTCTCGCCACGCCATTGCAATCGAGGGCCTGGAAGGCCTTGATCGCTAAATTTTGCACACGTTCTGCCAGTTCGGGTGAAATGTCAGCGGGGATTTTTCTATCCAGTCCGGCCATGCCCTTGCTCGCCTGCTGCTGTGCCTGCGGCACCTGCGGTGCGGCGCCCCGCTTCGGGCCTGCTTTGCCGGATTTACTGCCGGAACCCATGTACTTGTTCTCGTAACTGAGTATCTCGTCGGCATTCAGCGGCTCTTCACAAACAGACGCCCGCGCCGCGTCGGCGTCGCCAAGAATAGAGCAGTTAATCTCACGCAAATTCTGCACAGCCGGTTCCACCAGCACGCGCGGGGCAAATTGAAACGCCAGTTCAAGCGCCCGTTGCAGGGATTCCCTGTCATCCGCCTTGCTGATACCCACGCTGGAGCCCAGGTTCACCGGCTTAACGATCACTGGATAATCGAAATTTTCGATTCGCTCCAGCGCTGTGTCCGGTTCCAGGTCATACGCGCTTGCGCGAACAATCACGCAGTCCAGCACGGGGATGCCCGCGTCCTTGAACACGCACTTCTGCGCGTATTTGTCCATGCCGATCGCCGAGGCCGTCACGTCGGGTCCCACGAAGGGCACGCCCAGCAGGCGCAGCAGGCCCTGGAGGGTGCCGTCCTCCGTGTTGGTGCCGTGCACGATGGGGAACACGCAGTCCATCTCGGCCAGCACACTGTCCTTAAAGGCTCTGGCCGGGTGGCGCAGCAGCACGGCCTTGCCGCCGAGCTTCGCCGGGACGACCTGCTGGCTCTTCTTTAAGAGCCCGTCAATATTCTTGTAGGCCTCGATGTCTCCGATGGCAGGGCCAATGTAGAAGGCGTTGTCCTTTGTCAGGTACATGGGCAGGACGTCGTACTTGCTTTTGTCGAGGGCGGCGATAGCCTGCAGCGCGGTGATGACGGAGACCTCGTGCTCCACGCTTTTGCCGCCGAAGAGGACGGCGAGTTTTAGCTTCATAGGCAAAACCTCCTGTAGGGGCGGCATTCATGCCGCCCGCGCACTAACATCAATAAGTATCCGGCAGATCGTTCTCCAGCAAAATGATTTTTCTTCCGTCAAAGGGCAGAGCATAGACTTTTGCCAGCGCGGCGCTTAAGTCTTCTTCGATAATGAGCTTTGCAGGGTCAAATCCAGCTGACAGAACACCCTCCCGGATGGGCCTTGTCTGCGCCGCGCCCACCAGGGCGATGAAATCGCATATTGCCGCCGCCTGTGCGCCGAACGCGCGATTGAGCTCCTCCTGGCGCGGGCCGAGCTCCACCATGCCGGGCGTGACGAGGATTTTGGTTCCCTCGAACAGCGCCAAGGCATCCAGCGCGGCCTTGGCGCCGGTGGGGTTGGAGTTGTAGGCGTCGTCGATCACCAACAGCCCGCCGCCGTGGTCCAGGAGCTCCAGGCGATGCCGCACCGGGACGATTTTGCGCATCTGGCCCTTGAGCGCCCGCAGGGGCACGCCCAGCGTATGCGCGGCGGCGGCGGCCCCCACCAGGTTCACAACGTTGTGGCGGCCGATCAGCTTCGACGTGAAGCTCTCTCGTTCGCCCTGCGGCGTCACAAAAGTGAATGTCGTCCCCCTGTGATCGGCCACAATATCTTCGGCAAAGTAAGAACTGCCGTTCTCGAAGGGCGAATATGTAATCACGTTTGCATACTTGTGCAGCTTTGTGCGAATATTCTCGTCGTCCCCATTGGCGAAGAGGATGCCCTCCGGGGGCAGGGCGTCGGCGAGCTCGAACTTTGTCTTGATCACGTTCTGCTGGGAACCAAAAGTCTCTAAATGCTGCGGGCCAATCGAAGTGAGAATGCCATGCCTTGGGTGCACAATATCGCAGAGCTCTTTGATGTCGCCCACATTCTTCGCGCCCATCTCGCAGATGAAAATTTCGTGCGAAGCATTGAGCTCCTCGCGAATGGTGCGCACCACGCTCATGGGCACGTTGGCCCCGCCGGGGGTCATCAATACATTAAATTTTGCTCTAAGCAGCGTATGCAAAAAGTGCTTGACGCTGGTTTTGCCGTAGCTGCCGGTGATGCCAATCACAATGAGATTGGGCGAATTTTCGAGCTTTTCTTTGGCTTCATTTATGTAATGCTTGCGGATGGCGCGTTCAATCGGCGCGTTGACGGCGTTGGCAAGGAGAACCGTCCACGGCACGAGAATTTGCAATAGGCAAGCACCCAACATGGGCGACGCCCAAATCACATAGGCTGCGAAAAAATTATCCACGCCAGTCAGAACAATGGAGAAGGTGAATACCAGCCACCAAATGGCCGTGAAAAGCAACTGCAAAAATACAATCGAGGCGATCATACGCTTGACGCGGGCTGTATAGACCAGGGGCTTTTTCACCAGTTTTTTCTTCGCCTTGCTCTGCCAGAATAAAAACCCGCCAGCAATGGGAATCAGCAGCAGCCTCCGCCTGCGCCGATTTTGCGCCAGCCAGCGGCGCTGCGTATCCGGCACATAGGAATTGAGCTGAAACATATGCAGATAATAGCGTATCGCCGACGCCGTGCCGCACAGCGGCGCCAGGGCAAACAACCCGAACAGAATAACTTCCATGCAATCTCCTTATATTTTCATAAACGACGCCATCACCCGCAAAAACTGGTCTTGGCGCTCGATAAAGGCGTAGTGGCCCGCGTTTTCCAGGACAACTAAGCCCGCGTTCGGCATTTCGCGTTCCATGCGCTGGCCGTCGGCGAGCGGCGTCTGGTCGTCGCTGCGGCCCCAGATGAGCAGGGTCTCCTGCTGGATCAAGGGCAGCAGGGGGGATAAATCTTCGTTGACTGCATTGACCAGCACCTGCCGCATCATGGGCGAGGCCGCGCGATAATCAGGCGAGCCGTAGTGATTTCTTGCTCTTTCCATAAGCTTGGGGAAGGGCTTCAAATATTTCTTGGCGAGTTGGTAACGCTTCGCCCGGCTTGTAGACTTGGCGCTTGGCTCATGCTTGATGCCCGCCGCGCCGACAAGAATGAGCTTGGTGAATTTTGGCGCCTCCAGTTGTCGAGAAGCAAGCTTGAGGATTACCCGCCCGCCGAAGGAGTGCCCCAGCAGGGCGCATTCGGCTATGCCCAGCGCGGCCAGAAGGCCCAGCACGAGGTCGGCGTAGGCGTCCACGTCCCAGGGACACGGTGGCTCGGGGCTGTTGCCGAAGCCGGGGAAATCGGGCGCAATCACACGGTATTTCTGTGACAGCAGGCCCATCAGGGGCGCGAAGAGCGCGCCGTCCGTGCCCCAGCCGTGCAGCAGGAGGATGATAGGGCCTTGGCCCTGCTCCTCGTAGAATAGTTCTTGGTTGGCTATTGTGATGGTCATAGGTTCCTATCTTATGCGCTTGAATAATTCCGCATTACGCATTGGTTGCAAGCGGCGCTGCGATGCAACGCCCTACGAGAGTTTCGCCCATGGCGAATGCGGCAGGCGTGTGCGACTTCGCCACTGGCGAAACACTCGTAGGGCGAGCCATCGGCCCGCCGTGCTTACGCGGCATACAGCACCCTCCCCTCCTCGGCCACGTTCCTGTAGAAGGGCACATATAGCCGGGACTCGAATTCGGCCCGATCTTTCAGCATGATAGATATGGTGCGGTCGCTGGCCAGGCTGATGGCGTCCGCGATGGCGTCCATGCGCGCCTGGTCGCGCTTTAAGTCGCTGTTCTCGGTCAACACCATGATGTCCACGTCGGACTGCGCGTCATAGTCCTCTCGGGCAAACGAGCCAAAGAGAATGACCTTCCGCAGGCGCCCTCCGAGGCTTTGCCGCGCACGCAGCGCCACGGCTTCCATGATTTCGTCCATGAACTATCTCTCCATTTCAAAGTAATTCAGCATTACGCATTACGCATTGAATTCCAGCACGGTTTTGCCGAAGCCCTGCTGCATGTCGCGGCGGAAGGCCTCGTGGATGTCCGCGATGCCGCGTATGGGGAGCACGTCGGCGATCAGGCGCTCCAGCGCCTGGCCCACCCAGGGATTTTGCTCCAATACGCTCGCCGCGCAAATAAAATCAGATAGGCCGGAGCGCGAGGAGCCGAACAGGCGCAGGCCCTTCTCCAGGATCAGGCGCGTGTTGAGCGCCACGAAGTCCTCGCTCACGCCCAACAGGGCCAGCGCGCCCTCGGGGGCGGTGAACTCGATCATCTGGTTGATGGCGTGGCGGCTGCCCTGCCCGCCCACGCACTCGAAGGCGTGGTCGCAGAGGGATTCGCCTTGCTTGACATGCACATGGTCGACATGCAGCCTTCGATCTGCGAAAGAAAACCAGGCGAGTTTTTCATAGACTGTGCCGAGGACGGTCAGCTCGCAGGCGGGGTAGCGCGCGCGCAGCAGCAGCGCCGTGATGTAGCCCAGGCTGCCGTCGCCCCAGACGGCGATGCGCTCGCGCCGCCCATGGGAAAACTTCTCGAAGCGGGCGACAGCGTGCATAGCCACGCTGACGAGCTCCAAAAAGGCGCTGACCTGGATGCTGGTGTTCGCGGGGGCGCGGGCCAGTCTGTCCGCCGGGCTGAGGACGTACTCCTGCAAAAAGCCGTCCGCGCCGCTGGAACGGAACCTGCTGTCCGGCAGGTAATTCTCGGCGATGAACTCGTCGAGCTTCGAGGGGATGTTCGGGCAGGGCACGGCCAACTCGCCGGGGTGAAATTCTCCCGAGGGGTCGAAAACAACCTCGGCCACGCACTCGTGAATGAGCGCCATGGGCAGCTTCGCCCGCAGCACCTCCTGCGCGCGCGCGCCCTGGTAGTAGCGCTGGTCGGCCCGGCAGATGGACAAAAAGCGCGGGCGCAGCAGCACGCCTTCCGTGAGCGCCAGCTCCTCGCAGGCGGCCTCGATCATCCCCGGGGCCGTGAGGCGGTAGACGACAGAGATCATAGGCTTTCACCTGTGGGAGGCTCCTCCAGCCCCAGCATGGCATGCGCCACCTTCAAATCAAAGGGGTATGTGATTTTGATGTTGTGTACCTCGCCGGGCACCAGGGCCACGGGCTCGCCGCGCAGGGCGTAAATTTTACAGGCATCGGTAAGAACAGCTTCCTCCTCGGGCAAGAGCGAATCCATCAAAAGCCGCAGTTTGTTGCATGTGAAAGTTTGCGGGGTCTGCCCCTGGTACATGCTCCCCCGGGGGGGGATAAGCGAGATGAACTGCCCGTCGTCGCTGCGCACAATCGTATCCGAAGCCGGTATTACAGTGTCACAGGCCCCATGCTTTTGCGCCGCGAGAATATTCTCGCTGATAATGCGATGCGTGACGAAGGGCCGCACGGCGTCGTGGGTGAGCAAAATATGATCTTCTTCATCGCCGAAGTGTGCCTTCACATAGTCCAGGGCGCAGCGCAGGGTGTCGTTGCGCCGCTCACCCCCGGCGATGAGGGCCACATTGTGATCTCCCGGGGCCCCCGGAACGCCCGCAGGCGTTTTGGGGTGGTTCGGCAGGTGCTCGTTCAAAATATCCTGCGTAAAGCCCAGCCAGGAGGACGGCACAAGCACGACAACATGCTCAACTTTGGGATGCACGAAGAATTTTTCGACCGTGTGCACCAGGATGGGCCTGCTGCCCAGCCGTAGGTACTGCTTGGGCATGTTCACGCTGCCCATGCGGCTGCCCGCGCCGCCGGCCAGGATGGCTGCGATTGTCATGGGTGGCTCCTTTCGGCCCGTTATGCCTTCCGCTTCGCGAAATCAATCTCGTATTTCGTGCCGTGGCTCATCAGCACGCCATCGGTCAGCCGCACGCGCAGGATGCAAGTGTGCGGGTCGTCCTCGTTGACGTCGCCGTTGTTGTACCACGCGGCGAAAACCTCGCGCAGCTTGCCCATGAGTGCCGCGTTGCGCGCATCGCGCACGTGGCCGAGGTTCTCTCCCACGCCCCGGGCGGCAAACCACTCGGCGCACACGGCGGCGGCGGGATTCTTCCCGAGCTGTTTCATCTTGCCCGAGCGCGCGCGCGTCACAACATAGAACGCGCCATCTTCGTAATAGCCGTTGACAATGCGCACGGCGGGGCGCTTGCCGTCTATCGTCGCCAGAGAAATCTGGGTGTCGTGGCCGAAGCGTTCAACCATGACCTGTTCGGCCTGAGAATACTTGTTCATGGGCTACTTCCTCACCATCGTATCATACATATCGCACACCTCGTCCGCGCCGCCCTGGGCGATGACGCGGCCCTTGTCCAGCAGGATCGCCGTATCGCAGAGATTCCTCACCTGGGCCGTGTTGTGGGAGACGAACAGCACCGTGACGCCTTTGTCGAACATCGATTTGATCTTCGCCTCGCTTTTGCGCCGGAACTTGGCGTCGCCCACGCTGAGGACTTCGTCTACGATCAGAACCTCGGGCTCCACGGCAGTGGCGATCGAAAAACCAAGGCGCGCGCGCATCCCCGAGGAATAGTTTTTCACCGGGGCGTCGATGAAATCCTGCAGCTCGCTGAATTCCAGGATTTCGTCGTAGCGAGCCCGGATATACGCCCGCGAATAGCCCATGGTGGCCCCGTAAAGAAAGATATTCTCGCGGCCAGAGTAGTTCATGTCGAAGCCCGCGCCAAGCTCCAGCAGGGGAGCCACCACGCCGTGGATTTCCACCGTGCCCTCGGTGGGCTTCATCACCCCGGCGATGACCTTGAGCAGAGTGCTCTTGCCCGCGCCGTTGTAGCCCAGCACGCCCAGGCGCTCCCCGGGCCGCACCGTGAAGGAGATGTCCCGCAGGGCCCAGAACTCGGTGTAGGTCAGCTTGCGCCGCAGCACCCGGATGACGTATTCTTTTAGGTTGTCGACCTTCATGGTGGGGTTGTGGAACATCATGGAGACGTTCTGGACAAGGATGGCGGGGGTTGTTGGCATGGGGGGCCTTTCTGCTATTGCGTGAATGGGTTTACGATCAACAGGCGGCTGTCTATTGTTTGGCCGTCAGAGAGGTCTTCGGAGTAGAAGATTTTGCAGCCGTTTTCCAGAGCTGAAGCGAGCATTACGCTGTCATAGTAGGAGTACCCATAGCGAGCATGAAGGGCTATGGCATACCGCAAGGTCTCTATCTCTACATGTTTCGTGACGCATGAATCGACTATAGCGGTTACGGCCTCTTCAACCTCTTGCCTGTCCTTTTTCATTTTTTTCAGCAATACGTTACAGAACTCATTTAAGGTCTGTACGCTGGTCAGGCATCGGTATTGCTCTGTCAATCGCGTACTGACGGCTCTTTTTTCGATTTCGTCCTCCGAGTATAAATATACCAGGATATTGGTATCCAAAAACACTTTACCGCTCATTGGCTTCCTCCCGATTGAACTTGAAGCCCTTCGTTGGAAACAGAAAAGGCGCGACGAAGGGTTTCTTATCCTTCCATTCCGTATCCTCCCTGTTCGGCGACCGGAACGCGATGATATTCATATCGCCCCTGCATTGTTCGCGGTACATCTCCGGAACAGGGATGGAATCCCCGTTCACGGCGGCTTTAAATTGAATCCAGTCTTGCTCCAGTTCCACTTGTTCTCTCTCCTCGTATACAGAATATGATCTCATCACCTAAGCTTGGCGCCAGTGGTCACTCATGCCATTCACCAACGCCGTTGGTTGCACGTATTTGTACAACCCATTCTGAAGCTGATGGGTCGTCTCTTAACGTTATAGACCGTATTCCCATTTCTTTCGGCTGGAAGCTATTGAAGTACTCCATGATGCCTCGTATTCGATAGCTTCCCGTAGCCGTTGAGAAGTCGAGCCTATAATCTTTTTGGCTTATGCTTTTCCCATTCGCGTGATTCTCATAATACCCGCTAAAAGTTTCCCATTTAAAGTCAATGATCTCTCCGTCAATGATGTCAAAGAGTTCCTCAATCTTGTCGGATAGATCCGACATGTTCTGCTTTATATTGCCACACATCAACTCTTCCAGCGCGTCATTATCGCGCTCGTTGATGATGCGAACAATGTTTTCCCCTGTAAAATCTCTCCAAAGTATTCGCTTGCGGGATTCCACTTGCAGGCGAGTAGAGTTGGGGAACAGCATAAGCAGGACAGTCAGGATGCTAAGGATAATGTTGGTCATGGGTATCACGATTCCTTTCTATATGTGCAAAATAAATTGGTCTTGTTTGCGCCAGAACACCACCCCGCCGATGAGCAGCATCGCCAGCGAAAACCCCAGGGCATACAGCAGGCTCCAGTAGCTGAACACCCGGCCGCGCAGCACGCAGTCGCGGAACATCTCTATGATGTGGTACAGCGGGTTGCCCTTGAGCAGCGTGGTCATCAGGGAATCGCCCCGCAGGCGCTTGATGGTATAAAAGACCGGCGTGGAGTAAAACAGCAGCAGGGTGAACACATCGTAAAGATACTCGACATCCTTGAAAAAGACGGACATCGTGGAGAGGATCAGGCCCACCCCGGCGCACAGCAGGAACAGCACCAGCAGCGGTATGGGCGCCAGGAGAATATACTTCGTGATGTGCGGCGCGGGGTAACCCGCGTGCTTCGCCAGGGTGTAAAACAGGGCAAAGCCTACCAGGACGACCATGGAGATCAAAAAAGTGATGAAGGTGGAGATCACGTTGGCAAGGGGATAGATATATTTGGGGACCTTGACCTTTTTGATAACGGAGGCGCTGCCCGTGACAGAGCGCATGGCCCGCTTGGTGGACTGTGAATAGAACTCAAACAGCAGCCGCCCGCACAGCACGTAGATAGGGAAATTGATCACGTCCGGGTCCGGCGTGCCGAAGAGCTTGCCGAAGATGAACACCAGCACCAGGGTGGTGAGGAAGGGCTGCAGCAGCGTCCAGAACATGCCCAGCACGGAATTCCGGTACTGGATTTTGATATTCTTCGCCACGATTTCCCGCAGCAGGGCGCGGTAGCGGTAGAGCTCCTTGAAGAACATGGGTTCACGTTCCTTCGTATGGCCAAAATGATATGGCGTCGTTACAAGCAATGCCTGTAGTACCCTGTCCGCGCTAATACTTGACAATTGGATAAAGGTGTTTGAGTTTAGTTCGAGCGTCTTGGGTAGAGAACTGCCAGTCGACACCGCGTTGTGTAGCGTTGCGGTTGGTATGCC
>WRDW01000038.1 GCA_009779995.1 Oscillospiraceae bacterium | reverse complement strand
GCTACGGCCTCGACCGCATCCTCGCCTATCTCGAAGAAACCTCACAAACCGAAGCCGCCATGGCTATCTTCGCCATGAACGCCGCTGGCTGCCTCTGGGCGCTGGCGCGCTTGCTTTTTGGGCAGGCGTGGGTGGTTGTGGGTTGTTCAGGAGGGCCGAGTTAGAAAAATACCGGCCCGTCCAAGACCGGCTTTTTATGAGCGATTTTGATCGGCAAATACGGATTTGGGGGCAAGGCCTGCCGGAGGGACAGGGGGAGAAGCGAATTGATTGATAAAGAATTTCCTTTAGTTGCGGGGGCCATATGGTTGGATAGTTCAGTTATAAAGAAATACTGGTTCTCTCTATTGGTGATGGTGCTATTATAGCACGGCTTACCAAAAAAGCGAGACCGCACCGAAAGTATTTTCGGCTTTTTCGCGCGCTTGACTTGCGGCGGCATGGCTGCTATAATAGTGATATTCAACATGAGAGGAGGCCGCGCCCATGCCCGTCCCCCGCAACGCCCTCATGGATACCCTGCGCCTGCTGGCCTCCCTCTTCGTGGTGCTGCTGCACGCGCCGCTGCCCGGGGCTCTCGGCGAGGCGGCAAGGCCGATCGCGCGCTGCGCGGTGCCGTTTTTCTTCATGGTGTCCGGCTGGTGGCTGGCGGATAACGACATGGCCGTGATCAAAGCGCGCCTGGATAAGCAGGCCCGGCGGATGGCCCTCCTGCTGGCCGCAAGCTGCGCGGCCTTCTTCGCCATGAACATCGCCTACAGCGTCTTCATCGACAAAACGGGATTCATGGCCCCGTTCAAAGCATTCTTCGATTATCGCGCCATCGCCTCGTTTCTGGCCTTCAACAACACGAACTTGTTCTGGCCCGGCGGCGCGGCGCACCTGTGGTTTTTGGCCGCGCTGCTGTACGCGCTGCTCCTGCTGCGCGCGGCGCTGGAGCGCATCCCCCTGCGGTGGCTGTACCTGCTCATCCCGGCGCTGCTCGCCGCCGCGATTCCCCTGGCGGGCTTCGCCGCGCGGGGCATCGAGGGCGTGCAGGAGCGCGGCATGATCACCCGCAACTTCCTGTTCACCGGGCTCCCCTGCGTACTGGCGGGGATGTGGCTGCGGCAGAACCGCCGCAGGCGCGAACGCCTGCCGGATTGGGCCGTCCTCGCGCTGCCTTTCGCCTGCGCCGCCCTGTGCCTGCTGGAGCATTTCACCCTCCTGCGCAACCCCTTCGGGCCCGCGCGCTTTTTGCTGGCGGCCAGCCTGCTGCTGCTCAGTTCACGCTTTCCCTCAGCCACGGGAAAGTCCTTCCTCCCCCGCTGGGGCGGGAAATATTCCCTGATGATTTACATCCTGCACTACCCCATTGTCTCCGGCCTGAAATGGCTTGTCACGCGCGGCCTGCCCGGGCAGGTTTTCGCCTGGGGCGGCGCGGTGATTGCCTTTGCGGCAGCGCTGGTGTTTGCGGTGGCGTGGGAGTGGGGGAAGGGGAAAATGCGTGTGCTGACGAAAGCGCGCTAGGTACGTCGCTCCGCGAACCCATCCTCACCCGCCCGAGGCGGGAGCTCCTTCCACAGGAAGGAGCCTGGGGGTTTAGGTGGAACACGTCATCGAACCCCCAAGACCTGTGGTCGCATTACTTGCTTGCGGCTTAAGCCCCAAGGCTCCTTCCTGTGGAAGGAGCTCCCGCCTCGGGCGGGTGAGGATGGAAGTGCGGAGCACCATCGCGGAGCGGCGTTCCTCGTGCGAAACGCACAACTGTAGGGGACGGCGTCCTCGACGTCCCACGCAAAACCTTGCTTAAACGCCCAGGGGCGTCGGGGACGCCGCCCCCTACGGCACTGCGTTACTACAAACCGGGAGGTTTCACATACATGCACACCGACCCCAAAATAGAGGAGCTCACCCGCTGGTTCGGCGAGTGGTTCCTTGACGGTACTACACCGCAAACGGGCCAAATGACCCAGGCGCTGCACCCCTACACGGAGCTGTTCTCGCCCATACAGGTCAACCGGCTGCATCTTAAAAACCGGCTGGTGATGGCACCCATAGGCAACATCTCCATGTGCGAGGAGACCGGGCGGCCCGGCGAGAAGATGATCGCCTACTTCGCCGAGCGGGCGAAGGGCGGCGTGGGGCTCATCACCACGGGGCTGATCCCCGTGACGCACCACATCGACCATTCGCTCACCGAGCCCGGCCAGCTGAGCTATTTCCCCCGCATAGACAGAAGCCGCACGGTCTTCGCCGGCTGGAGAGATTTAGTGCAGCGCTGCCACTCCCATGGCGCCAGGGTGTTCGTGCAGCTTTCGGCGGGGCTCGGGCGCGTGGGCAACCCCCAGTGCCTGCTGAACAAATACCAGTTCCCCTGTTCGGCCTCCCTGAACCCCAATTTTTACATGCCCAATGTGCCCTGTTTGCCGCTGACCGACGGCAAAATCAAAAGCGTCGTGAAGGCCATGGGCCAGGCCGCCGCCGACGCCAAGGCCGCGGGCCTGGACGGCGTGTATATTCACGGCCACGAGGGCTACCTCATCGAGCAGCTGCAAAACCCGGCTTTCAATCGCAGGAAGCTGGGCAAATACGCCGATTGGCAGCGCTTCGGCATCGAAATGATCGAATATATCCGGGAGCGCGTGGGCGTGGACTACCCCATTATGTTCCGGATCGACCTCTCCCTGGCCCTGAACGAGACCTACGGCAAGCGCATGGACGGCACTTACATGAAAAAATTCAAGAAGGGCCGGACGATAGAGCAGACCCTGGAATATCTGAAAAATCTCGTCAAGGCCGGCGTAGATATGGTGGACGTGGACCTCGGCTGCTACGACAACTGGTGGCTGCCGCACCCCCCCGAGGGGATGCCCCCCGGCTGCTACCTGGATATCGCGCAGATCACGAAAGATTGCTTTGCCCGGGAAAACATCTTGTCAAACGCGGGCTTGCCCGTGCCTGTCGCCGCCGTGGGCAAGCTGGGCTACCCCGATTTGGCCGAGAGCGCCCTGCGGGGCGGCAAGTGCGACATGGTGATGCTGGGCCGCCCCCTGCTGGCCGACCCCGAATGGCCCAACAAAGCGCGCTCCGGCCGCGTGGAAAACATCATCCCCTGCATAGGCTGCCAGGAGGGCTGCATCAACGAGTTCGTGGAGGGCGGCCACCCCCAGTGCGCCGTGAACCCGAGAACGGCCTTCGAGGACATTTACCCGGCTTCGCCCCTCGCGGCAGAGAAGCGGCAAAAAGTAGCCGTGATCGGCGGCGGCCCGGCCGGGATCACCTGCGCGGTGACGGCGGCGCGGCGCGGCCACAGCGTCACCCTTTTCGAGAAGAACGCCGCCCTGGGCGGGCGTGCGATCCCCGGGAGCATCCCCGGCTGCAAGCTGGACTTCGCGAACTACCTGCAATACTTACGTCACTGGGTGGAAAAATCTTCAAAAGAGCACGACTTAAAAATCAGGCTGAACACCGAGGCCGCGCCGGGCACGCTCAGGAGCTTCGACCAGATCGTCGTGGCCGCCGGTTCAATTGACCTGGAGCTAAAGCTGCCCGGCTGGGAGCAGGCCAGGCCCCTCCAGGCCGTGGAGGTGCTGGAGCGCCCGGAACGCATCGACGGCGCGAAAACCGTGGTGATCGTCGGCGGCGGCAGCGTGGGCTGCGAGCTGGCCTATTTCCTCGCCAAGGAGAAAGGCAAAGACGTCACCGTCATCGAGCAGCAGGCTGCGTTTATGAAAGGCGTCTGCACCGCCAACCGTGGGTATTTGCTGAAATATCTCTACGACGCCAATGTCAGGCTCATGAACTGCACGTCCCTGCTGTCCTACGGGCTGTTCGGCGTCACCGTGCTGCGCAACGCCTCCAAAACCGTGCCGAATCCCTACGTCAGCTGGACGCCCCTCCTGCCCGAGAACGTGCTCAACCCCCTGGCCCCGAAGGTCAAAGACCAGCCAGAGGAGCTCTTCCGCGAGGCCGACGCGGTCATCCTCGCGGTGGGCGCGCGCCCCAACGAGGCCCTGTTCCACGCCCTCCAGGCGGCCTTTCCAACCATACCCGTGCACAACATAGGCGACAGCTTCCAGCGCGGCAAGGTCCTCGAGGCCACGCGCAGCGGCTATAGGCTTGGACTTAACCTCTAAAATTTTTTCTACAAAGGAGAATCGTCATGATCTTAGCATTTGCCAATTCGCTCTTCCTGAAGCTTGCGGGTTTCCTGCTGTCCGGCCTCCTTTTCATCACAGGGGCGGCCCCGGCCGCGCCCGCCGCGCCAATCGAGGCCAAAGACCCCGAAAGTGTAGAGCTGCAGTTCAGCGTCGTCGCCGACGTGCACATGGAGACCTACACGCTCTTCCGCTTCCGGGATTTCGCGCAGGTCTTGACAGACATGGCCTCGGCCAAACAGCGGCAGGACGCCCTTGTCCTCGTGGGCGACAACACCATGAACGGCCAGATCACCGAGTATATCATGCTCTACGGCCTGCTCTCGCGCTATGACAGCTCGAAGAATTTCCTGATGGCCATGGGCAATCATGACCTGAACCAGAGCACCTACGAAACCTCCGCTGCCATCAGACGGCATAATTTTTTCCTGCGCTCCTACACAGGCGCAGCAAACGACAAGCCCTATTATAACCAGATGAACTATAGAATAACGAGTGCTTTCTATGACGGTGGACTTCATTATCAGATAGAAAATCCCTACACCTTTATCATTCTCGGCGATGAAGACCCCCAGGAGGACACCACAGCGACAATCTCCCAAATCCAGCTGGACTGGCTGGCTGCAACCCTTGAGAAGGCACTGAAAGGCTATCCCATCTTCATCTTCTTGCACCAGCAGCTGGGCCACACCTTCGCCTGGGAGTGGGGCGGCGTAGGCGAGCAGTCCGAGGCAATACGGGAGATCATCGAGCAGTACGAGAACGTCTTTTTCTTCAATGGCCACCTGCACAGGCCCTTCGAGGTCAAGGAGATTGGCGGCGTGACCTACGTCAACCTGCCAACGCTGCTCAGCGGCGCGCAGACCGGCATCGGCTGCCAGGTGGAGGCCTACGAGGACAGGGTCGTCCTGCGCGCGCGGGACTATGTTGCGGGGGAATGGCTTGACGAATACTCATTTGATGTGTACGCCAAATAGATTTCACTCCACCCCGCCCCGCAATAATTCCGCGTGCCTGCAAGCCAGCGCCTGCGTGATATACGGCGCGGTGAAAAACAGGGGAATGATGGGCAGGCTCATCAGGTACCAGGGCAAAAAGCCCAGCCGGAAGCGCAGCAGGGCGGCGCAGCGGCCGTCGGTGCGCGCGGCGCTTAATCGCAGGGCGTTCTTCAGCTTGCAGCGCGGCTGCTTGGCCAGCACGGGCAGCACCAGCGCGTAGCGTTGCGCCGTGGCCCCATAGAACACCAGCCCCAGCAGCAGCAGGGCCGCGCCCCCGCCGACGGCGCTCAAAAACAGCCCCATGGAGAGGTCGCCGGATTGCGCCTGCCAGAGCGTGCCGATGAGCAGGAATCCCCCCGGCAGCAAATAAAGAACCGCCCAAAGCAATTTGCGCAGAAAAATCGCAATCACGAACCGCGAAGCTTTCAAAGCCCAGCGGGGCTGGAGCCAGAAGAGCACCCGGGCGGCGCAGCGCCTGCGGCCATCCGCCCCGCCGAAGTACCAGGCCTCGCGGCCCACGCGCAGGGGGGCGCACAGCAGCGCCGCCAACAGGCCGAGCAGCACGGCTCCTCCGGCTTTGCCCCAGCGCAGGCCCATGTCCGCCATGGGGGTGTGGTTGGGGATGGCCGCGGCGGCACGGCTCGCGGCGAAATCCAGCAGCAGCGGCAGAAAGCCCGCCCCCGCCGCCAGCAGGAAGCCTATCACGAGCAAGCCCGCCGCCGTGCCCCTATGGCCATGTAAGAGCTGCCTGGCCCAGACGCGGGTTGCTTTATTTCTTTGGTGCGCAAGCCTCATGAGAAATCCTCCTGGGCCAAAATGTTCAGAATTAGTATGGCCGGGAGAAGAAAATTTATTGCATATGCGAGCCATCTGTGATATGATTGGTCTATCAACATGAATCATGAGGAAATTATCTTGAAAACAACAAAACGCACACTCGCTCTGTGCACAGGCCTGCTGCTGTGCCTGGCCTGCTTTGCCCTGCCAATCAGCGCGGCTGACGCCCTCCCAGCTCAGGGGGAATTGAAAATGATCACCTACAACATTGACGGCCTGCCGCTGCCCGCGTTCATCAACGGCTACGGCCACTACCCCTGGCGGGACGCCGCCGAGATCGGCCGCCAGATTGCCGCGGACGGCTGCGCCCTGCTGGCCGTACAGGAGGACTTCAGCAACTATTTCTCCATCCGGCGCGCCTTCGCCGCCCCGTATTACAGCTATAACCAGGGCAACATCCCCGCCGGGGACGGCCTGGACTTCTTCTCGCAGCACCCGATTTACAACATCGAGCGCCGCGCCTGGGCGCAGCGCTACGGCGGCTTCACCTACGGGGCGACTGACGAGTACACCCCCAAGGGCTTCCAGCACGCGGTGATGGAGCTGGCCCCCGGGGTGTACCTGGACGTCTATAACCTCCACGCCAACGCCGGCGGCGGCGGGGCGGGCAACCCCGCCGCCGCGGCCCGCCGCGCGCAGTTCCAGCAGCTGAGCGCCTACATGCAAGAGCACTCGCAGGGCCGCGCCGTGGTGGTGCTGGGGGACTTCAACACCCGCCTGCGCCAGCCCTTCGACGGCCTGTACGAGGTTCTCATGGAGCCCAACGGCCTGCGGGACACCTGGGCCGAGACGTTCAACGACGGCCGGGAGGCGTACACCGGCCAGAGCGACTGGTACCAGGAATCGGGCGTGGACCGCATCATGTACCGCAGCGGGGATGCGGTGGCACTCACGCTGGTGACGTCCTGCCACCAGCCCTGGCGCACCGCCGAGGGCCGCGACCTCTCCGACCACGCCTTCAGCTGGGCGGCGACCTTCGCCTATGCGTTCACCGGCGTGACGGAGGAGGGCGTCGAGCTGGGCGCGCCCAAACCCATGCCTGTGCTGGAGAAGGCCTGGGGGTATATCTATCACTTTTTCCGGGATTTAGGGATTCTATTCACAAAGGATCTGCCGAATTTGCTGGGGGTGTAATCTTGAAACAGCCCCTCCAGTTCTATCTCATCGCCGACCTGCACTACTTCGATAACGCTCTGGGCGCTGAAGGCGAGGCCTATGAGGCGCGCAGCCTCACCGACCAGAAGTGCATCGCCGAGACGGGCGCGATCATTGACAGCGCCTTCGCGCGGCTGGCCGCTGATACGCAGACGAATATAATCTTGATCGCGGGGGACATGACCTTCAACGGGGAGGCCGCGAGCCACAGGGCTATGATTGGCAAGCTGGAGATGCTCAGGGCGGCCGGGAAGAAGATATATATGATCACCGGCAACCACGACGGCGACAACATGCCCTATGCCTTTGCCGGGGAGGCGCGCATCCTGGTGGAGGAGACCACGCGGGCGCAGCTGCCGGGGCTGTATTATGAATACGGCCTGCGGGACGCCATCGCCGTGGACGAACAGCGGCGCTGCTACGTTGCACAGGTGGGAGAGGGCGTGCGCCTGCTGGGGATCAACTACTTCCTGGGCAAGAAGAACAGCGGCATGGAAGCCGTGATGGACTGGATCGTAGAACAGATCGAGAATGCCAACGCCCAGGGTGAGTTGATCTTCGGCATGATGCACGTGCCGCTGCTGCCGGGCTCGCCCATCCTCGCCGGGGAAGGCGACGCCAAAATCAAGGACTGGAAGGACATCGCCACCAGGCTGGCCGATGCCAGGCTGCCGCTGATGTTCACCGGGCACATGCACATGCAGTCGGTCAACAAGCTCACAACGCCCGCCGGGAATTTTATTTTTGATATTTGCACGGGCGCCCTGGCGGGCGGGCCATGCGCCATGCGCAAGGTCACGATTGACAACAATTGGGTCATGCGCATTGAAAGCTCCACTGTGGAGGACTTCGACTGGGACAAGAACGGCATGACAGCGCAGGAATATTTTCAGTGGCGCTTCAACCGCAAAATCGACCACGAAATTTTCGAATACCTGAAGAAGCTCGGTATCAAGAAAAACGGGCCGATTGCAGCACTCGTGCGCAAAAACCCCCTGTTCCCCTTCGCCATTGACCTGGTGCGCAATATCTTTTACGGCGACCAGCCCTACACCAGGGACACCCACGAGTACGCCCGCGCGATGCGGCTGCTTGCGCAGCTCTGGCCGATTGTGTGGGCTGCGGAGCAAACCCTAGGGCACAAAAACGCGCTCTTCCGCGACATCCCCGCCCTGACGGCCTCCCTGATCGGCAAGGAGCGTAAGGTTGATTATAACGCTATGATTTGTTTGCGGCACGGGAGCATATCTGAACTGAAAAATTCAAAATAACCATCCAACCCAGAAAGCCCCCCTCGCTTGCGAGGGGGGAAGGCGCGCAGCGCCGGGGGTGTCCTTGAGGGGCCGCATAGCGACACACAATGATACCCCTACTTCACCAGCCTGCTCACCTTGAAAAACGCCCAGGCCCCCGCGTGGGCCGGGGGCGTTATCGCCTGCGTGCGCTTGAGGGTACTCACGGCCTGGGAGTGCGCCTCCAGGTTGTTCACGCAGGTGACGCGCAGGCTTGCCTGAATATCTTCGGCGCTGGCCCCGTTGGAATTGACAGTCAGCGTGACCGGCGCGCCGGGGAAGAGATCGGCGAAGTTGTCGCTGAAATTGCCCGCCGCCAGGTCGCTCTCGAGGAAGACGGCGCGGGCGAAGCTGTCGCTTCGGATTGTGACATGGGCGAGGCCATCCTTTACCTCGACACTTGAAGTAAACGCGCAGCGCGGGAGGCATAGATTTTTTTCTTTATCGAAGAGCAGCGTGCGCTCGGAGAGCAGCTCGTTGCCGTCTTTCAGCTGCACGCGCAATACGAGATCGCAGCCGCGCTCCTGGCCGGTGAGGTCGGCGGCTATAAAGGCGCACAGGGGCGGGGCATTCACGGGGCACTCGTTGGAATAGAGCACACGCCCGGAAAAGTCCATCAGCTGCCGCACGAGGGTGAGCCTGCGGGCCTGCTGTGTGTCGTTTAAAATGTAAACTTTCGTGACGCCCCGGTCGTCATCAATCGACAGCGACACCGGCGCGTTGAAGCGGCGCGCGAAGTATTGCAGGGCCTTGGCCTTGCCTGTATAATCTATGCTGGACCAGGAGGTGACGGGCCAGCAGTCGTTGAGCTGCCAGTAGAGGCTGCCGTTGCAGCGCCCCCGGTTTCGCCGCCAGTGTTCGGTGGCGTAGGCCACGCTGTCCGCCTGGGCGATCTGGGAGAGATAGGCCAGCCCGGCGAATTTTTTGGGCAGGCGATTGTTCGCCAGCACATAGTAAATAATCTTCTCATTGCCGCTCATGCATTTCTGGTGCGACTTCATCGCGGGGTCGCTGAGCTTCGGCTCGCCCTCGCCCGCATAGGCGCGCAGCGCCCCGGCGCTTGGGAAGGACTGCTGGCCGAACTCGCTGCAAAAGCGCGTCATGCGCCCCCGGAAGAAGCGCAGCTCCTGCAGGCCGTGCCAAACCTGCCACAGGTGGGTGTCGCCCTCGCCGTCGCTCTCCACGCCCCGCATGAAGGCGCTCCCGGCGGGCGAGGTGGCGGTGAAGGGGGTCTGCGTGTCGAGTTCGTTCGCCCAGGCGGGCAGGGTCTCCCAGAAGAACCTGCCCTGCTGCGCGTGCAATTCGCGGTGGGTCAGCCGCCACATCATGGACATGGACTCGATCTCGTTGTTGCCGCACCACAGCGCCAGGCTGGCCCGATGCCGCAGCCGCGTGACGTTGTACTCGACCTCGTCCTTTACGTTCCGCAAAAAATCCTCACGGTCAAATGGGTACGGCGCGCAGGCGAAGGCGAAGTCCTGCCACACCAGCAGGCCCATGCTGTCGCAGAGATCATAAAACTCATCCGTTTCATAGTAGCCGCCGCCCCACACGCGGATCATGTTCATATTGGCGTCTACGCATTGTTGCAGCAGTTCGCGCCTGGTCTCTTTGGTGGCCCTGTCGGGGAAGGCATCCGGCGGGATCCAGTTGGCCCCCTTGGCGAAGATGGGCACGCCGTTCAAGACAAACTGGAAGTTACTTCCAAACTCGTCCTTTTCCCGGTTGAGCGCAATCGTGCGCAGGCCGATTTTGCGCTTCATGACGTCGACGACCTCGCCGTTGTACAGCGCCTCTGCAATAATTTTGTACAGCGGCTGTTCGGCTTTCCCGGAGAGCTCCCGCGTCCACCAGAGCGCGGGCTTCTCGATGACAGCCTCCAGGGTGTCGCCGTCGCTGCGGGCGAGGACATCCCCGGCGGGAGACAAAAGAGTCACACGCAGCTTCACGCCCGGCCGGAGCGCCTCGGCGTTCGCCTTCACGCTGACCTTGACCTGCCCGTCCGCGTGTTCCTGCGCGGTCTCCATGGGCAGCAGCTTCGCGTTGCGATAGAAATGCAGCGCAATCTCCCCGGTGATGCCGCTCACGGGGATGCGCGGGCCCCAGTCCCAGCCGAAGTGGCACTGCGCCTTGCGTATGTGCACCCGCCCGGGGAAGTTCATGTCCGGCGCGGTGGGGAACTCCTTCGCCATGGCCGCCGCATAGCGCATGGGGGAATCGAATTCCACGCGCAGCTGATTCTCCCCCGCTTCGACCGCCCCGGTCACGTCAAAGCTGTAGCCTATGTGATTGTTCCTGCCCTCGCCAACAAGTATATCGTTGACATACACGCGGCACAGGGTGTCCAACTGCGCGCAGAAGAGCTCTATCCTGTCCGCAGCCAGGTCCTCGGGCGCCAGGGCAAACGTGCGCATGTAGTCGAAGTCCGCCTCGCCCACCCACAGGGCCTTCCCCTCGTTGGTGCCGGTGAAGGGGTCCTCGATTTTCCCCAGGCGCAGCAGGTCGTGATAATTGCACCCCGGCACCGTGGCGGGCAGGGCTGTGCGGTCGCCCCACTGTTTAAAAGTCCAGTCCGGGCCGGAAAGGGAGAGGGTTTTCATGGTGGTTGCACCTTTCAAAAATGATTTCCGGCGCTGCGAAGCCGCGCCCATGAATTTTTACAGCCAGCGCATCCACAGCCAGCCGAAGAACACGATCTTCAATATAAATTGCAATATCGGCGGCCAGTCGGGCCACAGCACCCAGCCCAGGCCGGTGAGCACTACCCGCAGCGCCCATTGCAGCAGGCCGGGGCCGGGCTCGGGCGGCGGCTCGTTCTCGCGCAGCCCGTCAATCGCGTTTTGCAGTGCCGTCACCTGCGCGTCCACCTGCGCCTGCGTGGCGTTCCCGTCGTTCGCCACAGCCTGCGCGGCGGTTATGGCCGTTTGCAGGGCGTTCCAGGTTGTGTCGGTGTGGTTGCCTTTTTCAATGGCCTTGGCTTGGGTTAGTTTTGCTGTCAAAGCCGCTTTGTCTGTCGCAATCAGCCCGTCAATCGCGTTTTGCAGTGCCGTCACCTGCGCGTCCACCTGCGCCTGCGTGACGTTTCCGTTGTCCGCCACGGCCTGCGCGGCTGTTATTGCCGCTTGCAGGGCGTTCCATGTGGCATCGGTGTTGTTGCCTTTCTCTATGGCCTTGGCTTGGGTTAGTTTTGTGGTTAGGGTGGTTTTGTCAGCGTTTTGCGGGTCGAAAATAAAGTTTTCATCATCCCATTCGCCGGTGAAGCCGATTACATCGGATTCGCTCGCCATATTATTGAAATGGCACCAAAGCCTCTCCAATTGCAAGCCGGTTACGTCAAGAGTAGTTAACTGATTATATTCGCAGCGAAGATTGGTAAGGCCAGAGGGCAGCGCAGGCAATTCGGTCAATTGATTGTAATGGCAGTCCAGCCATGCTAGACTTGCAGGCAATTCTGGCAGTTCTGTCAGTAGATTTTGATCACAATCAAGTCTCCATAAACCAGCTGGTAGCGTAGGCAGCGCGGTGAGCATATTACCCCAACACCAAAGAAAGCCTAGATCGGATGGTAGATCGGGCAACTCAACTAACTGATTGAAATTGCAAATCAGCCCTTGAATCCCAGAAGGTAATGCAGGTAGTGCAGTTAATGGATTACTATCGCAACAAAGAGATTGCATATCTAATGGCAACACAGGCAGCTCCGTCAGTTGATTCATGCCGCAATCAAGAAAGGTTAGACTAAAAGGAAGAGCAGGCAATACAGAAAGCTGATTGAGGCCACAGTTTAAATAAGCTAGACCAGAAGGTAGCTCTGGCAACGCTGTCAATTTATTGCCATAGCAGCTTAGATAGTTAAGACTGGAAGGTAACACGGCCAACTCAGAAATCTGGTTGTAATTGCAATCAAGCCATTCCAGGGCCGTGAAATATTCCAACCCAGCGAGACTTGTTAAACTCCCATAATCTTCCCAATCCCCTGACACATCCAGCTCCCTCACCTCCGCCACATCCGTATCCAGTATCACATCCTTCCCGATGAGCGCCTGCACCGCCGCCCTGAACGCGGGATCGGTGAACGCGGCGGTGATGTCAACCCCCTGCGCACCGGCAGGCATGGACATAGCCCCGCACAGCAGCACTGCTGCCAGCAGGATAGCAAGTAGGCGGTTGGTTGGTTTTTTCATGGTGGAAAGTCCTTTCATAAATTATTTGTGTTCGCTGGGTCACGGCCGACCAAAGGTCTGCCCTACGGGGATACGGCCGGGGGCCGGGGCCAAAGGCCGTGGAAAATGCGCAGGTATGCTTGCGATTGCCTGGCCTCGGGCCATATCCCCGTAGGGCAGACCTTCGGTCGGCCGTGGATGGGGCGCGGAATAAATAACAGACCTACTTCAATATTACCCGATACACCGCGTCCAGCAGCGCATCCGGCACGAGCTCCGCCATGCCCAGCAGCTTGCTGTTCTTCACCCGGTAGTTGATCTTCGGCTTATCCGCCTGCACGGCCTTCAGCAGGGCGTTGACGAGGTACTTCGGGTCGTTGGCCATCTTGAACTCCATCTCCATCAGGGGCCGCATCTTGTTCAGCACTTTCGTGTAAAATTCCGTGCTTGCAAGCAGCTTCTCGAAGCCGGCGGAGGCGTCGCTGTGCATGTTGGTCTTGAAGGAGCCCGGCTGGATTTTGACAACAGGCACGCCGAGGTACATCAGCTCCCGGCGCAGGCTGTCGTTGTAGGCCTCCACGGCGTACTTGGTGACGGTGTAGGGCCCGTTGAAGGGCTGTGGCTTCATGTAGCCGCACTCGGAGCTGCAATTGATAATCCTGCCGCCCCCGGCGCGAATCATCCCGAAGAACGCGCGGTTGACGCGCACCATGCCCAGCACGTTGATATCGATCATTTTTTGCAGCGTTTTCCCGATCTCGCCCTCCACCATAGAGGCCATGGTGTGGATGCCGGAGAAATTGATCACCGCCTGGAGCGTGTCCGTCGTTTTCCGCACCTCGGCCACGGCTTCCCTGATGCTCTCCTCGCTGGTGACGTTCATGTACACCGGTATGATCCCCGGCACCTGCCCGATCTCCTCCAGCGCCGCCCGGTTGATGTCCGCCGCGAAGACGGTCCAGCCCGCCGCCGCCAGGGCCCGCGCCCCCGCGCCGCCCAAGCCCCCGCCCGCGCCGGTAAACAATGCGTATTTCATGTGATGCCCTCCTGATCTGTTTGTGTTTTGGTGCGGGACGCCCGGGAGGCCGCCCCCTACAGCTATATTTTACTACAGAAGAAGGCCCCTGTCAATTATTTTTCCCTTGACATTCCCTCCCGGCCGCGCTATAATAGACCCGTAAACTGAATACCCGCGCAAATTCGAGCCCGCAGCCTAAAGCATCCGGCTCCCCAACGTCTCCCGCAGGAGACGTTGGGGATGGTACCATGGCGCAGGGCCAATGCGTATGACTGGAAACGGACATGCGTTCCGTGCTTGAGAAGAACTTGCGTTCACACCCCCCGTCAAGGAGGGCAGTATTGCGGTGTGGATCGATTCTTCGGTCCGCGCTTTTTATTCATGCAAATATGCCGCATCTACCGGGCCGGCATATAAATAAATTTTTTTATTCACGAAAGGGGAAACACAATGCATTGGCTGAAACACATCCTCATCTGGACCCTCGTGGTGGCGGTGGCCGTCGGCATCTTCCTGTTCATCAGGAACAGTGAACCCGGCGAAGACAATCCCACCACGAACGCAACGATTGTCACAACCCTAGCACCCACAACCACCCAGGAGCCCACAACTACAACCACTGAAGCGCCCACCACCACCGAAGCGCCCACGACAACGGCTTTCTCCCCCGCAGTCGATCTCGCGTCCTTCACCCGCGGCGACCTCATCGCGGCTTTTGCCGGCACCAACCAGCAGTATACGCGCCAGGTCAGCTGGCTCGATTCGAACAGCGTCCTCAACAACAGAACCTATACCGGCGTGAAGCTCAAGGTTCTGCTCGCCGCCTGCGGCATCGACGTCAGCACGCTGCCCCCGACGGCGGCCATCACCGCGGGCACCACCGATAACCGGCCCGTGACCTACACATACGAGGAGATCATGGACGACACCACCATGCTCGCCTGGCTGGAGGACCGGGGCGGCGGCGACGTGCGCGACGTATCCCGTTTTTGCCACCCCGACAGCGCCGCGGTCGGTTCTGCGGGCCGCTCCGCCCAGAACGTCAACGCCCTGACCATCAGCTGAAATAGCGAGGTAAATGATCTATGTCCATCTGGAAAACCATCCTCACCTGGCTCATGACGGGCCTGATTGCCGTGGCAGCCTTCTTCTGCAACCTCTTCGGCATCGACCCGCCCGAAATGCCGGATTGCCTGACCACCACGGCGGTAGTAACCACGACCGAAGCGCCGGTCAAGGAGCCCGTGACCATCACCATCGGCCGCGCCGAGATTATGGAAATCTTCGCGGCTACCGATCTCGCCTTTGAGCAGCTGTGCCATCTGGAGCCCTCGGCCGGCGGCACGCCCAGCGACAGGACCTACACCGGCGTCGCGCTCATGGACATCCTGGCGCATTACGGCGCCGACCTCAGCGAGATCACCGCCGCCGCCACGCTCACGGTCAGCACCAGCGATAACAGGCCCGTGACCCTCAGCTATGCGCTGTTCAGCCTTGATACCACCATGCTCGCCTGGTACGAGGACAGGTACAACGACGGCAACACCAGCGAGGTCTGCCGCATCGCGCTGCTCGATGGCCTGGCAGGCCTGTTCGCGCAGCAGGTTTCGGGGCTGACGCTCACCTACGCATAGCAAGCCATATGCTGATGTATTTGTTCCGGGGCTGCGGGGCGGCTTTTTAAGCCGCCCGAAGCCCTTGCTTCTTCGCGCGCGGGCGCGTGCACCAAAAACAAGGGGGAGAATTACATGCCATTCTGGAAAACCATTCTCGTCTGGCTTATGACGGGCCTGATCGCCGTGGCGGCCTTCTTCTGCAACCTCTTCGGCATCGACCCGCCCGAAATGCCCGGCTGCCTGACCACCACCGCCGTGACTGCCGTAGCCGAGCCCGTGGAGGTCTGGACGTGGAGCTTCACCCGCGGCGAGGTCATCGCCCTGGCCGAGGAATACGACTTTGACGTCGTCGAGCAGGAGAGCGTGCAGATCCCGCAGCCGCAGGGCGACCCGCGCCACAGGATCTACACCGGCATACGCCTGAGGGACCTTCTGGCGCACTTCGGCATCGACGTGGACGCCCTGGGGGACAACGCCTACCTGCGGGTGGAGGATAGCCCCGACGAGAACAACCGGGGCGGCTTTGCCACGGACTACAGCATCGCCCTGATCCGGGCGGAGGACACCCTCCTCGCCTGGCACGAGGTGTTCGTCATCGACGGCTCGGAGGAGGACGTCATCCGCATGTGCCCCATCTACGGCCCCGCCTTCCAGTTCGTGAAGGACGTCGACACCCTCACCCTCTACGCCTAGGAGAAATATCATGACTAGAAAAATCGTTGCGCCGGCGCGCATATGCGCGCTGCTGCTGGCGGCCTGCCTGTGCCTGGCGCTGTCCGCCTGCGGCACAGGGGCCGGTCAGGCCGATTATTCCATCCTGGAGGGCATAACCATCGCCTTCTCCGGCCTGCCGGGGGGGGAATTCACCGTTGACGCCGCCCGCCTGCCGCACGATTTCACGCAGGCCGAGCGGGAGGCGCTCTCCGTCAACTCCCTGGGCGAGGAGCGGCAGCGGCTGGCCAAGGGCGTGCTGCTGGAGACCATCCTCGCGCAGCACGGCGCGTCGCAGGGGGACTACGCCCGCGCCGAGGCCACCTCCGGGGACGGCTACGCCATCGCCATCCCCGGCGAGGTTTTACGCACGCGGGATATTCTCATCGCTTTCGAGCTCGACGGCGAGATTATACAGCCGCGCCTGGTCGTGCCCGGTGAGCGCGCCATGTACTGGGTGAAAAATCTGCGCGGCATTGAGCTCATCGCCAGCGCCGATGCGCCGGAAGTTACCCGCGAGGTCTCGCTCTCTGACCTGATTGCCGGGCTGAGCGACCGGGCGGAGGACTACAAATACGGCGACGCCGACTGCAAAGCCCTGCCCATCGCCCTGCTGCTGGAGGCCGCGGGGGCCGAGCGGGCGGACTTCGTCACCATCACCGCCGCCGACGGCCTGGTAAAGAACGAGCGATGGTCCACCTTCGCCGGGCAGCTGCTCGTCTTCGAGGGCACGCCCGAAGCGCCGCTGTTCACCGGCCCGGATTTGCCCGAGGGGATGCGGGTGAAGAACGTCGAGAGCATACAGATAGGCGGGGTGCTGATCAAATGAAGCGTGTGGTTTCCCTGCTGCTGGCTGCCGCGCTGCTGCTTTCGCTCACGGCCTGTAAAGGCGCTGTCAGCGCTTTTTCTCCCGAGGGCGACCTGGAGGGCTACACCTTCGCCGCCTTCCGCGCGGGTGAAGCCTTCGACCTCGCGCTGTACTTCGACAAATACATCGAGACCCGCGCGCAGGCGTTCGACCTGCTGCTCATCGCGGCGGACGGCTTCGCCGCCCGCATCGCGGGCGATGACTTGACAGGCTGCACGCTGGTCTTCAACAGGGCACACGAATGGGAATTCCGCAGCGAGCTGCACCCGCCCTCCGCCAACGTCAGGAACCTGGCGGCGATGGTGGTGGTCAGCACCTCGGACGACCCTCGCGCCGTCCATTTCATCCAAGGCGATAAGGTGCGCGGCATCACGGCGGGGCAGCTGCGCCTGCTGGACACCCAGTGCGCGTTGCGGGAGGAGGGCACGAGCCGCAGCAACGGCCGCAGCGTCACGGTCTACACCACGCAGCGCCGCGTGCCCCTGGCGGACATCCTGCCCGAAGGTGGCAGCTTCTGCGCCATGGGCTTTTCCGGGGAAACGATGTTCTTTCGCGGCCCGGAGGACAGCATCCTGGTATGTGAGCGCGGCGCGCTTGATCTTCATCTGGCGGATGGCCGGATACTCCGCGACATCGCCGGGGTGATGGCCGACCCGCCGGGCTTCCTCATCACGGAGACCTACCACGACGCCCTGCGTGCCCTCGAACAGGGGCGGCGCGTCATGATAATCGAGCTGGACGGCATGGGCTTCGACATGCTGCCCTATGCGCCCCATCTCGCGTCGCTGTCGCCGCGCCGCGCGCTGGCCTGCTATCCGCCAATCTCCCCCGTGGGCCTGGCCGCCATGCTCACCGGCGAAACCCCGGACGTCCACGGCATACAGGGCAGGGAGAACCGGGCGCTATCCTGTGAAGACCTGTTCGCCGCGGCAGAGCAGCTGGGAAAGACCTGCGCCTACATCGAAGGCGGGCACACGCTCATCAACACGAGCATGCGGCCCGACTTGGCCCTGGACGACGCCAACGCCTTCACGCTCGCCAAAGACGCCCTGGAGAGCGCGCCAGACCTGCTTTTCGTGCATTTCCACGGAATAGACGAGGCGGCCCACGCCTTCGGCCCCCACGCCGGGGATACCCGGCAGGTCGTCGCAGAGCTCGACGGCTGCGTGCGAAGCCTTTTGGAAGGCTTCGATGGCAGGGTGATTATCACCGCCGACCACGGCCTGCACAAGACGGAGGGCGGCGGGAACCACGGCGAATTCCTGCCGGAGGACATGGTCGTGCCCTATGTGGTTGCGGGGTAAAATAAACCCTTGCAAAATCCCCTCCTATGCTTTGGTCGCGGCGCGGACGGGCTGCGCCATCCTGTGCATAGGGCATCTCACCAAGAGCCAGACCAAAGCGCAATACCGGGGCCTTGGCAGCATCGACATTTTCAACGCCATTCCAAGCGTTCTAAACCTGGGCAAAGCGGACGAGGATGTCCGCGTCATGGTGCATAACAAATCGAATTTCTTTGAGACGGGCGCGCCCATCGCCTTCACGCTGGACGGCGGCTTTCGCTGGATCGGCGAGTATAACATCACCCTCGACGAGCTCCTCGCCGGGGAAACGTCGCCGCGACGCAACAGGGAACGAGAACAGGCGAAACAGTTCCTGGCGGAGCTTCTTGCCGACGGGCCGGTTGACAGTGAAGCCGTTTATGCGCTTGCCGAAGAGCAGAATATCGCCCCCCGGACGCTGGAGCGGGCCAAGGTGGAAATAGGCGCGAAATCCCATAAACCAAACGGTAATTGGATATGGTCTATGGTGCTGCCTCCCGCCTTCTGCCCTTGCCTGAACCGCAGCCGAAGCCCCCTCGCCACGGCTATGTCCCAACATGATTTCATAGCATAGCGCGCCCGCCACCTTCACCGGGCGGCGGGGCCTCTCCGTATTCCAGTATTAAGTTCGCCACATCGTTCGCACACGAAGTGGCGATATTGGCGACCTTGATTTTTCTAGTCCATGCCGCACAGGTAGTCGGCGAATATGCCCTGCACCAGGTTGGCCTCCTCGGGGATGATTGCATAGTCGCGGGTGTAACCGTAGACCTTGCAGGGGGTGGGCTGGCCCTCGGCAAACTGCTTGCGGATGCGCCACTTGCAGTTTTCGCTCACCGAAGCCAATCACGCGAAAGCCGCGCAAACGCTGGAACGGCGCGTGGATGTTCAGTATCGACAACCGGCACGGGAGCACTTTTTATAAGGAGGGGGTGGGCGCATGAATTTCCCCTCACAGGAAACCGTCGCGGCGGTGCAGGCGCAATATCCCAGAGGGACGCGGGTGGAGCTCATTCAAATGGACGACCCCCATACCACCCTGCGCCCCGGCGACCGGGGCCGTGTGATGTTCGTGGACGGCATCGGCACGGTGCATATCGCCTGGAACAACGGCTCCCGGAGAGGATCATTGAAAAACGTGTGCCACGCGGGTTGTTCTACCGAAAAGCGGGCCGCCGCTGCTACGTCGGAGTGGATAATAGCACGGGCGACGCCTGGACGGAGGAATTCCGCTCAAGGAGAAAATGCCTGCGCGTAAGCGTCAAATAGCGATGCACTGAAGGGTGAAAAACCGCCGCTCGGTTAGGGCGGCGGGAGTTATGATGTGGCTGGACATAATTGTTTCACAATGTCATTCCACGGAAG